>DASRBG010000175.1:0-36010 GCA_035653735.1 Gemmataceae bacterium
TCAATGATTGGCGAGCCTCCTCCGCTGAAGCTGGTTCCAAGGCGCTGCCTTCCGAAGAATCCCCTGGAAAGAGCGCCAACGGCATGAAGATCAGGACAACTCTCGAACTGATGGCGATGTCCGCGCGGCTCCATTCCAAGACGGCACGGCCCGGGGAAGGAGTGTCGGGTAGCCATTCCCCGAACGACCAGCCGGATGCTCGACTTTTCAAGGCCGAAGCCCGCTATCGCACGCTCGTTGAGCAAATCCCTGCCATAACCTTCATCGCATCCCTGGATGGCTCGAACGAGGAATTGTACGTCAGCCCTCAGATCGAAGCCTTGCTTGGTTGGACGGCGGAAGAATGGTTGGAGACGCCCACCTTGTGGTTTGGGCGGCTTCATCCCGATGATCGTAAACGTTGGCAAGAGGACTTCAGCCAGCTTTGTTTATTCGGCATGCGCTTTGGCGCCGAATATCGCCTCTACCGGCGCGATGGCCGCATGATCTGGGTCCGCGGCGAGGCGCAGGTGGTGCGCGATGCGGATGGCATGCCGATTTTCATCCAGGGCATCGTCTACGACATCACCGAGCGCAAGGGTGCCGAGGAAGTCTTGCGGGGTTTGCGGGACGATCTGGAAAAGCAGGTCCGTGAGCGGACGGCCGAGCTGGCGCAAGCCAACGAAGTGTTGCAAGCGGAAGTCCGCGAGCGAAAGCGGATCGAGGAAGAAGTCCGCCAGAACGAGGAACGCTACCGTCTGCTTTTCGAGCGTAATCCACATCCGTTGTTTGTCTATGACCCGCAAACACTCGCGTACCTCGCGGTCAACGATGCCGCCGTCGAGCAATATGGCTACTCGCGGGAAGAGTTTCTGCGAATGACCCTGAACGACATCCGACCACCCGAGGATGTCCCCGCCGTAAAAGCGCGATTATCGCGGATGCAACCGGCGTTCGAGCGGCAGGGCGTTTGGCGACACCGCAAGAAAGACGGTACGCTCATCGAAGTGGAAATTAGCACCCATCAGATCCGTTTTGGAGACCGGCCCGCGTGTATCGGCTTGGCGGTGGATGTCACCGAACGGAAGCGCTTGGAGGAACAACTGCGACAGTCTCAGAAGATGGAAGGCATTGGCCGGTTGGCGGGAGGAGTGGCCCACGACTTCAACAATCTGCTCACTGTGATCAACGGCTGCGCCGACATGGCCGTGAGGGAGCTGCAGGTGGACAATTCAGTACGCGACCTGATCAGCGAGATACGCAAGGCCGGCGAGCGGGCCGCCGGATTGACTCGACAGCTGCTAATGTTTAGCCGCAAGCAAGTCTTGGCGCCTCGTAACCTCGATCTCAACACGGTGATCTCCGAACTTGAAAAACTCCTTTATCGTTTGATTGGCGAGGACATCGAGTTATTGACGCGCCTGGAGCGGGAGCCGTGTCATGTATTCGCCGATCGCGGACAGTTGGAGCAGATGATCGTCAACCTGTCCGTCAACGCGCGCGACGCGATGCCCCGGGGCGGTATGTTAGTTCTGGAAACCCGCCGCGTCGTTGTGCGAGAGGAGCGCTGCCGAGCGGTGAAAAGCATGAAGCCCGGCGACTACGTGATGCTGAGCGTGACGGATTCGGGCTGCGGGATGAGCGAGGAAGTTCTCTCCCGCATTTTCGAGCCGTTTTTCACCACCAAAGGAGTAGGTGTCGGTACGGGCCTTGGCCTGGCAGTGGTTCACGGCATTGTGCAACAGAGCGAGGGACATATTGAGGTAGAGAGCAAACCAGGCGCCGGTACGACGTTCCGGATTTATCTGCCGCGCGTGAAAGTTTCCTCGCCGAGCGGTAAATCGAATCCGGGCATCACGACGATGGTAGGCGGCTCCGAAACCGTACTTCTAGTCGAAGACGAGGAAGCAGTGCGCTCGTTGACGCGATTGATCCTTCAGCAAGGAGGCTACCGCGTATTGGAGGCGAGCAACGGCGAGGAAGCTCTCGATGTCCTTGCGGAATATGCTGCACCAATCGATCTTCTGGTCACGGACGTGGTGATGCCGGGACTGGGAGGACGCGAACTAGCCGAGCGCCTCCTTGCCGGCGAACCCGACTTGCGAATCCTCTACCTGAGCGGTTATACCGATGATGCCGTGGTCCGCAACGGCGTTTTGCGCGATCAGGTCCATTTTCTGCAAAAGCCGTTCACTCCCGCAGCCTTTTCTCAGAAAGTCCGCGAAGTGCTTGACTTGCCAAAAACGGACGCCCTGGCCGATTAAATGACGTCTTCCTCGCCGCGGATCACGTGGATGAGATCCCAGAGCACATGAAGCAGCGTCTCATGCGTCTCCTGGATCCGATGAATGCTGAAGCTGGGGACGGTAAAGCAATAATCGCAGTATTCCGGCATGCGGCCGCCATCGCGGCCGGAGAAACCAACGGTCACGAGCCCCATCTCGCGCGCCGCCAGCAAGGCGCGATTGATGTTCGCGGACTTGCCGCTGGTAGAGATGCCCAGCGCCATGTCGCCGGTTTTGCCCAGCATCCGCAATTGCTGAATGAACGCCAGGGCGAAATCCTGATCGTTACCGACGGCAGTAAGGATGGCCGTGTCCGTGGTCAGCGCCAGAGCCGGGAGAGCCGGTCGTTTCTCGATGATCGGGTGCATGAACTCGACGGAAACATGCGCTGCATCGCAGGACGAGCCGCCATTGCCCATGACGAATAGCCGCCCTCCGGCATCGAAGCACTTGGCCATCGCGGTGCAACAATCAATAATGCGGTCCGCATTATCCGCAAAGAATTTCTCCTTCGTGGCCACGCTTTCATGGCACTTCCGCAAGATCGCATTTCGAAGATCGGCGGGCGTAGTCATGATTGATCTCCAATATCAATGGCGAACGGGGGCAGTCACGCCCCCGCTCGCCATTTCCAGGTGTCTCCCATAAGCGAAGTACGCGGCGCAGGCTCCTTCGGCGGATACCATTGTCGCGCCAAGCGGCGTTTGTGGCGTGCATTGCTTGCCGAAGGCAGGGCAATCGTGCGGTTTCTTCAGCCCCTTGAGCACCTGACCGCTAATGCACAAAGGCGATTCTTGCGTCTCGATGTCGTCTACCTCGAATAGCCGTTCGGCATCATGATCGCGATATTCGTAACGCAGCTTGAAACCGCTCTTGGGAATCAGGCCCACGCCCCGCCATTTGCGATCGCATACTTCGAAAACATCCTCGATTAGCTGCTGCGATGCCGGGTTGCCCTCTTGCCGCACGGCGCGGGCGTACTGATTTTCCACCTCCGCCCGGCCGGCTTCGAGCTGCCGAACCGTTCGTAACACGCCTTCGAGCAGATCGAGCGGCTCGAAGCCGGTGATGATGATCGGCACGCGGTAACGTCGGGAGATCGGCTCATATTCGCCGCAGCCCATGACGGTGCAGACGTGTCCCGGCCCGAGAAAAGCTTGCACGCGGTTGCCGGGTGCTTGCAGGATGGCAGTAATCATCGGTGGCACCAGGACGTGCGAGACGAGCACGCTAAAATTCGTCAGCCGCCGCTTGCGAGCCATCCATACGGCCATGGCGTTGGGCGGGGCGGTTGTCTCGAAACCGATGGCGAAAAACACGACCTTGCGGTTCGGATGCGTCGCCGCCAGATTCACGGCATCCAGTGGTGAGTAGACGACGCGCACATCGCCGCCTTGCGATTTAACTTGCAGCAGGTCGCCGCGCGAGCCGGGCACGCGCAACATGTCGCCGAACGAACAGAAGATCACGTCTGAGCGCGAAGCAATGGCATGTGCGCGATCGATCATCTCCAACGACGTGACGCACACCGGACAGCCAGGACCGTGAACCAACTCGACCTGGGAAGGCAACACGCGATCAATGCCGTACTTAACAATCGTGTGCGTCTGTCCGCCGCACACTTCCATGATGGTCCACGGCCGCGTCACGCTGCGAGCGATGGCGGCGGCCAGTTTCCCCGCCGCTTCGCCGTCGCGATATTCATCGACGTACTTCATGGCGGCTGTACCTTCAGTTCTTCCAGTTGGTTCATCTCTTTCAAAAACGCGAACACCCGGCCCGCTTCCTCCTCGTCGAGGACCGATAGGGCGAAGCCGACGTGAACGAGAACGTAATCGCCCGGCCGCGCTTCCGGCACATGTTCGAGGCAGACACACTTGCGGATACCGCTGAAATCGACCTTGCCCATGAGCACGTCATTTTCTCGATAGACTTCGAGCACTTTGCCGGGAATGCCGAGACACATGGTCAAGCCCTCCGCGAATCCGTCGCAACGGTGCAGCTGGCGGTGGTAGTGAGGAGACTTCCCACGTTGGAAGTGTAGAAAACGCGGTCGTAGCACCTGGCAGTTATTGTATCCTTCCAAGCGCGCTTTACAACGAGCCGACTTCGCGGTCCCTGACTACAGAATCCGGCGCTTGCCGCTCTGTCCACATCAGCGTACTTTGACCTGGCATGCGCATAGCTATTCTTTCGGCCGGTGGTGGTTGGCACGTCCGCGATTTGCAACGTGCCGCGGAGCGACATGGCCATCGAGCGACGGCCATCGATTTTCGCCGCTTGTCCGCCACGGTGGCTCATGAGCCGGACGCGCTCGCCGGTTTCGATGCCGTTCTTGTCCGCACCATGCCGCCCGGTTCGCTGGAACAAGTTGTTTTCCGCATGGATCTGCTGCATCGAACGCAGGCGCGCGGAGTTCTCGTACTGAATCCGCCGCGAGCGGTGGAAACCTGTGTCGATAAATACCTGGCCACCACGAATCTCGAAGCGGCTGGGTTGCGCGTGCCGCCGACGGTCGTATGCCAGCACGCCGATGCGGCCCTGGAAGCGTTCGAGATGCTCGGCGGCGATGTCGTCGTCAAGCCACTGTTCGGCTCCGAAGGTCGGGGCATGGTTCGGGTTTCCGATCCGGAGATGGCCTGGCGAGTGTTCCGCACTCTGGAGCGCACCCAAAGTGTACTGTACCTGCAACAATTCATCCGTCATCCCGGCTGGGACTTGCGCGTGTTCGTGCTGGGCGGCCGGGTGTTGGCATCGATGCGGCGTTACAGCAACGGCGATTGGCGAACGAACGTCGCTCAGGGCGGCCGCGGCGAAATCGTGAAGCTGAACACGGACGAGGAACGCCTCGCCCTTCGCGCTGCCGATGTGTTGGGAGCGGCGATGGCCGGCGTCGATCTGCTACCGGGACCGGACGGCGAGTGGTACGTCCTTGAAGTGAACGCCGTGCCCGGCTGGCGCGCCCTCGCTCCCGTGACGGGAGTTGACGTGGCCGATGCCATTATCGAGTTCCTGGTCCATCCTGATCGCGCAAGGTGAATCCCATGCTCGATGTCGGCCTGTGCGCACAAATTGCTTGCATCTGGGAGGCGACGGCCCGCAAGCCGGGCAACGTTCATCGCTACCGCGACTTCGCCGACAGTTCCTACACCGATTTCTTGCTCAGCGCCGCCGCCATCGCGCCGGTGATGACATCAGCTTGTCAGCGGCGTGTCGGCGCGACGATCCTTGATGCTGTCCGTGCCACCCAATGCGTCACCGGTACGAATACAAACCTCGGCATCGTGCTGCTTCTGTCGCCGTTGGCGGCGGTACCGCCGGAGGAAGAATTGCGCGGCGGCGTTGAGCGCGTTCTCGCCGGACTTGATGTCGAAGATGCCCGGCTCGCTTACGAAGCGATTCGTTTAGCCGCGCCTGGCGGATTGGGGAGCGCGCCCGAGCAAGATGTTCGCGAGCAGCCAACGCAAACGCTGCGGCAGGTCATGGCACTGGCTGCACATCGCGATCTGGTCGCGCGCCAATACGCCAACGGTTTCGCTGATGTGTTCGAGGACGGAGTGCCGGCATTGTTGTCAGGATTAGAGCGCATCGGCTCAATCGAAGGAGCGGTCATCTTCGCCCATTTGCAACTAATGGCCCATCATCCCGACACCCTCATCGCGCGCAAACGCGGACCGGCCGAGACTCAGGAAGCTGCTCGTCGGGCCAAGTCCGTACTTGAGACAGGGTGGGCAGAGTTGAATCAGTTCGACGCTTGGTTACGTGCGGAAGGCCATGCCCGTAATCCGGGCGCCACAGCGGATTTGCTGACAGCGTGTTTGTTCGTTTTGCTGCGCGAAAACAAGACAGAAATGCCACCGCGATTCACTTGGGCAGAAGAATTCGACGACGGAATATGGAGACAAAAGGGACAAGAATGACATAAAAAATTCATATTTTTATATGTAAATTCTATATGCAATCATTTCCCTTCCAACCAGTCCTCGTGATGCTCGGCGACGAAGGCATCGTCCGTTAGGTCCGGGTAGGCCTTACAGACGCGATCGATCTCCGCCATCTGTCCGGGGCCGAGCGTCTCGTGTGGATCAAGACACCAGATGCCTTGCAACAATCCCTGCCTTCGTAGCACTTCGTGGATGCCGGCGATGCACCCTCCGAATCCATTGGCGGCGTCGAACACCGCGGCGTTGGCATCGGTCAGTTCGACCGCCCGGCGAAGCAGCTCGGCGGGGACCGCTCCGCCTCCACTGACAACGGCATGACACTCATCCAGCAGCTCGACGGCTTTCCGCGTCCCCACCGCCCATTGGCCAAGCAACCCGCCGACGATGCGGCGCTCGACGATCCGGCCCTCGACGTTGAATCGATAGGGCGTTAGGAGATCGAGGATGATATGGTCGTCGTTGCCGGTGTAGAGGGCAACGTCCTCTCGGCCGGACTCGGCGACGGCGCGAACGACGTCGATCGTCTGGTAGCGATTGAATGGCGCGATCTTTATGGCCACGACCCGCTCGATTTCGAGAAACTCCCGCCAGAAGCGATACGACAGCGGGCAGCCGCCGACCGCCGGCTGGAGATAGAAACCGATAAGGGGAAGCACGTCGGCGACGGCACGGCAGTGTTCGAGACGGGCCTTATCCTCAGCGTCGCGCAGCGCAGCGAGGCTGAGCAAACCGGCGTGATAACCCAGAGAGCGAGCCAACTCGGCCTCGGCGATAGCCTGCACCGTTTTGCCGCAGACACCGGCGATCCGAACCGAGGTAGCGCCACTGGACGCGTCATGACGCGCCATCTCCTCGACGGCCAGCGCGAGAAGCGGGCGAAAAAGACCGTAGCGCGGCTCGCGGATTGCAAACTGCGTGGTGTGGACGCCGGCAGCAAGACCGCCCGCGCCGGCGGCGAGGTAGTAGCGACAGAGGGCATGCTGCCGCCGCTCGTCCAACCGCCTCTCCGCTGTCAGCGCCAGAGGCAGGGCCGGAAGGACCAGACCGCGACGGAGTGCCTCGGCGATCGGCGGCGGCAGCGGATCAGAATTGGCCATGACGCACCTCGAAATGGGTCGGCTTGCCAAACGTGTCCCCGCCGCGCTCCAGCCAATCGGCGATCCAGGCGATCATCTGACCGGCACTGACGCGCGGATAACCGAACAAGTGAAGCGCTCGTTGGGCATTGCTGAGCAGGGCATCGCTACTCTCGATGCCCTCCAGCACGAGCGAGCGCCGAAAGCGGCGTGCGAACTCCTCGGCGATGCGGCGGACGCTCAACAACTCCGGCCCAGCAAGGTTGAGGATCAACGGCGGAGTGGAGACATGGGCAAATGACGCCAGGGCCATCGCGTTGGCATCTGCCTGCCACAGGGCATTGACATGGCCCATCGTCACGTCCACAGCATGCCCTTGAAGCACACGCTGCGCCAGATCAACCAGCACTCCATAGCGCATCTCGGTGGCGTAGTTCAAACGAAGCAGTGACATCGAGATGTCATTCGTTCGGCTAAAGTGTTCGAATATCCGCTCTCGACCCAGGCAGCTTTGTGCATATTCGCCGACGGGGTGAAGGGCATCGCTTTCGACCGAACCGCCCAGCGACACCGGCGTCAGGCCGTAGACGTTGCCGGTCGAGAACACCACGATGCGTGAACGACGATACTTTCGGCAGACCAGGCCAGGCAGCCAGCAATTCATGGCCCAGGTGCGCCCTTCCTGTCCTGTGGCGCCGAATTTCATCCCGGTCATGAAGACCACGTTCGGCGCATCAGGCAGAGCGTCGATCTGCGATGAATCGAGCAGATCACAACGGATCGTCTCGACGGAACAAGCACGCAGCCGTTCTTCGACTCCCGCTTCGGAAAAGCGAGCCACGCCGATTACCCGCCGCCGCACTCCGGCCCGCTCGAAAGCGCGCACGGCCATCCGAGCAAGCGTCGGCCCCATCTTTCCAGCCACGCCCAGGATAACCAGGTCGCCATCGACACCGGCTAGCGCCATGACCGCAGCGTCCGTCGGCTCACTCAGCAGGTCTTCCAGTTGTTCGACATTTTCGATGCGATCCACACGTCATCCTTTCTCCGGCCCAGAGCTGAGCCACAACGATTCGACCTGCTCACAAACTTGCACTCCCCGGCACATGCGCGTCAGGGTGTGCTGCACGGTCAAACCGTGGGACTCAACCCATTGTTTGGCCGCTACGTTAGCGAGCGGGACATCCAGGGATATAAGTTGTCCAGAGTAACGATGCCAGGCATCCGCCAGCAGCGATGGCCCTGCGCTCGCTGCGGCGATACACGGGCCAAGCCGAAACGTCTTTTTCCCCGGCCGGGAGGTCAAATAGCCGCCGTCATGCGGCCCCAAGTGAATGAAATGCACATCTTGCGGACACTCCGAGAACAAACGCCAGAGTAAACGACGGCGATCCGTGTGCGTGAACTGCTCATCCAAGGCCATCAACGACTCCCACCATTCGACGGGGGCAGACTCGCCCCCGGCGACTTCGGGAGTATGCGGAATCGTTCCTTCGTAGTGGGCAATGCGATACTGTTCCACGAATCCGAGGCGTTCGTAGATGGATTGGGCCATTGGCCGGGCATCCAGCCGCACCGTCGCGATGCCGCGCCCATCAAGGAATTCAAGGGCGTGGCGCATCAACGCCGTGCCGACGCCGCGGCCACGCGCCGACTCTTCGACGAGGACCATGGCGACCCACGCCACCGAGCCGAAGATGCACGTCGTAGTCGTGCCTACTGCCATGCCGTCGCATTCGGCGACGAAGCATCCGTCCGGTTGGAGATCAAGGAAACGCTGCCAATCGCCCTCAGTCTGGTTCCAGCCGGCCGACTCACTTAGATGAAGGCCGAACGGCAAATCGGCAGCAGTCATCGCCCGGACACGGATCATAGCTCGTTTCCTATGGCCGTAAGGATGAAGAGATGACTTCACCTCATCAGCAAGCTATTCGAGACTGCTTGCCACGACAGCCTTCATTTTTTCCAGGCCGGTGCGGGCCACGGCGAGGGCGTCGCGTTGCCAATATTCGGGGTTGAAAAGTTCCAGCGATAAGACGCCGTGGAAGCCGATGCCTCGCAGATCGCGCAGGAACGACTTGAGCGGCGCGACGCCCTCTCCGGGATAGACGCGATGTTTGTCAGAGATTGCGGCGCGCGGCGGATCGGAGGGATAGTCGTTCATGTGCAGAACGTGGAGGGCCGAGCCATTGAGCAACTTGATCCCCGTGAATCCGGAGCCGCCCTTGTAAAGATGGTACACATCGGCCAGGATGCACGCATCCTTGTGGCCGCTTTCGATCGAGACAAGGGCGGCTTCGCCCAGACGACTAAGCGTCTTTGAGAAGCCCCAGACTTCGACCTGAGGAACCACGCCGATTTGGTCGCCAAGATCCAGAAGCGCTTGATACCTTTGGGCCGCGGTCAAAAGCGGAATGTCGGCACGGTCGGTGGCGCCGGCGGGCGGCGCCGCGATGCGCTTGCCGCCGATTTGTTTCACCATATCCATGCCGCGCCGCGCGTTTTCCAGCCCTTTCTTACGCTTGGTGTCGTCATCGACGATCCAATCGAAGAAATCGATGGCGCTTTCGACCACCAGGCCACGATCGGCGATACGCTTTCCCAAATCCTTCAAATTGCCGCCGCTCTTGACGTACTGATCGAGTTCACGCACCCACGGCTCGATGGCCTGATACCCAGCACGTCCGGCGATTTCGATTTCCTCGACGATGGATAACTTCTGCCCCATGAGGGTCGCCGTGTTCAGGCCGTAGCGGAACGGATCGGCGGATTTGTTGTCTTTCCTCTCCTCCGCTTTGGCTACGACGAAGGGCAGCGTCAATCCGCCTCCCGTCGTTGCTGTCAAGAACGTTCGTCGGGTCAGGTTCTCGCTCATGAGGCTCCTCTCCGGCAGATTGGTCCGTCAGGCTGGAAAGCCTGACCTACGGCATGCTTTGCAGTTTTTTTAAGGCAACTTTAGCGGCTTCGCTGACGGCTTTTTGCGGATCGCGCGTCGCCGCAGTGAGACGAGCGACTACCGCCTTGTTCTGATCACCCAGGCCTTCCGCACCGAGATTGCCTAATGCCTGAATCGCCGCGATCCGCACTTCGAGAACGTTGTCGTCCATGACCGTGAGGATGCCGTCGATGGCGAGTTTGCGTTCGTCGCCGAGTTCTTGACCCATTTGGCTGATGGCGTGCAACGACAGTGAGCGGACGAACTGATCTTCATCCTTGAGGGCTGTGCGCAAGGCTGTCAACGCGGGCCGTGCTTCGGAACCAATGCCGTCCAGCGCCTCAGCGCAAGCGCGGCGCAACTCCACGTTCGACTCCTTGGCCGTAAGAGCGGAGGCCAGCGCCGGAACCGCGTTGGCGGCTTTTTGTCCCAACTCTCCTAGAGCATGTGCGCAAGCGCGGCGCAGCTCCATATCGCTCTTGTTGTCCGCGAGGACCTCCTTCAAGCTGGGCACCGCCTCATCCGAACCGATTTGCCCCAGAGCATCCGCGCAGTGAAGGCGCGTCAGCCGTTCCAGTTTGGCGTTCCTGAGAGCGGTTTGCAACTCGGCAAGTGCGTCGTAAGCGTTTCGGCCGAGTTGTCGCAGCGCCCCAGCGGCCTCGGTTCGTGTGCCGGCATCGGCATCCTTTAATGCGATCGCCAGAACATCGACAGCCAAGGTGGCTCGTCCTTTCATCTCGCCAAGCGCTTTGGCGCAGGCGCGGCGCACGTTTGGTTTCTTATCGGTACGCAACGACGCCGCGAGAGCATCGCGGATTTTCTCGATGGGGATGTCATCCTCGTCACGGGCCTTGGCGGCGATCTCTCCGAGTGCATGAGCGGCGCCGATGCGGATTGTATCCTCGGTGTTCTCGCGCACGGCAGCGATCAACGCCTGCGTCACTTTGCGGCTCTTGCGCGGGCCGATCAGTTGGAGCGCCAACAAACCCGCCTTGCGATCGCGCAGCGTTTTGCCGTTTTGCAGCTGTTCGATCCATTCGGACAACTTCTTGCCCCGAAATTGCGGCTCGTCCTCTTCGGCACGTATTGACACCGCGCACAAGAGCAGCGCGAATGCCAGCGCCATAATACGGGAACGAATTGAAATCATGACGAATCCCTCCCCATCGCATTTCGGTTGTCCGCGTTCAGTCTATACCGATTCGCGCTCCCCCGCATCGAAAGCCGAAATTAAATGCGAAACTCTTGACGGCTGGGGAGCGGGCCGCTATGAAAGACAAACGGTCCTGCACACCGAAATCTCGCGTGACAGCCTGTGGTCAACTGACCCCAGGCATTTTTTATGTTCGCCCTTAGTGACGTTTCGCGGAAACGTCACTAACCGAAATTATAGTTGGGCAAGGTATAATATCATGGCCTGCACCTGTGTCGTCGGTCTTCAATGGGGCGACGAGGCCAAAGGGAAGATAGTCGATCTGCTGACCGACGACCATGCCTTCGTGGTTCGCTACAACGGCGGCGCTAACGCCGGTCATACCGTCGTCAGCAACGGACAGACGTTCAAATTATCGCTCCTACCCACAGGGGTGCTGCGTCCCAATGTGCGGGCAGTGATTGGCAACGGGGTTGTTGTCTATCCACCTCGTTTCCTCGAAGAAGTAGCCAACCTCCGTCAAGCGGGCATCGTCATCGGCGAGAATCTCATCGTCAGCGATCATGCTCATGTGATTTTTCCCTATCACCTGGAAGAGGAGCGCCTTAACGAGGGTGGTGGGTGCAAGGCGATCGGCACGACGGGCCGCGGCATCGGACCCTGTTACCAGGACAAGGTCGGCCGGCAATTCGCGATCCGTCTCGGCGAAATGCTCCATCCCGATCATTTCCGCGAACGCCTCTCTCATATTGTGGAGAGAAAAAATCGCCTTTTGCGCGCTCTCTCTCCGGAAGCGCGTGTATTCGACGCCGACATGATTTGGCGGGACTATCAGGCGTGCATGGAACAAGTCCGCCCTCATATCGCCGACACGTCGCGCCTCTTGCACGCGGCGATGCGAAAAGGCCAGGGCATTCTGTTCGAGGCAGCCCAGGGCACGCTGCTTGATGTGGATCATGGCACGTATCCCTACGTGACCAGTTCCAACAGTTCGACGGCCGGCGTCTGGAGTGGTTCGGGAGTGCCGGCGCGTAAGCTCGATCGCGTCGTCGGCGTCATCAAGGCGTATTCGACGCGCGTCGGCCGTGGTCCCTTCCCAACCGAGCTGGATGACGGCCCGGACGGGATTGGCGAACGCATCCGGCGAACGGGTCGAGAGTACGGCACCGTCACCGGCCGGCCACGGCGATGCGGTTGGTTCGACGCGGTGGCGACCCGATACACTGCTGCCCTCAATGATGCTGATGAATTGGCCGTAATGCTCCTGGATGTGCTGAGCGATCTGCCCGAGGTCCGCATCGCTGTTTCCTATGAATTGGACGGCGAGCGTCTCGATCATTTCCCCACGGATGCGTTCCAACTGGAACGTTGCCAGCCGGTCTATGAAACCTTGCCAGGTTGGCGCCAGGATATCCGTGGCGCTCGCCGCCTCACCGATTTGCCGGCCGCGGCGCGGCGTTATGTCGAGCGTCTCGGCGAGCTTCTGAAGCTGCCCGTGACTATCATCTCTGTAGGACCGGATCGGGAGCAGACGATCTTCACACAGTAATCCGAGCCGCGCACGCAGCGTAGCGGAGGAAGCGGCCGCCGCTACCTCCGCTACGCTGCGTGCGCGGCTTGGACGAGATGCTATGAGAACAAAATCGAAATCGCCGGAGGAACTGCAACGTTTGGGCGAGGCCGGCCTGAAGCCGGAGAGCTTGCCCGATCACATCGCTATCATCATGGACGGCAACGGTCGCTGGGCAAGACAACGTGGTTTGCCGCGCATCGAGGGTCATGCTCGCGGCGCTCAGAGCGTTCGCGCCACCGTTGAGGAATGCTGCCGGCTCGGCATCGGACAACTGACACTTTACTGTCTCAGCAGCGAGAATTGGAAACGGCCGCGAACCGAACTCGATTTCCTCATGACGCTGTTGGAACAGTATCTCATCGAGGAACGCCGAGAGATTCTCGATCAAAACATCCGCTTCGCCACTATTGGCCGCCGCAGCGATCTGCCCGATAACGTGCTGCGTGAGATCGATGAAAACATCCGCCTCAGCCAGGATAACTCCGGCATGTGCCTGTGCCTCGCCATCAACTACGGCGCTCGCACGGAACTAATCGATGCCGTCCGCGACATCTCCCGGCAAGTGCGCGAGGGCAAACTGGAACCCGATGCCATCGATGAGGCGGTTATTAGCAATTCTCTTTACACCGCTGGAATGCCAGATCCGGATCTACTCATCCGCACGGCCGGCGAGATGCGGGTCAGCAATTTCCTCCTCTGGCAAATCTCCTACGCCGAATTATGGGTTACGGACCTATGTTGGCCGGATTTCGATCGCCGGACATTGCATCAAGCGCTGCATGACTATGCCGGCCGCGAACGCCGCTTCGGCGGCATCGTCACAGACGACTAGCTGGGACTGTTCTTATGCTGAAGACCCGGCTGTGGATGGGGTCGCTCCTGATCTTGCTGGTGATCTGCGTTCTCCTCTTCGACCCGGCACCGTACTACCCATTTCTTCTCCTGCTCGCGATCTTGCTGGCCACGGCTGGCAGCGTGGAACTGTATCAGCTTATCGGTGTGGCTCACGGCGTATCGCTCTGGTTGTGTGGCGGTTCGGTGCTGATCGTGTTGCTGGCGAATTGGCCGGCGCACCTATGGGCGGATCGGTTCGGCAGCGATCCCTGGCGACTCATCCTCGCCGTATTCTCAGGGGTAGTGTTATTTGGGTTTCTTTTGGAGATGGCTGCTTTTCGCCCCATGACCCAGATTGCCGAGACCCCTTCGGCCGACAGCGGCGGCGTGGTGATTCGCCTATCCTTGCTGGTCTGGATGACAGCGTATCTTGGAGTGTTGCCTAGTTTCCTCATGCAACTTCGCTGGCTTGATGCAGGGGCGTCCTCGCCGCGCGACCCTCGGGGAGCGCTGGCTCTGGCCATTTTCATTCCGAAATGTTGCGATATTGGAGCCTACTTTACCGGCCGGTTTCTGGGCCGGCATCCCATGTCGCCGGTACTCAGCCCCAAAAAGACCTGGGAAGGGCTGATCGGCGGACTGATCTTGTCAGCGACGGCGGCGGTCGCTATCAACCGCCCCCTGTCCGTGGTACACGGCGGCGATCCAGCAGCTGCCGCTTTCGGCGTTATTGTCGGAGGTGCTGGCGCCTTGGGAGATTTGGCCGAATCGATGATCAAGCGCGATTGCCGTCGCAAGGATGCCTCGCAGATGATGCCCGGCTTCGGCGGGGTGCTCGACGTGATCGATTCCATCCTCTTCGCCGCACCCGTCGCCTATTGCTGGCTGCTATGCTAAATGAACCCGTCTTGCACGGCTGGTGTCGTTTGGATATGCGTCCCCTGGTGGTACCCCCGGACATGGAGATGAGCGAAGCAACCATTACACTCGATAGCCGCGATGAAGCCATGCTGCTCTTCGGCAGCCGCGATCAATATCTACGCGAAATTCGGACGCAATTGGGCATGCAGCAATTGGTCGGCCGCGGCGATCAGATCTTGCTCAAGGGCAGCGAAGACCAGTTGGCCTTGGCCACGCGCGTCTTCGAGCAGCTGCGCGGCTTATTGCGCCAGCAAGGCCGACTATCGAGCGAAGACGTTAAGACTGTGTTGGAGGTCGTGACGCAGGGCGGCGAACGCATCGGTTTAGCGCCCGAAAAGACCGAGAAGCCGGCCGATACGGCAGGTCGATTCGTCCGACCGCGCACCGACGGCCAGGCCCGTTATGTCCGCGCCATGCGCGACAACGATCTGACCATTTGCGTTGGTCCGGCGGGCACGGGAAAAACTTGGTTGGCCGTCGGCATGGCCGTTAGCTTGTTGCGACAGGGGAACGTCAAGAAAATTGTTCTTGTGCGACCGGCGGTCGAGGCGGGCGAGCGGCTCGGCTTTTTACCCGGCGACATCGCCGCCAAGGTTAATCCGTATCTGCGGCCGCTCTTCGACGCTCTCAACGACATGATGGAGCCGGAGCAGGTCAAGCGCTACATGGAAAATGACATTATCGAGATCGTCCCACTCGCATTTATGCGCGGCCGAACCCTGAACCAGGCTGTCATTATTCTCGATGAGGGGCAAAACACGACCATTCCACAGATGAAAATGTTTCTGACGCGCATGGGCAGCGGCTCGAAAATCATTGTCACCGGGGATGTCACTCAGGTGGATCTGCCCAAGCAAACTCGCAGCGGCTTGACCGACGCCGTTCACCGCTTGCGCGACCTGGAGCGCATCGCCATCATCTACCTCGACGAACACGATATTGTTCGCAACCCGTTAGTTCAGCAAATCCTGCGGGCCTACGAGGAAGAACGGCCCCGCAAAAAGAAGGAGAGTTGATAGTTGGCAGTTGGTAGTTGATAGCGAAGATCCATGCTCTGTCTTCGTTATCAACTACCAACTGCCAACTATCATCTACAAATATGTTTGGTCCCTTCAAGAAACCTTCGCGGTTAAGCCAATGGAATGGCCGGCGGCGGTCCTCGCGCAGCGATGATCCGGCATTGCCGCACCTATTCTGCCGGGCCACAATGCTGCGCATGGTCGCGGTACTGGCGACGGTTCTCGGCGCTACTTATCTTGCGCACGACTGGGGTGGTTTGATGTCGTATCGGGTCGGTGAAATCCGGCCCTTCGACTTGCGAGCACGGGTCTATTTTCAATCCGAAAATGAGGAGGAAACCTGCCGCCAACGCGACGAGGTGGTGCAGAGACTGACCACGGATCCTGAGTGGATCAAGAAGCCGCCTCAATTACAGCAACAGGAAATCGAGGATGCACGATCGAGCGTTCCGCTCGTGGTCAAGACCTACGCTCCCGGCGAGTTGTTGGTCGAGCGGAATTTCCCTATAACGGATAGCCAATATGAGCTGCTTCAAAAGGAGTCTCGCGCCTTCTTGCAAAGCCAAAGCCGCGCCTACCGCACTAGCCGCACCGTCGCTGTCTTTCTCGTCTTTACCTTGCTGGCATTGTTGGTGGTCCTCTATGTCATTCGCTTTCAGCAAGGATTGGCGGCCAGTTTGCACAAGGTAGTCGGTGTTTGCGCCATCGTACTGCTCACGCTTGTGATAGGCTTGTTTTTGTGCCACGAGGTATGTTGGCACGTGGTCCTTATCCCCTTGACGGTGACGGCTCTGATTTTGACCGTCGCTTATAATCCGCCGTTTGCCTTGCTGATGTCGCTGAGCTTGTCGTTGGCGATGATCGTCATGCTGGATGGCTCGCTGAACGATTTGCTTGTGGCGATGGGTGGGCAAGCGACAGCTATTCTCACTCTGCGGAGCGTCCGCACACGCACGCGGCTGGTCAAAGTAGGCATCGGCGCGGGCGTGGCTTATTTGGCGATGACCGTGGCCACGGAACTTTACACCGGTCAGACTTGGGAGCTGATTGTCAGCGATTCCGGCTGGGCGCTTGTGTGGGGTGCCCTGGCTGGCTTCATCGTCAGCGGCTTGTTGCCATTAGTCGAACGCACCTTCGCCATTGTTACCGATGTGAGCTTGCTTGAGTTGGGCGATGGCTCGCATCCCTTGTTGCAAGAACTAGTGCGCCGCGCTCCGGGTACTTATACACACAGCATGACGGTGGCGACGTTGGCCGAGCCGTGCGCCGAGGCCATCGGCGCCAATCCGCTCTTGGTCCGCGTCGGTAGCTATTTCCACGACATCGGCAAGATGCTGAAGCCTCCCTATTTCATCGAAAATCAATCCGGCGAGAACCGGCACGATTCGCTGGAGCCGGCGTTGAGCACGCTCATAATCATTGGTCATGTCAAGGACGGCGTCGCCTTGGCGGAGCAGTATCGTCTGCCGCGGCCGATCATCGAATTCATTCAGCAGCACCACGGTACCACTTTGGTCGAATATTTTTATCGCGAAGCTCTGCGACTGCACGAAAGCCAGGGCAATGCCTCGGCGCGGCCGGACGGCCAACCCCATCCGCTGGAACCAACTTTTCGTTATCCCGGTCCCAAACCGCAGACCCGCGAGAACGGAATCGTCATGCTCGCCGATGCGGTCGAAAGCTCAAGCCGCGCGTTGTCCGTGCCGACGCCGGGCAGTCTGCGCAAGCTGGTCCACGACCTCCTGATGAAACGCCTCCTCGATGGCCAATTCGAGGAAAGCGGTTTGACCCTGACCGAGCTGCACATCATCGAGGAAACCCTGTGCAAAGGGCTGATCGCCCTGTATCATTCGCGCATCAAGTATCCGGAGCCGGGTCCGAGCGAACGCAAGGCATCGTAATTTCACCAGCCCGCAGCGCAAGCAAGGGAATAGCTCTTGCTTGCGCTGCGGGCTGGCATTTTTCCTCGCACAACCCTTTACCATTGCCTCCCGCAGTGCTAGGATGACCTTCTTCACCCTTTACGAAAGGGGTTTTGTTATGACTGCGGTTGCGATCGTTTGTTCACTATTTCACCTTAACTTTTATCCCGCCTGGGAGCAGGAGGGCAGTGCGTGGCCATTGTCCAAGTAACCGATCTGATCGAGGCCGGTGTACATTTCGGCCATCGGGCCAGTCGTTGGAACCCGAAGATGCGGCCGTACATCTACGGCAAGCGCAATCTGATCCACATCATCGATCTGCGAGAAACAGTACGCGGCATGCTGCGAGCGCACCGCTACCTGGCTAAAGTGGCCAGCCAGGGTAGTCTGGTGCTGTTCGTCGGCACGAAGCGCCAGGCTAAGGAAGCCGTGGAGCGCGAGGCCGCTCGCTGCGGCATGCCGTTCGTCAGCGAACGCTGGCTGGGTGGCACGCTGACGAATTACCGAACGATCCGCGATCGTTTGAAGCGCCTCCAAGAATTGGAGGCCATGTGGCTGCCGGCCAACGACAACCCGGCCAAGGTGGATCTGCCTGCCTACATGAAGACCATGCTCAACGAGTCCGGCAAACTCGAGCTGAGTAAGTCGCCCGAAACGGCAGAGATCCGCGGTTACAGCAAGAAGATGGTCGCCACTCTCAACCGCGAGTTGATGAAGATTCAGCGCAACCTGTCCGGCATTCGCGATATGAACCGATTGCCCGATGCGCTAGTCGTCGTCGATCCCAAGCGCGAACACATTGCCGTAAAGGAAGCGGCGCGCATGGGTGTGGCCACCGTCGCACTGATCGACACCGATAGCGATCCCGACGAGGTCGATTTACCCATCCCCGGCAACGACGATAGCATCCGTTCCATCGAATTAATCTTGTCGAAGCTGGCCGATGCTGTGCTGGAGGGCAAGGCGGCCTTGCCTCCCGAGGCGGCGAGCGGTCCTCAGGCCCGGCCCGCGCCGGCCGGTCCGCGGCCTTCTCCGGTTGGCGCCGGCAACGGTAACTCACCGGCCGCTGCGAACCAAAAACCCGCTTCGGCGGTCGTGGAATAAGTAAAGCATAGGGCGAGCGGGGGGTGTTAACCCGCCGGTTAACAAGGGACCGGGGCGTTGACATGCCCCGCTCTCCGAGTTATGGGACGAAGGACGAAGCAACATGCCTGAGATCACTGCTGAAGCGGTCAAGAAACTGCGCGATCGCACCGGCATCCAGATGATGAAATGCAAGGCCGCTCTCCAGAAGGCCGACGGCGACATGGAGAAGGCCATTGAGATCCTGCGCAAGGAAAACGTCGGCGCCGTGGCCAAGCTCGCCGAACGCGAGGCCGGCGAGGGCCGCATCGGTTCGTATATCGATCCGAACAAGCAAGTCGGCGCCCTGGTTGAGCTGCGCTGCGAAACGGCCCCAGTGGCCAAGAGCGAGATGTTCGTGAATCTCGCTAACGAACTGGCCAAGCAGGTGGCTTTGCAGGGCGCGACTACTCCGGAAGCGCTGCTGGCCCAGCCTTTCGTCGATGACGCCAAAAAGACCGTCAACGAGCGCTTGGCCGAAGTAGCGGGTCTGATGCGCGAAAACATGAAGCCGGTTCGCATGGCACGTCTAAGCGGCGGCCTGATGGGAAGCTACATCCACCATGACGGCTCGGTCGGCGTGATGGTGCAGGTTGAGGGATCCAAGGCCGATCCGCAGCTGCTGCGTGACGTGTGCATGCACATCACGGCCAAAAGTCCCGCGGCTGCTCTGCGCGAGCATGTCTCGCAGGCGACGATTGACAAGGAAATGGAAATCGCCCGCGCGCAAGCGGCGGCCACCGGCAAACCAGCCAATATCGTCGAGAAGATCGCCGAGGGCAAGATGAAAACGTGGTACGCCGAGAACGTCCTCGTCGAACAGCCGTTCGTCAAGGACGACAGCAAGACGGTGGGCGACTTGCTCAAGTCGGCGGGCCTCAAGCTAGTCAAATTCATCCGTCTCCGCGTCGGCGAAGTCGGCGAAGCCGGGTAGTCAAACTCGTTTAGCGACGTAGAGCGGAAGCGTCCGAGGTTGGTGCTTCCGCTCTACGTCGCTAAACTCTCCCTTTCTCCTCGCATTCATCGAGAAAAAGGCGAAGTGCCGGATAGAAATCCACGGTCGGCAAATCGTTGTGATGGTAATTCGGCATGGACAGAAAGCGCTTCGGCTCGGGAGCAGCCTCGAACAGACGCTCGCCCTGAGAGAACGGGATAAGGCCGTCCTGCGGCGAATGCGCGATAAACACGGGACCGTGACAGTTGGCGATCTTATCGATGTTATCGAAGCGATTGCGTACCAGCCAGCGGCCCGGCAGCCAGGGGAATCGTGTTTGCGCCATATCCGGAAATGAAGTGAAGGAAGCAACGAGCACGAGCGCCCGATGCGGCCTGTGACTGGCCAGTTCCGTGGCAATGCCGGCTCCAAGCGATCCGCCATAGAGAATGATTCGCTTCGCCGGCACTCCGGCAGTCTCACATAGCCAATCGTAGGCGGCCTCTCCGGCGGCGTAACATCCATCCTCGCTCGGTACCCCGCTGCTCCGGCCATAGCCGGGGTAATCGAAAATCAGCACCGCCACGCCAATCTCCTTGATCCAGTGCATAAGCACCCGGCCGCGATGACTCAGATTGCCGCCGTTGCCGTGGCAGAGAAGCACCGCGCCCTGTTCAGGCCGCCACGTTTTCGCCTTGCTCCACCAGGCGTGGATGTGATCTCCACGCCTGCTTATCAATTCGATGTTCTCAACCTCGACGCCGGGTGGCGGCTTACCCAGCTCGACGTGACGCGGACCGTAGAGGAACTGGTCTTCCAGCAGGAGCAAGACAACGAGAATGGCGACATAAGCGATCGCAAAATAAATCATTATACGGCTGAGGCGACGCTTCCACGAACGCTGCCAGAAGGCGGACTGGCGCAGGGTTAGTACGGACAAGATGGTCCGAGAGGAAGGTCTCATGGCATGGCCGCTCCGTTCTCCTGTTGATTTTCCGTGCCATATCGCGGCTTTTGCCCTCCTGATCGCTTATCGCGTCTCTTTAACGTGAGGCGGTTCGCTCAAACAGGAGAACGCGAATCTGCGAGAATGGCTGATACCGGGCGGCCTCGTCCCCCCAACGGTACGCCGTGAAAGTCTCGGATATCTTGTCGGCGACGCCCACGCACCGATAGTGGGCCGGTACATATTGATTTATCCACTTGAAGAGGGGGGAGGAATTCGGGAGCCGAATCCATGATGCGCTCACGTTTACCGCCACGAGGAACCGTGGTTCCTCACGTTCGATCTGGGCGATCATGTCCTTCTGCATTTCCAGGGCGTAGGGTTGCGGCTCCGTTAACGGGTAAACGTACAAAAAGGGGGTCGCCGACTGACGATCCGCGTAAAAGTAGATCTGCGGTTCGGACCCGAGCACCGCGATTCGATCATCTGGGTCGGAGTTCGCGCGCACGTACTGTGCAATCTCTTTGGTCTCTTCGAAAGGATTGTTCCAGTAAATCTTTCGCGCCATGACTTGTGGCGAATCCCCGAAAAAGTACGCTCTCTGCTGAAGAAGGGCAACGGCGATCGCCGCGATGGTCACACAGGCCGTCGCCTGACTTGCGGACAGGGAGGAAAAACGGAACCGCCCAACAAAAGCGGCCCCGGCGCCGGCCAGGAGACTCGCTGCGGGCACAAACAAAAGGAAATAATGCTCGCGGAAGAGAAGGCCAGGGCAGACTGCCAAAAACGAGAAAGTCGTAAACAAGAAAAGGAACAAGACGCGGTCCCGCCTACCCTTGACCCAAAAGGCGGTAAATGCACCCAACGCCGCCAATGCCCACAAGGAGACAGAGGAACCGGAGATCTGGGCGGCTTGGAAAGCCAGTGATTTTATGCCTTGATCGAACGTCGCCATCGAAGTGTAGTGCTGGGCGTAGATTACGGTCCAAAACCAGAACGGCGCGAACGCGCCTTTAGCCCACAAGTACAAAAACAACACGCCGATGGGTAAGGCAACGCCCAAGGCGAAGAGCAGGCCGCGGAGCAACGTTTGCCGCCATGCCAATCCGCCCCGGACTACGAGAAACACGGCCCCAAAAGCGACAAAGACCGCGGCGTGCTGCTTCATCAGGACGGCCAAGCCGAGCAACACCCCAGCCCCCAGAAAAAGCACGCGCTGGCATTCCTCGACACCGCGGACGAGCAGCAACGTACCGCCCAACATGGGCAGTACCACGAAGTGCTCCGTATTGGCCGTGAAACCCAACATGGAATTGCTCAACGACAGCACGCCGAACGCCGCAGCCGCAGACAACCCGGCGGATGGATCGAACAGGCGGGACGCCAGCAGAAAGATCAAGACGATGGAGGCGGCGTTGACAACGAGAAGCCCTTGGTGGATGCCCACATCGGTCTGGCCGAAGATCGCCAAGATCAGGGCGTAGGCGTAATGGGTGCCCGGGAACTTCATCGTGTACGCCCGCTGGTAAGGCAACTCTCCTCGGAGGATCAGTTGCCCCACATAGGCATACTCTCCCTCGTCCCGCTCAAGGGGGGTCTCCTGAAGACGCAGGCGCAACCCTGCCACAACGAGGACAATCAGTCCCAACATGATCCAGGTGGCCGACGGCACTCGCCGGCTGTCGGCCACGGCTTCCGTAGCCGGCGTTCGAGCCTCCAACTTTTTGGGGGTCGCACGCTCCATAGATAAAGACGCTTGGCCGGTTGGTAGAATGGTCCTTCAAGGCCGGATTAATCCCTCTAGGATGGAGACTCTCGGCCCTTTCCAGGATTTTACCGGGATGACTTGCGGATTCAACACGCTTTCTAGCGAGATAGTTGCAGCCGCCGTCTTCCTCAGTACGCGCGTCGCTCACGTGAGGAAGACTTGCCCACCTGCGGTTAGGGAGGAACTAGCGTCACTGCTTTTTATCGCTCGGGGAAATCGTGATTTTCTCCAAAGCGGACCTATCTTTGTCTCCTTTCGGCTTTTCGGCGATCTGCCCAAGCAACTCGCGCCAGCGGTCGCTCGAAGTGCCGCCGTCTTTCCCGGTCAGGCCGCGCAGCGCGTACAGCACAGCGTCGCGCTGAGGATAATTGCCCCTCTGGGTCGTGGTGTTGGCCAACTCCGCCGGTGTGGCGGGGCGGGTGCGAACCACGAAATCGTAACGCTGGTTGTCCGGCCAGGGGGCAGTATCGAGTCCGGTTAGATTAACGGAGAAATCTTGGCGCAGGAAAGTGATGTCGGCACGGACAAAATCGATGGCTACCTCGCTTTGATAGTATTCGCCGGACAACAACGGTTGCCCCGGAGTCGGCACCAAGCCGCGCACCAGTCCGTCATCCTTGTTGGCGGACGGAGCATGGCACAGCAGGCAGTTGCGCAGATGATTGAGACGGACCATCTCCCGCACCTTGTATTCGTTCGTTCCGCCATCATAGTCAGGCGCGGACGGCGACGGCAAATCGAGTAGATCGATCAGAAACGCGGCTGCCTCGGACGGTTTGAGCGCCCGGAGGGCTAAAGCGGCGTGATCGGCAACAGGCGGCCACGGATAGCGCAGGCCACGCACAAGGATGGGAAGGTACTCCGATGGAGGGCGTTGCCGGAGGGCGGCGAGCGCAGCACGGCGAACGGCCGGCGATAAGTCGGCCAAGGCGCGGATGGCCAGTTCGGTTGTGGCATTGGATGTATTCATTCGCGCCAATTCGCGCACCAACAGCAGCCGGGTCGTCTCGTCCTCAATTTGCAATATCTGCGTCAGCGTTGGCACGGTCCCCTTCATCGACTCCAACCGATGTTTATCGCACCAGGTTAGGAATGCTGTTGCTCTGTCCTCCGACGGCGGGACAGCTGGTTCGGCGAGGATCGCACGGTTGCCAGTGATGACCACACCGCTCGTCCTGGCGTTTCTCACCGCGCCCGAGATGACCAGACCGCCCCGGTTATTCTGCCCCACGAACGGCACTCCCAGCACGCTTACAACGCCGCTCCTTCTCAAGTCCTTCGCCAAGTCCGCCACTTGTGCGGCCGTTGTAGGATCGAGTTGACATTTCGGACCCGAACCGAGTCCGAAACCGGCTCGTCGAGCCGCACGCCTCATATCTTCTTGAAGTCGCCCATTCATCTGGTAGGCGATCTTCTCTTGCTCCGCGCGGAGGTTCGCGGCAACCACTCTATAGGCGGCCTCGGCTTGCTGGCAGGCACAGGCAGCCATTCTCTCCATGCGCGCGGCTTCTTCTATCTCCTCGCGCGCGCCCACGATGCGAATACCGGCGTTCTTGTAAGCAGCGTTGACGGCTTTCACGTTGGCGCGGGCGATATTCAAGCTCGCTCGAGCGGCGTCCCGAAACGAACGCGCCTCATCCAAGACGTGTGCCTGCGCCTCTCGTTCTTGGCTCCGGACCTTCTGAACATCGCGGTCACTCAGCACGCGCACTTCCGGGACAGCGCGTAACTGACGGCGCAAATCGTCCTCACTCGCCCGCAGCCGTCTCTCGATGGCCTGGTCCTGATCGGCCGTTGAGATTTCCGGATGAGGAGGAGCAAGGGGTTGCTCGATAACCCGATCGGCAGGCTTTGGTATCGGCAGGTGGGGAGGAATATCGATAACAGCCTCCTTCTGGGGCATGTCGAGTGATTCTCGTTTTTCGCCGGGCTTCGGGGGAGGGGAGGGAGCGGCTTCAATAGGCTCTTCCGATTCCGTTTCCATATCGGCAACGACTACCTCCTGCGATGACGGCGGCGCGGTTTGAACTGGCGCTATTCGCTGCCGCTCGGCCGGTTGGACCGAATGCGGCAGATGGACCAGTCGCCACACGAGGAATCCGAAGATCAGCACAAGCGCCATCATCCCCGTGCCGAGCGTGAGTTGGATCAAGAAGTTCTTTCGAGTCTTATTCGTCAGAGGACTTTGCGAGAACGAGGAATTTGGGGTTGGCATTGGCAGGAGTGTCCCTTGGGGAAAGGTAAATGATGCCGTTCCAATACGCACTCGACTCGGTACGGCAACCGCGGCCTTCTTCTCGCCCACAGGGGGGAGCAGCGAAAAGCGCCGATGAGGGAGGACGATCTAGTTTTCCCGCCAAGCAGTTCTCGGCGAGCGTGGGCGGTATCATCGCTTCGGATGCTTATCCTCCTTCGAGGATATGTCCTTCTCTAACGATTCTCTGGAAGCTTTCGTCTGCTTGTCCGGAGCGTCGAGCGGAGCACCTTGCGTTTCATCCGGAGCTTGGACGGCGATTCCAAGGATTGCACGCCAGTGAGCAGCTGAGCTGCCGGCGTTTTTAGCCGTGATGCCGCGCAGGGCATACAGGACGGCGTCCCGCTGTGGATAATTGCTCGGCTGGGTCGCGAAAGCCGTCAGTTCCTCCGGCGTGGCGAATCGGGTGCGGACCACGAAATCGTAGCGTTGTTCGTTGGGCCAAGGGGCCGCGTTTTCTTCGGGCAAATTGATGGAGAAATCCTGTCGCAGGAAGGTGATGTCGGCTCGAACAAAATCGCCGCCGGCACCCTCATAATAACGAGGAGGCAACGGTTGTCCCGGCGTCGGCACTGGGCCGCGGACCAGGCCATCGTTCTGGTCGGCCGAAGGAGCATGGCACAGCAGGCAGTTGCGCAGATGGTTGAGTCGCACTACTTCCCGCACGGTGTATTGCTTGGTTTTAGCGTCAAAGACCGGGGCCGAGGGCGATGGCAGATCGAGCAGATCAATCAAGGGTGCGACCGCCTCCTGTGGCTTCAGTGCTCGCAGAGCAGATGCCGCGTGATCGGCAACGGGCGGCCACGGATAACGCATTCCCTCCAGTAGAACAGGAAGGTAGTCGGCCGAAGGACGTTCCTCCAGCCCGGCGAGAGCGGCTTGGCGAACATCCGGCGATAGGTCCGCGACGGCGCGAACGGCCAATTCCACCGCGGCGCTCTTGTTCTTAACTCGCCTCAATTCGCGCACCAACAGCAAGCGCGTCGCCTCATCCTCGATTTGCAACATCTGCGTGAGTGTGGGCACGGTCCCGCTCATCGATTCCAGATGGTGCTGATCGCACCAGTTCTGGAACGGCTTAATTCGGTTCGCGGATGTCTCATCGGAAGGTTGCAGACGTTGGCCGTTGACGAACACCCCACGCTTGGTGTTAACGGCCCCTCTACCGCCTTGGCCCAATCTCACAGAGGGAACCCCCGGAACGGTTACGAATCCCAGGTCGCGCAGTTCTTTCGACAACTTCGCTACCTGGGCGGCGGTGGATAGATTGAGTTGACAATTCAATCTCGACCCCAGCCCGAGACCGGCTTGAGCAGCAGCCCACTTCATGTCGTCATGAAAGCGCAAGTTGGTTTCGTAACCGATCCGTTCTTTTTTTTGGGAGTCCCTCTTAGCAGCCTCTTCGTGGCCGAGCCGTTTTTGTTCTTCGGTGTATTGTTTGACAATTCGCTGGTAACGATCGGCGACTTTCTTGTAGTCGCGGCAGGCTTCGTCATAAGCGGGGACGTCCTGCTGATAGTAGGCATCAGCCGATTTGCGGCCGAGCTTTAGATCGTTTTGTGCGGCTGAGAGTTTGGCTTGGGCAGTGGTCAGGACGGCTTGAGCGGCCCTCAACTCAGCTTGGGCAGCTTCGACGGCGTTCATCTGAGCATCCCGTTCGGACTGGCGGACGTTCTTCACGTCGGCATCGCTCAATAAACGTAATTCCGGGACGTTCTGCAATTCCCGGCGTAAGTCGTCCTCGCTCGCCCGCAGCCGTTGCTCAACGATCTGGTCCTCCTGAAACACCGATACTTCCGGGAGGCTGGTAGGTGGAGCGAATTGCGCGACGACTCGCTCGGTAATCCTTACTTTCGGAATGGGAGGCAGAGGATCGCCATTGGCTTCCGTGCGGGCAGTATTCTCGTGTGTCTCCTCTCTCCTGGACTTAAGCGGTGAGTTAGGGGTCATATCGATCTGCTCTCTCTGCGTCTTTCCGTCTTCGATGGCGGCTTCCTCCCGCGGCGTCACGACATGCTGGACCAGCCCTGAGCGCTGCTGCGCGGCCGATTGGCTCGAATGCGGCAGCTGTATCAGGCGCCAGACGATAAGTCCGAAGAACAATCCAACTGTTGCCAGGCCAATGCCGAGAGCGGATCTGGCCAGGAAGGCGCTCCGGCTGTTGGTGGGCAGCGTATCGTGGGAGTGATGAGAGCTTGAGTTCGGCATGAATGTCCCCCTGGGGAATGATTTATGGGATCATCCCGATCGGAATCCACCTCGGAATGACGCATGCAACGGTCTCCTCGCTCACAGGGGGAGCAGCGAGAAGATCCTAGTAAGGCATGGAGTCTTAAGGCTTTGATGCCGAGCACTCTCAACGGCTGGCTCTACACTGAATGAGAGTTCCTTTTCCTCAATCTTTGCGAAGGGAATGCTCTTGCCCAGCCTCTCACCTCTATCTTTCGGCGATTTGATCAATTTGTCAAGAGAATGAGTTATCATGAATCATCCGAGGTGCAACTTTCAAGGGAGCGGTGCGTCTATACAGGTCTGCCGACCCCTTACGTTCGCGGCTCTGTTTCATCGCTCGCTCTGTGTCAACTCGCCTCGTTTCTCAAAGACTTCGCGGAAACCGCGGATGTGCTCCCTGAGCAGCTCCTTCAATCGGTTCGCCTGTTCCAGATCGAGTTGCTGAAAAGCCAACCAGAGGTAATCGGAATCCGCCCGTTTCGTGTCCAGGCGAGCGTTGGCGCCCAAGCCCTCGAATTGGGCGAGGTTAAACTGGCCTTTTTTCCCGATGAAGCGGCAGACCAGTCCATTGATTCGCTTGGTCTGCCACTGGCCCCACCAATGGCTGACGCCAGGTAGGCGAAGGGTAATGAAATACTGCACATGCCACTGAATTTCGACCTGTGGCTCAATCTCGCGGACCAATTCCAGGAGGCGTTGTAAGAGCGCCCGATCCCAACGCGGTTTCTGTCCCGGTGGGAAACCTTTTTCGCCGAGGTGCCAGCGCTCGCCGTTGATCTTCCACGGCATCACGTCTTCCGGTTTGGTGCGGAGACGTTTGAGATTTTTGTGAAACGACGCCACCGCCTCGGCGAGGAACTCGCGGAAGGCGGGCGTATCGATTTCGCTGAGACGATGCACGAGAACGGTTACCGATTGCCACGGTCCCTTATGCGCCGTCGTCCAAACGCGCTCCTCACTGCTGTAGACCTCCAAGCCCGGCGTCTCGTTGAGCGGACGAATGCCCAGCCGCCGAACAAGATCGGCGTCCTTGAAGCGATTTCTCTCGACACGAAACACCAACCGTAAGAGCCATTCCATCCCCGTCATCGCATGGAGAAACCATCCCTGCGTCCGCACGGGCGCGGCGATCTCAACCACGGAACGCTGATTCCAGTCGGTATCGCTGAACTCGCCCTGCTCGTGGATGCGCTCATCGATCCAATCGAGGATGTGTCCCTCCCAGCGGCAAGGCTTGCCTTCGTTGGTGACACGTTCGACCGTGTGCCAGCGGCGGCCGTCAGATTCCCAGGGCATGGCTGCGTCCTTACCGACCGCCTCTAGCTCCATGTCCCCTTCTTGCGGCTCCTCCGCGGCATGGGGATCATACCGCTGCCGTTCGACGTGAGGGCCGGCTTGCAGCACCGGCGCGAGGGCGGCGGCAGTGTGGCTCACAGATGTGGCCTTCGCCACGTCCTCCGGCGTGCCCTGAACGACGATGCGGCCGCCGGCCGGGCCGGCTTCCGGACCCAGATCGATGATCCAGTCCGCCGTCTTGATCACATCGAGGTTGTGTTCGACAACGATCACTGTATTGCCCAGGTCAACAAGCCGATTCAGCACCTCCAACAGTTTGTGAATGTCGTCGAAGTGCAATCCGGTTGTCGGCTCGTCAAGGATGTACAGGGTGCGTCCGGTGCTCGGCCGGGCCAGCTCGGCCGCTAGCTTGACGCGCTGCGCCTCGCCGCCGGATAGCGTTGGTGCTGCCTGGCCCAGCGACAGATAATCGAGCCCGACATCGGCCAGAGTTTGCAAGACGCGGCGGATCTTCGGCAGGTTGCTGAACAAATCGAGCGCTTCATGCACGCGCATCGAGAGAACATCGGCGATGGAGTGTTCTTTATAACGGACTGCCAAAGTCTCTGGATTGTAGCGCTGGCCGTGGCAAACATCGCACTCAACCCATACGTCAGGGAGGAAGTGCATTTCAATTTTCTTTTGGCCGTTGCCTTCGCACGCCTCGCAGCGGCCACCCGGTTTATTAAAGCTGAAACGCTGCGGCCGATACCCGCGCACCTTCGATTCCGGCAATTGAGCGAACAACTGGCGAATCAGATCGAAGACGCCTGTATACGTTGCCGGATTCGAGGATGGCGTGTTGCCAATCGGGTCTTGATCGACGTTGATGATTTTGTCGATGTGCTCGAGGCCGAGAATGTCATCGTGGGCCGTGGCCGGCGTACGAGCACGATGTAGACGCCGGGCAAGCGTTAGATACAAAACCTCGTTGACCAGCGAGCTTTTGCCGCTGCCGCTGACGCCGGTGACTGCGACGAATGCTCCCAAGGGGAACGACACGTCGATGTTTTGGAGATTGTTCTGCCGCGCTCCTTTGACGGTCAGCCAGGCGCCGGATGGGGCTTGGTGTAGCGCACTCGCTCCGCGAGTGCGTGCCGAGCCACGGAGCGGCTCGGCCACAGACATACGGCGATTGGCTGGCACCGCGATCGCCTTCTTACCAGAGAGATATTGTCCCGTAAGCGACGACTTGCTGCGCAACACCTGCTTGACGCTGCCGCGCGCCGTGATGTCGCCGCCACGGTCGCCGGCGCCGGGACCGAAATCGAGCAGATAATCAGCCGCGCCGATGACCTCGCGGTCGTGCTCGACCAGAATCAGGGTGTTGCCGAGGTTGCGCAGATGTTGCAGAGCGGCGAGCAGGCGGCGGTTATCGCGCGGATGCAGTCCGATGGTCGGCTCGTCCAGCACGTAGAGTACGCCCGTCAGACCGCTGCCGATCTGACTGGCCAAGCGGATGCGCTGCGATTCGCCGCCTGATAACGTTGGGGCCGGCCGCGATAGAGTCAAGTAATCCAGACCGACATCGACAAGAAATTGCAGACGGTTGCGCACTTCGCGGAGCAGCTCGCCGGCGACTTGCTGCTGGGTGGTTGTCAGTCTCAACTCCTTGAAGAGAGACAGCGTCTCGCCGAGGGGCAGGGCGGATAACTCGCCAAGCGTCAGGGCAGGGCGTTTGTCGCCAAAGGGCAAGCGGCAGGCGGCGGCATCGTCGCGCAATCGCGAGCCGTGGCAGGTCGAGCAGGCGACCTCGCTGACGAGGTGATCGAGGCGCTGCCGATAGGCTGGACTGACCCGCGCCGCTTCGTCGATGGCGGGGAACAATCCTTTATATTGGAAGCGCAGGCCTCGCTTGGAGTTGTCATCCTCGCCCGGAGGCTCCAAGTCGATCCATGCGTCGCCAGTGCCGTGCAAGATGTCGTGCTGTTGGGGCGATGTCAACTCCTCGAACGGTGTGTCGAGAGAGAATCCTTCGTGTCGCGCTAGCGCCTCGGCGAATAGGAGGAACGAAGGATTCGCGTTCAAGTCGGGCCAAGCGGCCAGTGCGCCGTCGCGCAACGAACGATGTGAATCGCGGATGAGCAGGGCAGGGGAGGCCCCTTGCTGCACGCCCAAACCTTCGCAGGCCGGACACCAGCCGAGCGGGCTGTTGAAGGAAAAATGATGCGGATTCAACGGCTCGAAACTACGGCCGCAGCGATCGCAAGCGAAGTGCTGGCTGTAGCGCTCGACATGCCAGTCCGGCTCCGGCTTGCCGTCCTCGACATGGGCGACGTGCATCACGCCGCGGCCCAGATCGAGACACGCTTCCACCGCATCGGCGATGCGCGTTCGCTGATTGCCCCGTACGACCACGCGGTCCACGACGACCTCGACCAAGTGCTTGCGGCGATGGTCGATACTCGGCGGTTCCTCGACGTTATAGGAACGACCATCGACGCGCATGCGGACGAAACCGCTGCGGCGTACTTCATCGAAGAGGGCGTCGTATTTCTCCTGGCCGCGCCGCTCCAAGGGAGCCATCAAATACAACTTGCTGCCTTCGGGCAGGGACAGAATGCGCTCGATGATCTCGTCCGCCGTTTGCGTACCGATGGGGATTTGGCAAGCGGGACAGTAGGGTTGGCCCAAACGGGCGTAGAGGACGCGAAGATAATCGTAAACTTCGGTGACGGTCCCGACGGTGGAGCGCGGGCTTTTGCTGGTGGTCTTCTGCTCGATGCTGATGGCCGGGGAGAGACCGCTTACGTGCTCGACCTTCGGCTTTTGCATCTGGCCGAGGAATTGCCGGGCGTATGCAGACAGCGATTCGATGTAGCGCCTTTGCCCCTCCGCATAGATCGTATCCAGGGCGAGCGAGCTTTTGCCGGAACCGCTTGGCCCACAGCAAACACTCATCTTCTCACGCGGCAACTCGACCGTGAGATTGCGGAGGTTGTGTTGCTGCGCCCCTTGGACGGTCAACACCTCGATCGGCTTTCGCTTCTCCGATTTCAACTTGCGTTTGCCGGCTTTCGGCTTCCGCCCATTCGACGCCGGACGCGCCGCGAGGACGGGACGCAATGCTTGCCCAGTGTAAGAGAACTCGAACTCCGCGACCTGTTCCGGCGTGCCCGTGACGACAACCTCGCCGCCATCGCTGCCTCCATCGGGGCCGAGATCGATGATCCAATCAGCCGTTTTGATCACGTCCAGATTGTGCTCAATGACGACGACGGTGTTGCCGGCATCGACAAAGCCGTGCAACACTTGCAACAGTTTTTGAATATCGTCGAAGTGTAGGCCGGTCGTTGGTTCGTCGAGGATGTACAGGGTGCGTCCCGTGGCTCGGCGGCATAGTTCGCGCGCCAGCTTGATGCGTTGGGCCTCGCCGCCGGACAGCGTCGGCGCCGGTTGGCCGAGTTTGATGTAATCGAGTCCTACGTCGTGGAGCGTTTGCAGCATGCCGCGAATCTTCGGCACGTTCTGGAAATGCTCGAGCGCTTCCTGCACGTCCATTTCCAGGGCATCGTGGATGTTCTTGGCTTTGAAGCGCACTTGCAGCGTTTCACGATTGAAACGCCGGCCCTCGCAGACGGGACAGGTCACCCACACATCGGCAAGAAAATCCATCTCCAAACGGTTCGAACCGTTGCCTTCGCACGCCTCGCAGCGTCCCCCCGGCTTATTGAAGCTGAAGCGTCCCGGCTGATAGCCGCGTATCTTCGCTTCGGGAAGCTCGGCAAACAATGCGCGGATTTCATCGAACACCTTAATGTACGTCGCCGGGTTGGAGCGCGGCGTCCGGCCAATCGGCGATTGATCGATGTCGATGACCTTATCGATGTGTTCGGTTCCCGTGATGCGATCGTGTTCGCCGACAGGCACGCTCTTGCCATTGGCCGGTTCTTCCTCCTCGGCATACCTCGTTTGCGAGGCCGGCTGGTAGCACTGCCATAAACCCTGCTTCAGAATGTCGTTGATGAGCGAGCTTTTGCCCGAGCCGCTGACGCCGGTGACGCACACGAACAGACCGAGCGGCACCTCGACCGTGATGTTTTTCAGATTGTGATGCCGCGCTCCGACGATGCGTAAACTTTTATCTGTGGACGGCCGGCGCTCTTTTGGGACGACGATTTGCTTGACGCCGGAAAGATACTGCCCCGTGAGACTGGCGGGGTTGGCAATGATTTCGGCATAAGTACCGGACGCCACGACTTCGCCGCCGCGCACGCCGGGACCGGGGCCGAAATCGACAAGATGATCGGCGGCCCGCATGGTGTCTTCGTCGTGCTCGACGACGACGACCGTATTGCCCATGTCGCGCAGCCGCAACAGGCTGTTCAGCAACCGTTCGTTGTCGCGTGGATGAAGCCCGATGCTTGGTTCATCGAGGATATACAACACACCGACCAGGCCGCAGCCAATTTGCCCCGCCAAGCGAATCCGCTGTGCCTCGCCGCCGGATAGAGTGGGAGCGCTGCGATCGAGAGTGAGATAGTGCAAGCCGACGTTGAGCAGGAAGCCGACTCGCCCGCGCAGCTCCTTGAGCACCTCGCCGGCGATGGTTCGCTGCATTGGGGATAAGCTCGTTTCGAGATCGCCTTTTTCCGGATCGAGCCACGCGGCCAAATCGCCGACCGGAAGGGCGCAGACCTCGACGAGTGTTTTTCCGCCGACCCGCACGGCCCGCGCCTGGGCATTGAGCCGCTGCCCCTGACAAGTCGAGCAGCGCACGACGCGCATGTACTTTTCCAGTTGCATGCGTCGTGGGCCGGCCGCGGTCTTCTTGAAACTGCTGAGAAGCTGCGGGACGATGCCTTCCCATTTGCCGCCGTGCTTCCATAGTCCGCCACCGCGTTGCTTCCACTCATAGGTAATGTGCTTGTCGCCGCCGCCGTAGAGAAGCAGCTCCTGCTGTTCGCGCGGCATTTTTTGCCACGGCGTCTTCAAGTCGATGCCCAACGATTGGGCCACGCCTTCGTAGATGTGCCGCCGCCAACGGCCCATGCCGCGCATCTTGCCCACGAGCGGAATCGCTCCGTTGTAAAAACTGACGGACGGATCCGGGATGAGCAAAGCCGGATCGAAGGTGAATCGCGTACCCAGTCCGTCGCAGTCAGGACACATGCCGTGCGGGCTGTTGAAGCTGAACAGCTGTGGGCTTGGCGGCTCATAGCTTCGATTGCAGTAGGTGCAGGCATAGTGCGCCGAGAACAGGATATCGTCGGTGGCGAGCGGGGTCGCGTCAGCGCCCCGAGAAGTCGAAGCACTCGGGGCGCTAACGCGACCCCGTTCGCCGTCTTCCACCGAAACGATAAGCGAGCCTTCCGCCAGTCCCAGCGCTTGCTCGACCGCTTCGGCCAGACGCGAGCGCACGCCGGCATCATTTTTCAGGCGATCAATGACAATCTCGATGTTGTGCTTGATCCGCCGGTCGAGCCTCAAATCGTCGGTCAGGCGAACAACCTGGCCATCGACGCGAGCGCGGACGAAGCCGCGTTTGAGCATGTCGGCGAAAAGATCCTTGTATTCGCCTTTTTGACCGCGCACCACCGGAGCGAGAACGAGGAAGCGCGTGCCTTCCGGCAGGGCCAGAATGCGCGAAAGGATTTGCTCGCGTGTCTGCGCAGTGATGGGCCGGCCGCATTCGGGACAGTGGCCTTGCCCGATGCGAGCATAAAGGACGCGGAGATAATCGTAAATCTCCGTGATGGTGCCGACGGTCGAACGTGGATTGCGTCCCGCCGCCTTTTGTTGAATGCTGATGGCCGGCGACAGACCGGCGAGATAATCGACGTCTGGCTTTTGCAGCTGGCCCAAAAACTGACGCGCGTAACTGGACAACGATTCGACGTAACGCCGCTGGCCCTCGGCGTAGAGAGTGTCGAAGGCCAGCGAACTCTTACCGGAGCCGCTTACGCCGGTGAAGACAATGAGTTGGTTGCGGGGCAAGTCGAGGTTGACGTTGCGGAGATTGTGCTCGCGTGCGCCCCGGATGACGATGGTGCTGTTGTCCATAACAGTCACTTTCCTCTTGACTCGCCACAAGCCGCTGATTATCTTACACTTCCGGCAGTGCCCGTTTTCGAGTTGCACTTACATTGCACTTACCTGGACTGAATCCTGATACTCCTGTTGCACCAACGAGGGCGAAACATGGACCGGGAAGAGCAGAAGGCATATCGGAAGGCAAGGAAGAAGCGTCAAGCGTGGGGCCTCCCCTGGTATCGCGAATTCGATGGACATTGGTATATTACCATCCAGGGCGTTCGGCACAAGCTCACAACGGAATCCTCCAAGTACAAGGACAAGGACGGCAAGGAAAAGCACGACAAGGAAAAGCACCGCCAAGCGGCTCTCGACGAATGGCATAAGCTGATGGCCTTGGCCAAGGCGCCGGAGGCGAAGGACGCGAACCCTGTTTGGGTCATCTTCGAAAAGTTCCTTGACTACATCGAGGCCGAGCACTCCGATAGCTTTTACCGCTATAAGCGCGTGTGCCAGTCATTCAAGGATCAGTTCCCGGACTTGCGCGTCGAGGACTTGAAGCCCAAGCACTTAAAGGAATGGTTTGCGGCCCATCCGACGTGGAGCGAGTCAAGCCACGGCTATTTCACGTCCGTGATCCTCGCCGCTCTGAATTGGGCAGCACGTCCTGAGGACGATCGCGAACCCCTCATTGAAAAGAATCCGCTCTCAAAGATGCGGCGTCCGAAACCGCATTCCCGCGGGAAGGAGGCCGTTATTGATTCCGAAGTTCTGGATAGGCTCATCGCCAATGCCGGCTGGCTTCAAGACGCGCTAATCTTCCTGCGACAGACGGGAACGCGGCCGAACAACCTGCACCGGATCGAAGCGAAGTACCTCGACGCCGAGAAGCGTTGTATCCGCCTGGAGCAACACAAGACGGCGGAGAAGACGCGCAAGCCGCTTGTTATCCCGTTGACGCAAGCTGCCCTTGCGGTTGTCCTTCGACTTGCCGAGCAGTACCCCGATGGACCGCTCTTCCGAACGCCGAAGAATAATCCGCTTACTGGTGAGTTGCTCACCCAGGCATTCGGCCAGCTCAAGAAGCGACTGGGTATCGAGGGGCCAATCCTGTACGGACTGCGGCATAGCCTGGCAACGGAGTTGATAACCAAGGACTTGCCCGAGGCGAAGATCGCTTTCATCCTGGGACACAAAGATACGCGCATGCTGCACCATCACTATTCCCACCTGGATAGCGCCAGCAAACGCATCGCCGAGGAGTTGGATCGCACGATCAACGGAGATGGCGCCGGGCCGGCAGCTCCAGCACCTTAACCGGCTCTTTTCGCCGTCGTTGCCGCGGCGTCGGCTCCTTTACCCGGACTGGCGCCGGCGCCCGTCCGATGGCCTTCCGGCTCCGGAACGCCTCGATGCTATCCGCGTAGATCAGCTTGCGGCGGCCTACAGAGTATCCCTCCAGCTCGCCCAGGTGCAGAAGCTTGTACGCCATCGACAAGGATACACCCAGCTGGTCGGCCGCGGCCTGGGCGTCGATCACCTTGCGGGCCGGCAAGAGACTTGAACCATCGTCGTACATCTTCGTTGTCTCAGCAGTAGTTCCGAGGTAAGACAATCCCATAATGCGCCAGTAGCAACGCGCGTCAATCCCAGCTTGAAAGATTGTCCCGCGGCACGCACGGTTTAACTCACACGGGGCGATCGGCACCGCGGCCGACTCGCTGGCTGTCTCGACGCGCTGGACGCTCTGGAACAATCGTAGGCGTTCCCGGCGAGACAATGCCGCCGTGTAGATATCAGAGACA
>DASRBG010000176.1:0-3220 GCA_035653735.1 Gemmataceae bacterium
TTCGCCCTGCCGGATCCGGGTGTTGAACAGGTTCCACAGCTCGGGCCGCTGGTTGCGCGGGTCCCAGACATGGCCGGGCTGGCGGAAGGAGAAGATGCGCTCCTTGGCCCGGCTTTTCTCTTCGTCGCGCCGCGCCCCGCCAAACGCCGCATCGAAGCCATAGAGATCGAGCGCCTGCTTCAGCGCATCGGTCTTCATCACCTGGGTGTGCAGCGCCGAGCCCGATGCGATCGGGTTGATGCCGCGGGCGACGCCGTCCTGGTTGATATGGACGATGAGATCAACCCCGAGACGTTTGGCGGTCGCATCGCGAAAGGCGATCATCTCGCGAAACTTCCAGGTGGTATCCACATGCATCAAGGGGAAGGGCAGCTTGGCCGGATAGAACGCCTTGACCGCCAGATGCAGCATGACGCTGGAGTCCTTGCCGATCGAATAGAGCATGACCGGCTTTTTGAACTCGGCGACGACGTCGCGCATGATTTCGATGGACTCGGCCTCCAGCCGCCGCAAATGCCGCGGCAGGGTGTGGACGTCAGGCTTGGTAGTGTCTTGTGCGTTCATCTCTCAGATCCCGGGGGCGTGCCCCACGCGACGAAATCGCCGTTTCGATAGTCGGGCTTGCCATAGCGCATGGGGCAGCCATCGAGGTCGGTGACGGTGCCGCCGGCCGCCAATAGGACGGCGTGGCCTGCGGCGGTGTCCCATTCCATGGTCGGCGCCAGCCGCGGATAGACGTCGGCACCCCCTTCGGCAATCACGCAGAATTTGAGCGAGGAGCCGGAGGGCTCGAAATCCCTGATCCCATGCCGCTCCACCCATTCCCTGGTCGCGGGATCGAGATGGGAGCGGCTCACCACGGCCCGGCGGCCGTCCGGCGGCGCCTGGCGTACGCAGATGGGGTGCATCTTGCTGAAGGACAAGTCGCCGCCGGTCGTGGTGCGCGTATCGAGCCTGTAGGCATTGGTGCCGCCGACATAGAGCTGGTGCAGCGCCGGCGCGTAGACGGCGCCAGCAACCGGCGTGCCGTGCTCGATCAGGGCAATGTTGACCGTGAACTCGGACCGGCCCTGGATGAACTCCTTGGTTCCATCGAGCGGATCGACGAGGATGAATCTCTCGGGCGCAACCCGGGGGGCAGTAGCGCAGGTCTCCTCGGTAACCACCGGAAGATCCGGGAGGTTTCGCGCCAGGCAGGCACGGATGGTCTCGTCGGCCGCGAGGTCGGCGGCGGTCACAGGCGAGCCGTCCGCCTTGTAGTCCGGGCGGCACGTGTCGGCCCGAGCCCTCAAGATGACCTCGCCGGCGCGGACGGCGACTACGCCGAACAGTCGCGCGAGCTTGTCGAACTCGTCCAGTTCAAGCTCCTCGGTCAAAGGGGCACCTTATCCGCCTCAATACCATGTCCCTGCGACCATGCGGGGCCACAAACAGAAAAAATGGGGTTTCGTCGCTGGCCTTGATGTCTGACGAGCAGCGATTTTCCAGGCGATTTGCCCTGTTGCAGTGCGATTTGCAAGGTTTCTGGTTGCAAGGGAGCTTCATCCTGCCCGGAGCGAACGAGCAAGCGGACCATTCCGCCTCCAGCTTTCGGAGGAGAATTTCTTCCCAAGCCAATGATGCGTCCAGTTCAGAACGGACCAGGCGCTCGGCTACGCAGCCCAACCAAACAGCGCCGCAATGATTTGAGGCTTGTCTGCCGTTCCGGCTCTCAGCCGTCAAAGCAAACGCCTCGTATCGCGAGAATTTGAAATCAGGCGCCGTTTCCAGCGGCTTCGGCGAGTGATCGCCACCGAGGCCGGCTTAATCGGCTCTTAATGCTTTTGCGCGACAGATGACACACCAGCGCGAAATGACATCATAGCAGAAATGCGGCTCCGTCCCCGGGGAGGGGAATGGCATGGGACTGCTTCTCGCTGGCGTGCTCGCTGGTATCCTGATTGGCTTTGCCTGGCTTGCCCCCTCGGGCCACCTGGAGGGATGTACCTTCCAGTGGCAGGGCTGTTTCGATCAAATTGGGTCCAACCAGCTGGCGCCGCCGCAAGCCGCCTCGCTCAGACCAAATCCTCCGCCAGCCCAAGCCAAACCCGACGCTGAGTCCGAGGCGGCGCAGGGGACTGCCGTATATTCATCTGCCAAACACTCGCGCAGCCGGGTCGCTCTCGCCAAGGAGGCGGTGCAGCCGACAACGGGCAATGTCCGCATAGCGGAGCGTCGGCCGGCGGAAACGTCTGATCCTGTGCTGGAGCGGGCAAGGGCGTCCGTCGCAGCGAAGATGGAAAATCCGGCGTCAGCCGAGTTCAGCGATATGGATCGCGCATTCCGAAAAAATACACTCGGGCGCGCCACAGATACCATCTGCGGGCACGTTCGAGGCAAGAACGCGTCAGGCGGAGATACGGGAGAGAAGCCCTTTCTTTATCTCGTCAAGGAGGATGATGCATACGTCGTCGATGGCAGGCCGGACTCGGCAGCATCGATCGCGTATCGGAACATCTGCAATTAAAGTTTGGTCCGGCGACGTGGAAGTCGCAGGCCGTCCCGCATCCTGTGGAAAGAATTTCCGCATCAATACGCAAGAATTGGCAATCCCGGCGGCATCGTTTGCCGTGCCGGGCGTCAAAAGCATTTCGATGGGAAGTTTCAAGTGGCTTGATCCAGCACTGAAGTCGGTGATCGCGCCTTCGAAAGCAGGCTGGCTGGAGTAGCTCAACAGTTCTCTGAATTTTAGGGGATACCAATGGACGATATAGTCAACTCCGCAGGGCGGCTCGACGGATCGCTGCAATTGCCCGCGCTAGTACTCATTGAGCCGCTCACTCTGACGCGGACCTGCATTCTGAATATTCTCAGGCGGGAGCTGCTCGGCTTCCATATCGTCGACATCGCGACTACAGACGACCTCAATTGCGTCTCGGGTCGCGACATCCGCCTTGTCGCTCTTAGCATCGGAGACAGGTCTGTGGCGGACCCCTCGGTGGAAGATGAACTGGCACTGCTGGTCGACTATTGCTCCGGCGCGTCAGTCGCGCTGCTGTCAAATCGGGACGACGAGGCTACCGCGGTTGCAGCGATGCACCGCGGAGTCCGCGGCTTCTTCCCGACTTCGCTCCCGGTCGAGGTCGTCGTCGCAGGTTTGCGTCTTGTGCTCGCCGGCGCGCTTTACAGGCCGCTGCCAATCATGGGTCTGGCGCCGACTGGAGGTCTCGAACAATCGTGC
>DASRBG010000177.1:0-29456 GCA_035653735.1 Gemmataceae bacterium
CATGCCGCAAGTCCACGGCTCGCTGCGCGATGCTCTCGCATTCGTGACCGCCACGGTCGAGCGTGAGATGAACTCGGCCACCGATAACCCGCTCGTCTTCCCCGATACGGGCGAAGTCGTTTCCGGCGGCAATTTCCACGCTCAACCCATCGCCCTCGCCGCCGATTTGCTCTGCGCCGCGATTACCGACCTCGGCAGCATCAGCGAGCGCCGCGTCGAGAACCTGGTCAATCCCGACCTGAGCGGGCTGCCGGGTTTCTTGACGCCGCACCCCGGATTGAATTCCGGCATGATGCTCGTGCAAGTCCTCGCCGCCGCCCTCGTTTCGGAAAACAAAGCGCTGTCGTTCCCGGCCAGCGTCGATTCGATCCCGACCTCGGCCAATCGTGAGGACCACGTATCGATGTCCACCGGAGCCGCGCGTAAGTGTCGCCAGGCTGTCACCAACACCACGCGCGTCCTCGCTTGCGAGCTGCTGTGCGCCGCCCAGGGATTGGAGTTTCATCAAGGATTGCGACCGGGCCGCGGCGTCGAAGCGGCTTATCGGCACATCCGCACTCACGTCCGACCGCTGGGACGCGATCGCACGCTGCACCGCGATCTCGAAGCGGTTGAGCGTTTGATCCGTTCGGGAAGTTTGCTGCTGGCGGTGGAGAATGTCTGTGGTACACTGGGATAGATGCGATCTCCGTTAAGCCGGGATGGACACATTGGGACGCCAGACGTAGATTACCATCCCAGAGAGATGCCGGGATGGAGACATTTCTGTTGGGAAAGGATTCCCTCCATGCTACAATTAGGAACGACCTCCGTGAGTGGTTTCGACCCTGCTCAAAATGTCCGCATTATCCGTGAGCCTGCTGTTTATCTGGTCGGTCGCCAAATCGTCGATGATTCGGTTGTCGATCGCTTTCTCGCGGATCACGGCGTCCGCTGGCAGACGGATACCGAAGTCGCTGGCGAGCATTTGGTCGAAGTGGCGGGGCGCATCTGTTATATGAGCTTCGCGAAACCCCGTCCCGGCGGCAACAAAACGTATCTGGAGCACATTTTGGAGGTCGGTCACGGCTCCGTCCTCGAACACGCGGCCTGGAATTTCGTGTTCACCGGATGCAGTCGATCGTTGACGCATGAGCTAGTCCGACACAGGGCAGGATGGGCTTATTCCCAGCTAAGTCAACGTTACGTCGATGAGTCCATCGCCGAGTATGTCGAACCCGATGTGATCGCCGGCGATCCGCAGCTGCACGCTCTCTGGCTGGAAGCCGTCGCCCATGCTCACCAGGCATACGTTAAATTAGTTGAAAAATTATCCGAACATTATAAGGAGGAGCCGGACAAGACATTGCGGCGCAAATTGGCTCGGCAGGCCGCACGCAGTGTGCTGCCCAACGCAACCGAGACGAAGATTTTCGTCACCGCTAACGCCCGCGCTTTGCGGCATTTCATCGAGATGCGGGGCAGCCGCCACGCCGAGGTCGAGATTCGAAAGCTAGCCGTCAAAGTGCTACAAATTATGCAAACGGAAGCACCGCACTTGTTCAGCGATTACCAACTCGTGCCCCTGCCCGACGGCACCTTCGAGGCGGACACGCCTCATCGCAAAGTTTAAACCAGTTTTCAGTGTTCAGTTTTCAGTGTTCAGTAAAGAACTGCTTGCTTTTCTGAACACTGAAAACTGAACACTGAAAACTTCTTGACGAGATTCTCATGGTCCGCGACGAGCATTCGATTCAAGGTGTTCTCGAACTACACCCCAAGGGTTTCGGCTTTTTACGCAACGCCGCGCGCAACTACACGGCCCAGCAAGCCGATCCGTATGTGCCCGCGCCGCTCATCCAGCGTCTGGGACTGCGGGAGGGCTTACTGTTGACCGGGCCTGTGGAGTCAGGTCGGTCTAACGGGCATGCTCGTCAGAAAGGCGGCGGAGGCCCACGGCTGGCTCGCATCGAGCAGATCGAAGGCCAACCGCCCGAACAATTCCGCCGGCGCAATTTCGACGATCTCACTCCCATCGACCCGCACCAGCACATCCGCCTCGAAACCGCCCGCGAGCCGCTGACCACGCGCGTCATGGATTTGCTCACGCCGATCGGCAAAGGGCAGCGCGGCCTGATCGTGGCCCCGCCGCGCACCGGCAAGACCATCCTGTTGCAGCACATCGCCCAGGCCGTCTCCGCGAATCATCCGGAGATGCACCTGATCATGCTCCTCGTTGATGAACGGCCCGAAGAAGTAACGGAGATGCGCCGCACGATCCGCGGCGAAGTCATCGCCAGCAGCAACGACCGCGATTCGCAGAGCCATGTCCGCTGCGCCGAGCTATGCGTCGAGCGGGCCAAGCGTCTGGCTGAACAAGGACAGCAAGTTTTCGTGCTGCTCGACAGTCTGACCCGGCTGGCGCGGGCGTACAACAAAAACGTCAACAACAGCGGCCGAACCATGTCCGGCGGCGTGGACATCCGCGCTCTGGAAGTGCCGAAGCGCCTGTTCGGTTCAGCCCGTGTTTTTGAGGAGGGCGGCTCGCTGACGGTCATGGGCACGGCCCTGATCGAGACCGGCAGCCGGATGGATGAGGTCATTTTCCAGGAGTTCAAGGGCACTGGGAACATGGAATTGGTGCTCGATCGCCGCCTGGCCGACCGCCGCGTCTTCCCGGCCATCGACATCAGCCAATCCGGCACGCGCAAGGAGGAACGCTTGCTGCCGCCGGAAGTTTTGCAGCGCGTAACACTGCTGCGCCGCACGCTGGTGCAGATGAAGCCCATCGAGGCGATGGAAATGCTGGTCAAGAAACTGGGTGACTACTCATCCAACGCCGCTTTCCTCGACCGCATCGCCGTCCCAGCACGGCCCTAGGCAAACAACCGGCCTAGCGCCTGAGTTCGAGCTTTATTTCCTCTTGCCCTTCCTTTACCTCGATCTTCAACGGTGAGTGGCTGACGGAACTGTATTTCGCCGGGATAGGACGATTGCCCAGCTTCGCTCGGAAGTTGGCGAGTTCTCGCGTGCTCCGCGAGTTTCGCAACTCCTCCGGGAGAGACGGCTCGGTGACGAGGACGATGTGTTCTCCGGCGACCGCCCCCGGCTGGCCCTGATACGCACAGGTCAGAGTAAATTGGCCGTTCTCGTCCGTAACGGCCGTCGAGGTGGATTCCGCGCCGAAGGTGTCCAACTGCGGTACAAACGTGACCGCCGCCTTGGGCAGCGGTTTACCGTTAAGCAGAACCGATCCTCGCACGGGAACAAGCGGAGGCAGCCGTTTCCCGCATCCGGCCAAAGGCGCCAGAGCGCTCAGCCCAATCAAGACAAGAATCACGATGCGGCGAGACATTTTTGCGCTCCAGGGATTACAGAGAACCACCGGCCTCGGCGCCCGCAAAGCTTACTGCCTTGCGGGCGCTGTGGGTTGGTCAAAAAGATCGCGCCTCTTTAGTAGTCCCCTGGTATCACCTCGCCGTTAGACCGTGTCGTCAGGTACTGAAGGGTCAGCAATTGTTGGCCGGTGCCGGCGAGAGTCAAGAAATGAACCGAGCCATCCCCGAACGCCGCGTTGCACCCGCCGGTGTGTTGCGATCCCATGGCCACGATGCGCTCATCGCAGTATTTATTGTCCGCGCAGCCGGAGTAGTTGATGGGCACGAAGCTGCTGAGGCAATAATCCTCCATCGAGTTCCAGCCGCACCAGGCCCAGCCGCCCACGCCCTGGATGGCTTGATTGGCTTTGGCATAGTTCACGGCATTCGTCATGGGGCCGATGTAGGTTCTTTCGGAGAAGAAGATGGTATTGCTCATCCCGTCGGTAACGGCGCCGATCGTCGTCGTGCTGTTGATGTAGAAAACGCCATCGTAGGCGTACTTTAAGTCGCCGCCGTAATCTTCCTGTGTCCCCTGGATGCACCCGTAGTTCGTGATGCCGAACGTGGAGGTGTGGTAGACCTGGGTGTGTTGCGCCCACGGTTCGGAGGGGCAGAGCAGCAGCGAGACAACCTGCGAACCAGGGGACAACATCGGATTGGAAGCCGTTGCGGTCGCGGTGTAGGCGTACTGGGCCAAGGGACTGGTAAAGCCGTTCGATAAATTCGACATCGCATTCGACAAGTTCCCTTGTTCCATGAACGGGAACATAGCCGCCCAAATGCTGTAAAACTTGCCGGGATCCGGCTCGCGGCTCGGCGCCCCGCCGATCACGATAGGCGGATCGGTCGGATACAAATCTTGACCACTGGTGCCCACGACCACGTTCAAAGCAGAAGGAAAGCGTCGATAGGTCGATTCATAATTGGCGTTGGCCAGGGCAATCTGCTTGAGATTGTTTTGGCACTTCATGCGTGCGGCGGCCTCGCGCACCTTCTGCACGGCCGGCAGAAGCAAGCCGATGAGGATCGCGATGATGGCGATCACGACCAACAACTCGATCAGCGTGAAACCTCGGCGTTTCATGGCGACTCTCCTTGGGATGGAGCATCTCGAAAAGAACGACAAACGAGACACCGCGCAATAAATAGTCGGGGCGCGTGAGGGTATGAAGACGGTATTATTAAGATTAAGTGAAGGGAAAAATCCATGAAAGGTGGTTCATTCGATTCCGCCGCAACATTTCTCTAGAATGAGATGAACAGAAAGAGATCGAGAGCCCAAGAAACCAACGCTCGATCTCATCACAAACCAAGGCAAAAGAGCAATTAAGGACATGGAAAAGACCCTTATCCTCCTCAAACCCGACTGCATCCATCGTCGCCTGGTCGGCAGCATCGTGCAGCGTTTCGAGCAAAAGGGGCTGCGCCTGGCGGGATTAAAGCTGGTGCAAGTCAACCGCGGCCTGGCCGAGCAGCACTACGCGGTTCACAAGGGCAAGCCGTTTTACGAATCGCTCTTGAAATTCATCACCTCCGGTCCGACGATCGCACTGGTGCTGGAGGGGCGCGAGGCGGTAGCCGTGGCTCGCAACCTTATCGGTGCGACCGATGGAGCGAAGGCCTCGCCCGGTACCATTCGCGGCGATTTCGCCCTGAGCGTGCAAAACAATCTCATCCACGGCAGCGATAGTCCCGAAAATGCCGCCGCCGAAGTTGCGCTGTGGTTCAAACCAGAAGAGCTTGTCAGCTATCAACCCATTGATTCGCCGTGGATCGTAGGAGGATAAGGTTGTTGCTACCTGCGCTTTTTCTGTCATTTGTGTCTTTTTTATCTTTTTTGTCCTTTTCTTCGTCTTTTCTGTGATGAATTCTTTGGAGCTATGCACGTGACCAACCGTGAGCCGCGTAATCCGCTGTATCTGTTATTGCTTTTGGCCAGCTTGCTTTTCGTCGTTACGGCGCTGGCCTACGCTGTCGTGCCGACGCTGGAACAAAAAGCCAGAGACGCCGGCCAGCCACCGCCGTCCTCCGAGTTCCGCGACGCCCTGCGCAATGACGGCTGGCGCTGGCTGCTCTATGAAGTTGTCGCCGTGGTGGTCCTCAGTATCGCCAGCATGGCCGTCGATCGTCTACGGGGCTTGCAAAAATCGCCGGGCGACGTGACAATTCCACCAATGCAAAAGGAAAATCCATCTTCCTAGCTTTGGTGTGCCATGTCGAAACCCGCGCAACGCGCCGTCGAACTCCGCCGACTCATCGACCGCCATAACTACCTTTATTACGTCGAGGATCGGCCCGAAATCTCCGACAAGGAGTTCGATTTGCTCCTTAAGGAATTGGAGGAGTTGGAGGCCACCCACCCAGAGTTGATCACTCCCGATAGCCCGACGCGGCGCGTCGGCGGCCAACCCATCGACGCGTTCAAAACCGTGCATCATCGCGTGCCGATGTTATCCATCGGCAAGGCATTCAGCGCCGACGAGTTGCGCGAATTCGACGGCCGTGTCCGCAAGGCGCTCGGCAAGCAACCGATTAAATATGTGGTCGAGCTGAAGATCGACGGCGTGGCCGTATCACTGACATACACCGACGGCTTGCTGACATTGGGAGCGACGCGCGGCAGCGGCAAGGCCGGCGACGACATCACCGAGAATCTCAAGACCGTCCGCGGCGTGCCCCTGCGCTTACACACCGACAATCCGCCGGCGCACTTCGAGGCGCGCGGCGAAGTATACATGTCCAAGGCCGACTTCGCCCGGCTCAACGAGGAAGTCGCCGCCCGCGGCGAACAACGCTACGCCAACCCTCGCAACCTGACTTCCGGCTCGCTCAAACAGCTCGATTCCCGCCTCACGGCCAAGCGCCGCCTCCGCCTCTTCTCCTACTCGGTGGGCTACGTCGAAGGCATTACCATCAAGTCCCATCTCGACGCGCTCCAACTCCTGCGGCAGTTCGGCTTCCCGGTCAATCCCGCAATCCATTCGTTCGATTCGATGGAAGAGGTCATCGCCTATTGCGATAGCTGGTCGGAGAAGCGTTTCGATCTGCCCTATGAGACGGATGGCCTCGTTATCAAGGTGAACGACTTCGATCAGCAGCGGCGTCTGGGCACGACAAACAAGGAGCCGCGCTGGGCCGTGGCCTACAAGTTCGAGGCCGAACAAGCGATTACGAAGATACGCGAAATCCAAATTGATGTGGGTAAGGACGGCGTACTGACGCCTGTGGCCCTCTTCGATCCCCCGGTGCAGTTGTGCGGCACCACAGTTTCGCGGGCCACGCTGCATAACGCCGCCCAAGTTGAACAAAAAGACATCCGCGTCGGTGACAGCGTCATCGTTGTCAAGCGGGGCGAGATTATTCCCTATGTCGAGAAGGCGCTGCACGATGCCCGCGAAGGCAGCGAGAAAGTCTTCCATTTCCCCACGAAATGTCCGGTGTGTGGCGCACCGGCGGTGCGCGAGAACGATGCGCCGACGCCGCGCTGCACCGCCACCGCGACCTGCCCCGCCCAATTGCAGGGCCGAATCGAATCGTTCGCCAAGCGCGAACGCATGGACATCGAGGGAATCGGCGAAAAACTGGCCGAACAACTTGTCAGCAGCGGACTGGTCAAGACCGTGGCCGACCTGTATCGCTTGAAAAAAGATCAGTTGATGGACCTGGAACGCATGGGCGACCTTTCCGCGCAGAACCTGCTCGACGCCATCGAAGCCAGCAAAACCCGCGGTCTGGGCCGACTGCTCGCCGGCTTGAGCATCTACGGCGTCGGGGAAGCGATGGCCCCGCTCTTGGTGCAAGAGTTCCCGACTATCGACGCCTTGCAGTCCGCTTCCAAGGAAGAACTAGCCGGCGTCAAGGGCTTCGGCCCAAGGCGAGCCGAGAGCGTTTACAATTTCCTCCACGGACCCGGCAAGCAAATCATCCAGGATCTCCGCGATGCCGGCGTGAAGCTAACTGAGGATGTCAAACCGAAAGTCACCAGCGGTCCGCTCACGGGCAAAACCGTGGTTGTCACCGGCACGCTGCAAAATTACAGCCGTAAAGAAATCGAGGACATAATCGCCCTGCACGGCGGCAAGGCGACGAGCAGCGTCTCGAAAAAAACAAACTACGTCGTCGCCGGCGACGAAGCCGGCAGCAAGCTCGACAAGGCTCGCCAACTCGGCGTCAAAGTGCTGACGGAAGACGAATTCGAGAAACTAATCGGCGTAAAATGAGAAGAGATTCACCACGAAACACACGAAATACACGAAAAAAAGAAAAAGAAAGAAAAAAGCATCCTCAGCGACATGCAGCGTGCTTCTGACTCTTGATTTTTTTCTTTTTTTCTTTTTTCGTGTATTTCGTGTGTTTCGTGGTGAATCTCTTCTTCTTCAATCCGCGAATTGGGCGCCGCGGTCGGCCAAGCCGGCGCTGGCAGTGCTGACCTGGCGGATGCGCCTTTCCTTCACTTCATCGCTCAGGCGGTGGATTAGTTCCGCGATGGTCATGGCCCCGATGTCGCCGTCCACGCGGTCACGCACCGAGACGGTGCCCGCGGTTTGTTCCTTCTCGCCGACGACCAGCATATAGGGGATTTTCTCTAGCTGCGCCTCGCGGATCTTGTAGCCGATCTTCTCCGGCCGATAATCACCATGGACGCGGAAGCCGTGCGAACGCAGCTCGTTCTCGATGCGCTCGCCGTATTCGCGGAAACGCTCGCTGACCGGCATGATGCGCGCCTGTTCCGGAGCAAGCCATAAGGGGAACGCGCCGGCGAAATGCTCGATGAGAATGCCCACAAAGCGCTCCATCGAGCCGAAGGGGGCGCGGTGGATCATGACCGGCCGATGCGCCGCGTTGTCCTTGCCGATGTACTCCAGGCCAAAGCGCTCGGGCAGGTTGTAATCGAGCTGCACGGTGCCGAGCTGCCATTCTCGGCCAATGCAATCGCGCACCACGAAATCGGTTTTGGGACCGTAGAATGCCGCTTCGCCCTCCTCGGCGGTGTAATTCATGCCGCGCGACTTGACGAGGGAAAGCAGGGTTTGCTCGGCCTTCTCCCAGTTCTCTGCCTTGCCAACGTACTTGTCGCTCTTCGGATCGCGCAGACCGACACGGACGCGGTAATCGTTCAGCCCCAGGCTTTCGAGTACGAACAGGACAAGATCGAGATTGGCACTGAACTCCGCCTCGATTTGCTCCGGGGTGACGAACAGATGGGCGTCATCCTGAGTGAAGCCGCGCACGCGGGTCATGCCGGACAGTTCGCCGGTCTGCTCGAAGCGATAAACAGTGCCGAACTCGGCGAGGCGCACTGGCAGATCGCGGTAGCTGCGCGGCTCGGCCTTGTAAATCTGAATGTGGTGCGGGCAGTTCATGGGTTTAACAAGGTAGCCTTCCTGTCGGTTGAGCCAACCTTTCAGCGCTTCCGCTTTTTTCGCCTTGTCATTTCCCGCCGCCGCGTAATGTTGCAGCATCGCCGCCGGCTCGCCCGGAAGGTCGATCATGCTCTTGCCCGGCCCCTCCAGGATGCTAAGGAAAGATTTCTCAGCCTGCTCGCTCAACAGATCGGATTCCAGGAGCGACAGCCAGGTATCGACCATCTGGCCAAGCTGGTGCATGAAGAGAGGAGGATATTGGGCATCGCGATAGTAGGGGAAATGGCCGCTGGTACGATACAGCTCCAGCCGGCCGATGTGCGGAGTGTAAACCGGCTGATAGCCGCGCTTGAGCAACTCGTCCTTGATGAAAGTCTCCAGAATGCCGCGCACGGTCGCACCCTTTGGCATCCACAGAATCAGACCGCTGCCAACCGCCGGGCTGATGGTGAACAGCTTCAGCTGCTTGCCCAGGACGCGGTGATCGCGTTTCTTCGCCTCTTCGAGTTGATGCAAATACGCATCAAGATCCTTCTGGTTGAAAAAGGCAGTGCCATAGAGACGCTGAAGCTGTTTGCGACTGGCATCATTCTTCCAGTACGCGCCGGCGATGTTGAGGAGCTTGAACGCGCCGACCTTGCCGGCGTTGGGAATGTGTGGGCCGCGGCACAGATCAATGAACTCACCCTGACGGTAGAAGCTCAGGCTCGGATATTGCTTTAAATCATCGTCGATATGTTCAACCTTGTAACCTTGGCCGAGATCGCGCACCAATTCGCGGGCTTCGTTAGTCGGACGCTCGAAGCGCTCGAACGGCTCGGCCTCGGCGATGATCTTGCGCATCTCCTCCTCGATGCGTGGAAAATCTTCCTCGCGGATCGGAGTCGGCGAATCGATGTCGTAATAGAACCCATTTTCCAGCGCTGGGCCGAACGCAAGCTGAGCATCGGGAAACAAGCGCAACACGGCGCGAGCCATGATATGAGCGCTGCTGTGACGAAGCACAGCTAGTGCTTCTTTGTCGCGATCGGTGAGGATCTGGAAAGACAATTCGCCATTCCCATCACGCAATTCACCGTCGAGATCGACGACCTTGTCGTTGACTTTGGCAGCGACAGCAGCCTGAGCCAAACGTTTGCCGATGGACGCGGCCACATCGCGCGGCCGAGTGCCTTCGGGAACCTGACGAACCGAGCCGTCGGGAAGTTTAAGAGTCAGCATGGGATCCTCCAGACGTCGAGTCGAACGCACGCCCCTACAACGGGCCTGCTATCGACCAGACACGTGTACAACCCCCAGGGTTCAAAAGTGGGGTGAGGGTATCCTACCTGATGGAAGCGGTGGCGACGAGTTGCTTTTGATCGAACGTGAGTCCGAGCCGCGCACGCAGCGCAGCGGAGTAAGCGGCTGAAACGCGGCCGCTTACTCCGCTGCGCTGCGTGCGCGGCTCGGACAAGTGAACACCCTTGTCGCGCATTCGCATACACGGCCGACGGCGAATTTGCTATCACTATCGACACACCACGCCCGAACCTTGCGGAGACGCTTATCGGTATGAACGGTGATTTCACAACCCAAAAGGGGGATTTCACAGCCAAGGCCCGATTGTTGTGGATATCGGCTATCGCCGTCGGCATCGGCGCCTTATGCGCCGTGGTCGCCTTGGTGTTGCAACGGCTGATCTTTTTCTTCACCAACCTCTTCTATTATCAGCACCTTTCTTTTGCCCATGAACCGGAACTGTGGCGTCGAGCACAGTCGTTGGGACTCTGGGCCATCGTCATACCCATTCTGGGCGGGCTGATCATCGGCCTGTTGGCGCGGTATGGTTCCGAGCGCATCCGCGGGCACGGCATTCCCGAAGCTCTGGAGGCGATCCTCATTGGCCGCAGCCGCATGTCGCCGAAAGTGGCGATCCTCAAACCGCTGTCATCGGCCATCTCGATTGGTTCTGGCGGCCCGTTTGGCGCCGAAGGACCGATCATCATGACGGGCGGCGCCTGCGGCTCGATCATCGCACAAGTCTTCAACCTGACCGCCGCCGAGCGCAAGACCTTGCTGGTCGCCGGCGCCGCGGGGGGTATGACGGCGACATTCGGCACACCTGCCGCCGCCGTCTTGCTGGCGGTCGAGCTGTTGTTGTTCGAGTGGAAGCCGCGCAGCCTGTTTCCGGTGGCCGTGGCGTGCGCCATGGCCGTGGCGGTGCGACCGGGCCTGGGGCTGGAAGGCCCTCCGTTATTCCCGATCCCGCTGCATCCGGCGGTCAACATACTCGGCATGGGTTCAGCGGCCGTGGTCGGCGTGCTGGCCGGGATCTTCGCGTTGCTGCTCACATTGGCGGTCTACACCTGGGAGGATCTGTTCCACCGCCTGCCCTTCCACTGGATGTGGTGGCCGGCCCTCGGTGGACTCGCCATCGGCATCGGCGGCTATTTCCAGCCGCGCGCCCTCGGCGTCGGCTATGACATCATCGAGGACTTGCTGCGGGGCCAGTTCACTCTACAAACGCTCCTCTTGCTCATTGTCGTCAAGAGCTTTATTTGGTCGTGCTCGCTCGGTTCGGGCACCTCCGGCGGCGTGTTGGCGCCCTTGCTTATCATGGGCGGCGCCGTGGGATCACTCATATCACGCATCCTGCCCGGCCAGGATGCCTCGCTATGGGCCTTGGTCGGCATGGCGTCCATCATGGGCGGCACCATGCGCTCCCCGTTCACGGGCATCGTCTTCGCGCTGGAGTTAACCTGGGACATCAAGGTATTGCCGCCGTTGTTGATCGCCTCGTTCGTGGCCTACGCCTTCACGGTGCTGTTCATGAAGCGTTCAATCCTGACCGAGAAGGTGGCTCGCCGAGGCTACCACATTAGCCGCGAATACAGCGTCGATCCCCTGGAGCGCAGCAGCATCGGCGACGTGATGTCCCGGCAAGTTATCACCATCCCCGCCGCCATGCCGGTTGTCGAAGTTCTGAAACGCTACTTCTCCGGCGGCGGGTCGCAGCGTCATCAGGGCTATCCGGTGGTGGACGAGAAGGGCACAGTCCTTGGCGTCCTCACGCGCACGAACCTGCTGGAGGACTGGGTCGCTCGCGGGCTGAACCCCGACCTGGCATCGGACGTGGCGACCATGAACGTTATCATCGCCTACGACCTGATTCACCGAGCGCCGATCACCGCGTTCGCATGGGAGTCGTGTCGCACTGCGGCGGAGCGCATGGCGGAGGCAGGGGTTGGCCGAATGGTCGTGGTCGCGGATGATAACACGCAGAAGATGATCGGCATTGTCACGCGAAGCGATTTGCTGAAACCGCGTGCCCGAGAGGTAGAGGAGGAGATCAAGCGCGAGCGTTTCATCGGCGTGCGCGCGGTCGCCGCGGATGATGCGGAGGATTGAGATATTAGATCGCAGTGCCAAGGCGAGCGGGGTTGCGTAAGCGCCCCGAGTGATTGTCGCAGTGCCAAGGCGAGCGGGGTCGCGTAAGCGCCCCGAGTGATTGTCGCACTCGGGGCGCTTACGCGACCCCGCTCGCCTTGGCACTACGGCCTGGCAAAATCACTCGCCGACGTAGGGCATCAGCGCCATGAAGCGCGCCCGTTTGATAGCGTCTTTGACGGCGCGCTGGAAGGCAGCGCAGTTGCCGCTGCGCTTGCGGCTGAACAGCTTGCCCTGGCTGGTGCAGAGCTTTTTGAGGGTTTGCACATCCTTATAATCCACGAACGCGGGACGTGGACATCCTTCTTTCGTGCAGAACCGGCAGCGATTCTTCCTGCCCCGTCCAAGCTTCTTGCGAACCATGACTGTTAACGTCCTCTTATTTCGGTAAAAAATACGTCCGAATAGATGGAAGTATTACGATAGCGACAAAATACCCCGGCGTCAACGAGGACGAGTGCTTTGGGAGAATCGGCCATGCCTCCAGTTTCCCCCCGTATATGTGTCGTCGGTTCGTCGAACATGGACTTGACTTTCCGCACGTCTCGGTTGCCGCGTCCGGGCGAAACGCTGGCGGGGAAGGAGTTCCACATCGGCTTCGGCGGCAAGGGCGCCAACCAGGCGGTAATGGCCGCGCGCCTCGGCGCCAGCGTAACAATGGTTTCGCGCGTCGGCGGCGACGTCTTCGGCGAGCAAGTTCTTCGAAATTTTCAGCAGCATGGCATCGATACCACGCATGTACTGCGTGACGCTGACCGGCCGACCGGCACGGCGGCAATCATCGTCGAGGACAACGGACAGAACTGCATCCTGCTTGTGCCGGGAGCGAACGCCGCTCTGTCGCCGGAAGACGTGCGGCAGGCAGCAACGGTTCTTCGCGAGTGCGACGTGCTTCTATGCCAGCTGGAAGTGCCATTGGAGACGACGTTGGAGGCATTTCGTATTGTTCGGGCAGCGGGTGTAAGCACGGTTCTCAACCCCGCTCCCGCCGTGCCGCTGCCCGATGAATTGCTGCGATTAACCGACCTGTGTATCCCCAACGAAACCGAAGTGGAATTGCTAACGGGCCAGCGCGTCACAAACCTGGAGGAAGCGAGAGCAGCAGCACAAATCCTGCAACAGCGCGGGGCCGGCGCGGTGCTGGTGACGCTGGGCGAGCGAGGCGTCGTCGTCGCGGATGATGATTGGGAACATATCCCGGCCACGCCGGTCCGTGCGGTCGATGCTTCGGGAGCCGGCGATGCCTTTATCGGCAGTCTGGCCGTGTTTCTCCTGGAAGGACTGCCGCTGCAAGAGGCGGCGCGAAGTGCGAATCGAGTGGCGGCGATTTCGGTAACGCGGCCTGGCACGCAGGCATCCTTCCCGACACGACGAGAAATCGAAACATTACTTTCGGAATAGCGGGACTCACATTCAAGTGCCAGCATTCCTGCGGCCATCGCGTCGACGCCGCGAAGATGTAGCCAGCAATTCTTCCCAGCTATCCACGCGACTTACACGTTTGCCCAGTTCCTCCAACTGCTCCGCATCCTCAACGGCGTTGACAGCCGCTCTCGCAGCCTCGCTCGGCGGTCCAAGTTTGTCCTCGCCAATCAAAAACAGGAACCTCCGTGCCTCGGCCAAGCGGCCTTTTCTAAGGATCGCTTGATAAGTCGTGGATTCTTCCATACCCAGCACCTCCCGAAAGAGCATATCGGCGAATGCATCCGAATAACGCAATCCCAAAAGCAAGTAGGTCGCCGCCCAGAGATTCTCCACATGTTGACGCCGTCGCTCCCGGCTCAGGCGTTCTTTCATACGGTGAATCACATCCGGCAGCTGCGATACACCCACGTCGCTGATCGGCGCTAATGGCAGTGTGCCCAAGCCGCCGGAAAGTAGTTGATCCACCGGTAATTGCCACACTCGAAGTACACGATAACGCAGCAGAGTGAGTGACTCTTGACCGGGGAAACCTCGTTCAAACAAGCCCGTCAGTTGCGGCGAATCTGCCTCAGGTCGCAGAAGCACCGCCACGCTCAACACAAGACGATCGTGACGGTAATCCAACACTCCATTATACAGTCGCAAGCGCCGGGGCAGAATCGCTGAGTCATGTCCAGATTGAAAATCGAGATGCAGCAAATATTCGAGTCGAGCACGGACACGTAAGACCTTATCGACGGCCCCGCTAACCACGGTCGCCAAGTCGGTATCCTCAACTGTGACTCTTTTGCGTGGCAGGCCGAGAAGCGACAACCAATCGGCCGGCGATACCTCCACCAAGGTCTTCAGTGTAGGGTCGTAAGACGCGCTCATGCAGCCGCCTTGAAACATCAACAAATACTTATGTCATAATGTCCGGGATCAGCCGGCCATGCACATCGGTCAAACGGCGGTCAATACCGTTATGACGCACCGTCAGCTTTTCGTGATCGATGCCGAGCAAATGCAGAATGGTAGCGTGGACATCGTAGCAGTAGGTTGATTTCTTCGGATCGGCGGGCTTGTACGACCACTCATCGCTATCGCCGTAGCTGACGCCGCCTTTGACGCCGCCGCCGGCCAGCCAGTTGGTGAAGACAAATGGATTGTGATCGCGGCCCTTGCTGCCCTGGCTGCACGGCATGCGGCCAAACTCCGTCGTCCACAGCACAATCGTATCATCGAGCATGCCGCGCTGTTTGAGGTCCATCAACAGTGCCGCCGCGCCGACGGCGAGACCGCGGCCCAGCGGCCAATGATCGCGTTCGATGTCCTCATGCGAGTCCCAATTGCGGCGCGGAAAACCGTTGTCGGCACCGCTCCACACCTGCACGAAACGCACACCGCGCTCCAGAAGACGCCGCGCCACCAGGCAATTGCGGCTGAAATACTGAATCTCCGCCTTCTCGCTGATGCCCATTTGCAGCGGAATGTCGAGCGAATCGAGTCCGTACATCCGTAAGATGGGGGCGGGTTCCTTGGCGAGATCGAGCACTTCGGGAGCGCTCAACTGCATCCGGGCGGCCATCTCGTAGGACCGAATCCGGGCATCCAGACGTGAATCGCCGGGCCGCTCCGCCTCATGGCGGCGATTGAGCTTCGCCAGCGCCGCCTGCATGTCGGCGTCGCTTTTCGGCGTGACGAAACTGCCCTTCGGAGGAAACAGATCGGCGATGGGCGTTTTGGCGCTAGGGCGGACCATCGTCGCCTGATGCTCGGCGGGCAGGAAAGCAGCCCCCCAATTTTGTGGACCATTGGGCGGAAAGCCGCGCGGATCGGGCAGCACGACGAAAGCCGGCAAATTGTCGGTCAGCCGCCCGAGTCCGTAGCTGATCCAGGCGCCCATGCTGGGAAAGCCGGGCAGGACGAATCCGGTCGCCTGCATGAAGGTGGCCGGGCCGTGAACATTCGACTTCGCCACCATGTTGTGAATGAAGGCGATGTCATCGACACAAGAGCCGAGCGCCGCTACGCAATCATTGATCCATTTGCCGCACTGGCCGTAGCGCCGCCATTGCCACGGCGCTTTCATGGTCTGCCCGGGATTGGACTGAAACAGCTCGACTTTCTCGCCGGGATCCCACGGCTTGCCGTGATCGCGAATCAAACGCGGTTTATAGTCGAACGTATCACACTGACTGGCCGCGCCGGACATGAACAATTGCACGACGCGCTTGGCCTTCGGCTTGAAATGCGGAGCGGCCAGGAGTCCGTCGGCATCGAGCAAACTGGCCAAGGCGATACCACCCAGTCCGCCGCCGAAGTGCCAGAGGAAGCGCCGGCGATCGGGGCAGCGAATGCCGGCGTGGGTGTTGGGATTGCGGATCAAGTGGCTGTCTCCTCGCGGTCGTAGATTTCCATTTCCGGATCATCCCAACCCGCGCGCAATCCAGCCGCATGCAGCATCGCCTGCTGCTCAGTCCTCGGCAGGCGCTCCGGGGCAAGGAGCGCTTGCATGCGCTCGTATTCCTCCGCGCTGACGAGGACATAGATCTTCTTCGTCCGAGGATCGAAGACGCGAGGGAGATCCGTGTTCAAGTCCTGCCGCTGCTGTTCGGTCAGTTCGAACATGGCGTTTCTCCTTTTGCCTTGATCCTATCCATATGCGGGACGCTACCACAACATTGTTTTGCTGTTTTGCGTCGGTTAAACTGAGGGTATGGTTGAACAATCCTGTGATCCGCAGACCATCTTCCACTCCGCCTTGCCTGTCGGGACGTCCCTGATCGTGATCTTCGTCCCTAGCCAAGATCGCGACGGCCAGGCGATTGACCAGGATTATTGGGTGGATGAGGTTCTGACTACCTTGGGCCGTCTGTTCCGCGGTGCCACGGCCTATCCGCGTGGTCGAGGCGTGTGGCGCGATGACGCTAAAGGCGGGGTACTCTTGAAGGAGGAGCCGGTCATCGTTTTTTCCTATGTTTCAGGGGAATCCCTAACGACTGCCGCACTCGCCGAACTGTATCGCACGCTAAGCCGCATGGGACGGCAGGCCAATCAAGGGGAAATTGGTGTCGTGATCGATGGCAAATACTACGGCATCACGGAATATGTCGAGGAGTAATCCATGTTGACTGAAGAGGAAATCCGCCAAGCACTGCACGCGAGCCGGGTCGTGCCGTTGGCAGTAGCCAACCCGCACGGTCCACTCGGATTAGAGCAGCTAGCGGCCGCGGTTGCCGCACACCGCGAGCACACACCGGGCGACCCGCCAACAGATCGTGTCCGCCGGCCGATCGATTTGCCCGTGCAGACTTGGGAGAAACTCCAGGCTCTTGCCGCCGCGGCCTCCGAGACCGGGACTCCACCTATCAGCGCTGGCGAACTCGCGGCGGCCATTATCGAACAATACCTGGTCGATGCGGCTTCTACCTAACGGGGGTGGAAGCGATAAAACTATCGCGGCACCATTTCACCTCAGTGAAGAATCTGAGTATCCTAATCTCGTGCCAGATAGCTTAGATATTGAGTAACGGTTTATCGATCACCCCAAAAAGTGCAAAAGCCGAGCTTATCGGTCTTTTCTGAGTCGATCTATGTCCCATTAACCCCAAGCGGTTGTGAGGTCAAGTGCCAAATCATGCCCCGAAGCGCGAAGCGAACGACGGTGCGGCAGGCCATCCATCGCATGGTCAAACGGATCGTGGCGAAGTTTCAGCCGCAGCAAGTGATCCTGTTCGGATCGCAGGCGCGCGGCGACGCCACGGCGGACAGCGATGTGGACTTGCTGGTCGTCATGAATTTCGAGGGGACCGCTTTCGATAAAGGGCTGGAGATCCGACTAGCGCTTCACGATATTCTTATCCCTACAGACATCATCGTCACTCGCCCGGATGATTTTGCCTGGCGAAAAGACATTGTTGGTACGATTGAATGGCCGGCGGCGCGGGAAGGTAAGGTGCTCTATGCCCGTTCCTGAGGCCGCGACGCAGAGCGTCGCCGCCGTGCGTTCCCACGCGGAGCGTGGGAACGAGAGACTTACTCAATCCGCTATCCAATTAATCCACGAACGAAAACTCGTTAGTATTCAGAATCAACCGGCACATATTCGCCAATCCGTGCTTGCGCGCATAATCGAGTAACACGCGGCTCTCTTCCGCCATCGGTTCGCGGCCAAGCGCTAGCCGATACGCGGCGGACACTCGACTCGGTAAATCGCCACCCATCTTCTGGACCCGCCCCGCGAAATGTTCAGCCATCCGCAGCATGAACTTATCGTTGAGCAATGCCAACGCCTGGAGCGCCGTCAGCGATTCGTTGCGTTTCTCGACGCGCAGCGACGGATCGGGACAATCGAGTGTTTCCATAAACGGATCGGGCACCGAACGCACCAGGAAGCGGTACACGGAACGACGGTGGCCGGCCGGATCGTCGGGATTGTATTCCTCATACTTGTAGTGCGGCGAGTGATCGTCGAGGAAACCGAAGGTGCGGAAACCGGGTCCGTACATTTTAGGATCGAGCTTGCCGCTGATGGCCAGCACGGCGTCGCGGATCGATTCAGCGTCGAGACGGCGGCGATTCATACGCCACAGAAGATGATTGCCGCTGTCGATGCGAGCATAGGCGGGATTGTCGATCGATACTTGCCGATAGGTTGCGCTGTTGACGATCAGGCGATGCAGGCGTTTGAGCGATTGACCGCTGTCGCGGAACTCGATGGCCAACCAATCGAGCAGTTCCGGATGCGAGGGCTTGCCGCCCATACGGCCGAAATCGTTGGGCGTGTCCACGAGTCCCTGTCCGAAATGATACAGCCAGACGCGATTGACAATCGAGCGCCACGTCAGTGGATTGTGCTCCTCGGTGATCCAGCGGGCCAGCGCAGCGCGGCGTTCGCCCTCCGGTCGATCGGCGAGCGGGAAGCGGCAAGGGAGACTGGCCACGCAAGCGACGGTGCCGGGGCCGACTTCGCGCACGGGGGTTTTCTCGCTGCCGCGCTTGAGGAGATAAATCGGCCGCGGCTTGCCCTTGGTCGGCGTGAAAGTGCCTGCTGGCGCGAAATGCGTGGCGGCGGCATACACCACGCCAGGCCGTCCCCCGGCGTCCTTGAACGGTCGATCGGCGCGGTCCACGGCGGCGAACACTGCTTGCAGGCCGTAGTAATCCTCCTGCGTTATTGGATCGAATTTGTGATCGTGGCAACGGGCGCACTGCACGGTCAAGCTAGTGAACGTGTTCATCACCGTGGCCACCATGTCGTCGCGGTCGAGATTGCGCGTGATCTTCTTGTCCAGCGTGCCCTCGCGCAATTCGACGTGGCCGACAAAGTCCCACGGACCCGCCGCAAGGAAGCCGAGACCGATGATGCCGTCCGAAGTATCCGGATAAAAAACATCACCGGCAATTTGCTCTTTTATGAATCGTGAATAGGGTCGATCCTCGTTGAAGGCACGGATGACGTAATCGCGGTAGGGCCAGGCGTTGGGACGCACCTTGTCTTTGTCGTAGCCGTGCGTGTCGCCGTAGTGGACCACGTCGAGCCAGTGGCGTGCCCATCGCTCGCCGTAGCGCGGCGAATCGAGCAATCGATCCACGAGTTTTTCGTAAGCGTTCGGCGAACGATCGCGAAGAAAAGCATCGATTTCCACAGGCGATGGGGGTAAGCCGAGCAGATCGAAAGACAGCCGCCGGATGAGCGTGCGGCGATCCGCCAGCTCGCTCGGCTTCATGCCCTGCTGTTCGAGACGGCGGAGGATGAACGCATCCACGGGCGTGCGTACCCAGCCGGGCGTCTGCACGATGGGAACAGCGGGGCGAGCCAGCGGTTGCAGCGACCACCATTTCTCGCCCGGATCCGAGCTGGCCTGGAGCGTGACATCCTTTGGCCAATTCGCTCCTTCCGTGATCCATTTTGCGAGCACGGCGACTTGCTCAGCCGTCAACGGCTTGGCCTTCTTCGGCATTTTCGGCTTCTCGCCGGAGACCATCGATAGAAGGAAACTTTCACCCGGTTTGCCGGCAACGACGACGGGGCCGCTGTCGCCGCCGGCCTGCATGTCCGCCGCGGTCGCCAACGACAATCCGCCGCGCTGCGATTTCTTGCCGTGACAGCGCAGACAGTGCTGCTCGAAGATCGGCGCAACCTGCTTGCGAAACCATGACTCATCCGCAGCCCTCGCGGATGACAGGGTGACAAGGTGACAGGGTGACGGGGTGAAAGGGTGACGGGGTGACAAGGTGACAAGGTGACAAGGTGACAAGGTGAAAAGCAGGGCCAAACTCCCTGCGATTTTCAGGTTGCATGGAGGTCGTGGCATTTCGTTTCTCCTCACCCCGTCACCCCGTCACCCCGTCACCCCGTCACCCTGTCACCCTGTCACCTTGTCATCCCCGGGTCGTTCCAGCAACTCCACGGCGGCGCGGAGGCCGCGATGGCTCTCGAAGAAGCGTTGGGCCAGGCTGTCCATCAGCGTGAGGAAGGAGAGCAACTCGTTGACGCGGCGGCGGCGGTCGGCGGCTTGGGGTTCCTCGGCGGAACCTCCCAGCGTTTCCGGCGAGAGACGTTCGCGGCATTGACGCAGCGTGTTCAGGATCGGATCGATCTCGCGTCGTTTGCGCTGGGCGGCGACCAATGTGAACATCTCCCAAACGTCGCTGAGCGATTCGTAGTAATCTCGGCGGTCGCCGCGCTTGTGGACGCGGCGGACCAGACCCCACTCGGCCAACTTGCTCAGGTTCATGCTGACGTTGCCGCGCGAGATGCTCAGGCGGGACATGATGTCGTCCATCGACAGGGCGGCGCCGGTTATGAAAAGCAGACCGTGGATCTCCGCCATGGTCGGACTGATGCCCCACAGCGAACTCATGCTCCGCCACAGCCCGATGAAATCTTCTTCAACGCGATCCAGCGTCCGCGCCAGATCAGCCCGCTGAGTTTTCATGCGTTTTAGCTCCTTCAAAAAGGGATGAAAGCATGGTAACTTGAGGGAGCAAGCCAATCAAGGGGCAGAGGGCGACTATCCCTTGACGCCTGGTTCTCGTTCCCACGCTCCTGCGTGGGAATGCACGTCCGGCCGCTCTGCGGCCCGACTCTCGCTGCTCGGTGGGACAGGCCACGACGCGGAGCGTCGCCAACGTGCGTTCCCATGCAGGAGCGTGGGAACGAGAACCAACTTGAGCCTGTCCCTTGACCTCGATGCTCCTTGGGGTAAATTCAACGTATCTTCCTTCGTTCCTCTGGCCGGGCTGATCATGTCGTATCATGTGCGTGTGAAAATCTGCGGTGTAACCACGGAATTGGACGCCCGGCAGGCGGCGCTGCTGGGTGCCGATGCCATCGGACTGAATTTTTACGAAAGCTCGCCTCGCTACGTAGGAGAGGCAACTGCCCAGCTCATCTTGCGAGAACTGCCGCCTTTCGTCGCCGCTGCCGGCATCTTCGTCGATAAGCCCATGCGGACGGTGTTCGAACGCCTTGCTTTTTTTCCGCGCATTCGCATCATTCAATGGCACGGCAAAGACCGCGAGCTGTGCGAGTGCCTCCCCTATCATCTAATCGCGGCCTTTCCGGTGCGCGACGCGGCCAGTTTGCAGGCAGTTCAGCGTTATCTCGACGCCTGCCAAGTTGCAGGCCGTCTGCCGTCGGCGCTGCTGCTCGATGGTCATGCGCCCGGCCAACACGGCGGCACGGGCCGGACGGCGCCCTGGCATTTGCTGGAATCATTTCGGCCCGGCGTTCCCATTATCCTCGCAGGCGGACTGACGGAGGATAACATCGCCGAAGCCATCCGCATCGTCCGGCCCTACGGCGTCGATGTGGCCAGCGGCGTCGAAAGCGCGCCGGGGCGCAAGGATGCGGAGAAGATGCGTCGCTTTCTCGCCAATGCCCGCGAGGCGGCGGCGCGGCTGTCGTAGAGCTGGATTTCAGTTCTATCTTTCTTCAAATGTCGGCAATCCCTGCAAATCTTGCGACCAGGCAATCCTCTGTGTTCTGAGCGAGGAATAGAGTGAACATCATCCCCGCAACTTGTCCGGCATGGACTTACCGATCATGCTCGGTATTCCTTGCGGGCAATTCGACGATGCGGTATGATCATTGCGATGGATGAACACGTTTTCTTGCCAAGATAACCTCTACCTCTGCCGACCGCCTCATTAGATGTTATAACCAGTTATTCAAATGCGAGGAGAACCCGAATGCGCGCGTTGCTTCGGCGTGGTTTCACCCTGATTGAGCTGTTGGTCGTCATCGCCATCATCGCCATTCTCATTGGCCTGCTGCTGCCGGCCGTGCAGAAGGTGCGCGAAGCCGCCGCCCGCGCCCAATGTCAGAACAATCTCAAGCAAGTTGTGCTGGCGCTGCACAACTGCTCCGATACCAACCAGACCAAAATGCCCCCCGGCATAGGCGGCTATCCGACAGTTGCTACTTCTCCCTCGGCACGAGGAAACAGCTCGTATGGCGGCGCGCTCTTCTACCTCTTGCCCTACATCGAGCAGCAGAACCTCTACAACTGGTGCGCACTCGCGAACGGGACCGGCTATGATCCGGAGCGGGGTGCCAACGGACTGATACACCAGACGGTGAAAACGTACGTCTGTCCTTCGGATCCCACGTTTGGCAACGGTTTGGCGGGAGGTTGGGCTGCTGTAGGCAGCTACGTCTTCAATGGCATGATCTTCCAGTCCGATTGGATCGGCTATTCGAACTTTCCCGCCAGCATCACGGATGGCACATCCAACACCATCTTTTTCACCGAAACCTACTCTTTGGGCACTTCCTCGGGGAATTTTCAGCCGAACCTATGGTGGTGGGACTACAATGGTTTCGAGACCCCGACAAACACCCAATTCTACACCGATTGCGGTGGTTTTAACTATTTCGGAACAGCCTTCACGCCTCTTATCATGCCTTCGGCGCAATACTGCCTGACAACCACGGCGACTCAAGCTACCTGGGGCGGAATTTTCAGTGTTTGCTCATGCCGGGCCATCTCGCCGCACACAGCCGGGACCAACGTGGGCATGGGGGACGGCAGCGTCCGTTTCTTGGCCCAGGGCATCAGCGGAGCCACCTGGTTCGCCGCCTGCACGCCGAATTATGGCGATATTCTCGGTTCGGATTGGTGACAACAGACTCGAACAAGAAAGCTTGAAGCGTAAGCGAAGAAACGCCTTCGCCTACATTTCAGACTCGGATACGGATCCGTGATTCGATCCGCGAGTGCCCCATGAGATGCTTCATGAATTTATTCTGTACGCCGTCCCTCCGCCTGGCTTGCTGCTGTTTGTCGATCGGCCGGGAGGACGGGTGACGTTTTCTAATTCCCCTTGACGTTCTTTCCTCTCTTGAACAACAATTAACGACTCTTAGAAAAGCACTGCGGACCAAGGCCGATGCTCTTGTATATCGCGGCTTGTTCGCGGCCCGGAATTTATTTCACGAAACCCTAGTAAAATGGAGTGGCGATGACCACGGCGACCAAACCGCGTTATGATGTGAACGATCTTAAACTCTCTCCGCAGGGCAAAAAACGCATCCTGTGGGCCGACGGCGATATGCCGGTACTGGCGCGTATCCGCGAACGGTTTGCCAAGGACAAGCCGTTGGCCGGCCTGCGCATGTCGGCTTGTCTGCACGTCACCTGCGAGACGGCCAACCTGATTCGCACACTGCAAGCCGGCGGCGCGGACGTGGTATTGATCGCCTCCAATCCACTCAGCACCCAAGACGATGTCGCCGCCAGTCTGGTGCAGGACTTCGGCATTGCCGTTCACGCCATCCGCGGCGAGGACAACGACACCTATTACAAGCATATCGTCGCCGCCCTGGCGCATGAGCCGCACGTCACCATGGATGACGGCGCCGATCTGGTCTCGGCCATGATTTTCGTGGCCCTGGAGCGGCTCGATGACGTGCATCCGCAGGTGCGAGCATGGGCGCAGCAATTGCCGCCGGCCGAGCGGCAACGGCTCATTTCCCAAATCGCCGGCAGCATGGAAGAGACGACCACCGGCGTCAATCGCCTCCGCGCCATGGAGCGTGATGGCGTGCTGCGTTTCCCCGTCATCGCCGTCAACGACGCCCAGACCAAGCACTTTTTCGACAATCGCTACGGCACCGGCCAAAGCACCATCGACGGCATCATCCGTGCGACGAATGTGCTGTTGGCGGGACGCAAAGTGGTGGTGTGCGGCTACGGCTGGTGCGGCAAGGGCGTGGCCCTGCGAGCGCGCGGCCTCGGCAGCAACGTCATCGTCACCGAGGTCGATCCGATCCGCGCACTGGAAGCGGCAATGGACGGCTTCCAGGTCATGCCGTTGCTGGATGCCGCTGCTATCGGCGATGTCTTCATCACCGTCACCGGCAATGCCCACATCATTCGCCGCGAGCATTTCCTGAAAATGAAAGATGGCGCCCTTGTCGCCAACAGTGGACATTTCGACGTGGAAATTGACATTCCGGCCCTGCGCGGCGAATGCGAGAGCGTTACGACCAACGTGCGGACCAACGTGGATGAATACAAGCTCAAGAAGGGAGCGCGGATTTATCTACTCGGTCAAGGCCGGCTGGTCAACTTGGCCGCCGCCGAAGGACATCCACCCAGCGTCATGGACATGAGCTTCGCCACGCAGGCCCTGGCCACCGAGTATTGCGTTCGCAACAAGGGCAAGCTGTCGCCGGCCGTGCATACCGTGCCCGCGGAAGTCGAGGAGTTCGTAGCCCGCCACAAACTGGAGTCGATGGGCATTCAAATCGACGAACTGACTTCGCAGCAGCGCAAATACATGAGCGGCTGGGAGCAGGGTACTTGATCCCGTTCGAGCCGCGGACGTAGAGCCGCGACCGTAAGGGAGCGGAGAACTAACCGCTCCCTTACGGTCGCGGCTCTACGTGCGCATCTCGGGGATCATTAACTTCCTCGATCGGCTTTTTCAAGCCCCTTCGCTCAGAAGCATGGGATGATGGCGGATGATTTCCCCTTCGATGAGATAAACCACATCCTCGGCGATATTGGTGGCGTGATCGGCGATGCGTTCTAGCTGGCGCACGGCCGAGAAAAACGCCAGGAGCGCCGGCACTTGCTCCGGCGAACCCTGCATGTAACGGATCAGCTCAGCGATGATTTCTCGATTATAGCGATCCACTTCGTCATCTATACGGATGACGCGCCGCGCCTGCTCGGCATCGAGCATGACGAAGGCGTCGAGACTCTGGCGAACCATGAATGTGGTCAGGTCGGTCATGCCCTGAAGTTTTTCCGGCACGGCGATACGCGGCAATTCGGCCAGGCTAAGGGCGCGCTCGGCGATATTGACGGATAGATCGGCCATGCGCTCCAGGTCGGTGTTGATCTTGAGTGCCGCGATGATGCGGCGCAGATCGACGGCGACCGGCTGATGCAGGGCGAGCATTTTCAGACATTCATTCTCGATTTGATTTTCTTCCTGATCGATGGCCGAATCGCCGGCGACGACTTCGCGGGCCAGAGAAGGATTGCGTTCCTGAAGCGAGCGTGTGCCCTTGAAGATGGCTTCCTCGACGGAAGCGGCCAGTGCCATGAGATGGCGTTGTAAATTGTCCAGGTCGCGCTCCCAGTGCTTCGACATCTCTGGCACCCCCCCATGAGGAACCGCGGATCTTCCCCTTAAATCAGCTTACCCCGACTCTTCGTTTGGGAGCAATGGCGAACGGGCAGCATCCGCGGATCGCGACCGTTGGCCACAATTCGAGATCATTTTTTGGCCGGCTCGCGCAAACGATCGAGCGAGATCAAAAGCGCGGTGCCGTCGGTCAGCGAGGTGAACATGCGGCCGGGGCCAAAGGGCACCGGCGTGGCCACCGGCGCGGCGCTGGTACGCAGTTTATAACCGCGGCCTGTCGGCTCTCCCGTGTTCGGATCGATACCCACGTAACGACCGGACTGCAAGGCAGCCACTAGCATATCGCCGATTCGTTGGGGATGGCCGATGATCGCTGATCCGTCGGTGGGATAAGTCCATAGCGGATCCTTTTTCTGCGGATCAAGCCAGAGCAGGCGTCGTCCATCCAGCACGCAGCCGATCCGCCAGCCGCCCTTCGGCTCCGATTGGACGAAAGGCCCAGCCGTGAGATCGCCCGGGAGTTTCCAGAAGTTTTCGTGCGCTTTCAGCGAGCCATCCGGCTGCAAGATGTACAGACGAAGCACGCCGGAGGAATCGGCGACAGCCACGCCCGGTTGTTGATCGGACACGGCCGGGACCAACACGGGCGGCGCGGCCACGAGATGTTCGAGTTGCAGGCCGGGTTCGCCTTCCTTCGGCAAAGGCCGATAAATATCCTTATCCGACGGCCATTCCCATACGCTGATTCCACGGCTTCCATCGGTGGCCAGGAAACGATCACCGCCGAGGGCCAGCATACTGCAAGAAGTGGTGGTCGGCGCCCGCGACACGCGCCATCTGTCTCCGGGCAGAAGCTTACCCTCTTTCAAGGAGACTCGCACGAAATTCCCGTCGGTCATCGGCATCAACAGATGTGGACCAACCACGATCGGCGGGCCGGCCGGTGTGAGGATGCTGTCATCGGCCGATGACAGCAGCGATATCTGATAGGGCTTGACTTCCAGCTCTCGTCTATCGCCGCTCCACTCGATATGACGGACGATCAGCCATTGGCCATCGCCCGGAGCGGCAACCTCGTAGGCGGAGCGGCCGTCGGGGGCCAGCAACAGCCGCGGCGGTACACGCGGATTCTCTGCCAGCGCGGGCGCTTCCGAAAGAGCACGCGGCAGCTTCGGCTGCAACGGATCCAGCACGAACAGTCCGCCTCCTTGATCGAGCGCCAGCAGCAGCGGCGAGCCGCCTCCTGGCGGCGTCAACACCAACGGCTCCCCCTGGCAGACCAACCCAAGCTGCCGCTGCCAGAGGACTTTCCCTTCCTCATCCACAGCCGAGGCCAGGCACGTCGGCTGCTCGAGCGCTTGCGTCACCAAGTAAAATGTCGAGCTTCCCGTATTCCGGTCCTCTAGCCGCTGAGCCTCGTGCAACGGCGAACCGAGCTTCAAAGGCTCCTTCCACCCCGGCTTCGCCTGCGGTCCTGTCTCTTCCTTCCAGCCCAGATGTATCTGTTGCAACTGTCCGTGCGCCAGCACCCACAGATCATCACCCTGCATATGGATCACCTGCGCGCGGCCTCGCTCACGCGACCGCGCCAGTTTGCTCGGCAAGAAGGGCGAGAGATCCAATCCTCCCTGCTGGAGCAGCGGAAAGAGCGCCTGATCTTTATTGCCCATTTGCTGAATACCGAACAAGCCGAGGTTGCCGGCGTCGCTGAGGACCGCCAGTTTCTCGCCGTCCTCTTTCGGTTCAAACCAGGTCCAGCCGGGCATCCGCGGCGGCGGCTCCAGAGTCACGGGGGCCGCGTGCCGATCCTGCAAGGGCAGCTCGAACACCTTGAGCTGCATGGAATCGAGGCCGTTCGTCTGGTTGAGAATTAGATAGCTTGGTGAATTCTCGCCCTCCGAAGGAGCAATAATCACCGGTTCGCTACGCAAAGAGCCGCTGGGATGGCGATCGTAAAGGATGTTCACGCAGCGGCGCTTCGTGGGGTCGGGATCCACATCTAAAACGTAGATGCAGGAATCATCCGCGGGGAAATAGATCCGGCTGGTATCGCCTTCGCGCGTGCCGCCGCGGGTCAGGGGTTGGCCCAGGAACCAACGGCCAAGCAATTGGCCGCGCGACAATTCGATCTCGTGAACCCGACCCGAGTAATCGGCCAGGTAGGCGCGCTGGTCAATGATGACGGGGCGTCCCAGCACCGGCTGGCCGACGTGATATTCCCACAGAGCATCTTCCTTGCCATCGACGGGTAGGGCGGACAGCGTCTGCGTATCGGCCGACAGAACCAAGAACAATTCCGGGCTGGATGCTGTCTGCGGCACCCGAATCGGCAGCACCGTCGTGTCGGGTCCGACCCGTTTCGCCCATTTCAGCTCGCCATTGCTCTTTTTTAGAGCGTAGAGCACGCCGCGGACCAGGGCCAACACGACCGGATCGTTCGACTTCGCCTGGCCGGGCGCGGCCGTCGGCAAGAGAGAAGCAAACCACAATGTCTCCGCGTCGTCCTCGGCGTGCTCGGGAGGCGGAGCAACGGCTCCCTTGTTGGGTTTATAAACGACGCTCTCCAGATGGGCGTCATACAGTTTTGCGATCGCGCCCTGGGCTTCCTGGCCGATCCCCGGCAATTCACGCTCCATCGACGCCACTACGGACTCGGAGCGTTTGATGGCGTCCATCCAGGTTTCGCCCTTTTGTCTGCGGATCTGGGCAAGCACTTCGCGGCGTTTGCGCGCGATCTCTACCGCTTTGCGAACCTGGCCGAGTTCGGCGTCGATCTGCTCGGAGTCCGCCTTCGACAGCGCGCCGTCAAGTCCGGCCACTAACCGCCGCAACTGCTCGATGCGTTCGGCGTCCTTCAGGGGCTTTTCATCCGCCGGGTTGGCATTGCGCGAGGCGAAGGTCTTCGTCAACTTGATCAACCGTTGCCCAGCATCATGGGCATGTTCAATCATTAAAGGATCTTTTTTGTGATCCTTTACGAATTCCTCGAACTGAGCGACGGCAGCGGGCACGTCGGCGTCGGGATCGTTGGCCATGCTCGATACGGTGGACCAATCGGCCATGAATCGCCATTCATCACGGTGTTCGCTATTGGGAAACTTTTTAAGAAGCTCGCCATATTTCTCGGCGGCGTTGCTGAATGAGCCTTGACTGTGCAATTCGCGGGCTTCGCCGGAAAGCCTCTCCTCGTTATGAACCCATGTCATCCAGGCCCACGTACCACCGATGCCGAACGCGCAGACCACCAAAACAAGCAAGCCAGTGATGAGAAGTTTGACCCGACGCATGCTCACGGGCGGCTGATGGGTTTCGCTCGCTTCGGTCGCTTGCTGAGGTTGTGTGTCTTGTGTCTCGTCTGCGGGACCGCGGCGCACCGGCGGCGGCTGCCACACGCCCGGCGGAAGCTCGCGCGGCTGGTCCGACTTTTCCGGCGTGAGGGCCGGCATTTGCTGCGTTTCCGCCGCGGGGCGTTCGAGAGGACGAAGCGGCTGCGTCGGCGCGGTCGCCTCCTGCCCCGCCGGTCTTCGTTGTGTTTCCGCCGCGGGGCGTTCGAGAGGACGAATCTGCTGCGTCGGCGCGGCCGGCGCAGACTTCTCCGCCGATCTTTGCGGAGCGCGAACCGGCGGAGCATTCTGCCACCACGGCGCCACGGTAGCCGGCGGAGTTATGGCCGGAGAACGTGCCGCCGGCGCCTGCTTCTCGCTCCCAATCCCTGGTTGGGAACGCGGGGGAGGGGCTGCTTGCCACCAATCGCCCTCGATGGGTTGGCCCGTTGTCTCCGGCGCCACGGGCGCCACAGGCAACACCTCCGAAACATGCTTCCCGGTCCCGCTGGGTTCGACCGACGGAGCCGCCTGTTCCGACGGGAGAATCGGCACCAAGTCGCCCACGGTTCCAGAGAGTTGGCCACCGCCGCCGTGCGGCCGAGGCGGCGGCGTCGCGGCCGGCGGTTCAGGTGGAGGAACGTCCTTGGGGACGGTGAAAATCTTTCTGCACGCCGCGTTGGGGCAACGCACAAGCTGGCCGCGCAGAGTCGCCTGCACCTGATAGGCAGACCGGCAGAAGGGACATAAAGCGGTGATATGCACGATGGAATCCCGCGCGACGATGAAATCACTTAAAAGTCTATCTTACGCGATGGACAGCACGTGAGGAATCCTCTTTCGCAAGGGAAGTCGAAATCGGACCCGTCGTGGTTGCTCTTCTCCGCGCGGCCGAGCGGAAGATTTGCGTCCCGGCCGCGAACGCTACAGCAAGAAACGAAGCAAAACAGCTGTGGAGACGTGCTTCAAAA
>DASRBG010000178.1:0-38717 GCA_035653735.1 Gemmataceae bacterium
CTCGCCGGACGCTGAGGGCTGGCGAGCATCTACAACTTCAGCAGCCGTCGCGCTTCGGCATAGCCCGGCGCGGTCTGACCGTACTCGCTGGCCGAGACCCGGGCCAGGGCGACAAGATGCCGCCAGCGGAAGGCGGGCCGCGTCGCCGCGAATTCCTCCGTCACGGTGCGATAGTATTTCTCGGCATGCAGCGCGCCGTCTTCACTAACGGCGTAGCGCAACAGCAGATCGAAGACAGGACGAGGCGGATACTTTTGTTGGCCGTAGACGTGGATCAGCGCGGCTGCGCCGGCCTGGTTCTTCTCCTTGATGGCCGCCTCGGCAAGGCGGAGCAGGCGATCGGGTTCCTTCGTTTCGATTTTGGCGACCTGCTCGGCTGGCGGATACGGCTCCTTGTTTTGTCCGCCGTTTTGTCCGGCAGTATGGAAAGCTCCGCAGATCAAGCTGGCGAAGGTGTTGCGGGCGTTGCTGACGCGGGCGATATTGCGCCAGGCGTTGGCGGAGTCGGAAGCGTGAACTCCCACGGAAGCGCCGTGGACGCTGCCGATCGGCTTTCCCGGCTCGGCGCGCGTGCGGCCGGGATCGCACAGCACAAGCCGGTTCGCGGCTAACGAGATAGCCTCGGCAACCGCGTCGGGAGCCATGCCCTCGGCCAGCGCCGCCGCGGCTGCCTCAGCGGCGCGCTCGCGACCGTCGCCGTAAATCGTCTGTGCCAAACGCTCGATCCACTTGTCCTCCGCTTTGCGCTCTCCCGGTTTGCGGCCGACCAAACGGTACTGATCGAGCAGCCTCGGCAACACGGTGCGGATCGCAGGCGTTCGTTTGTGTTCATACATCGACTTCTCCGCATCCACGCAGTAGCGGACGGATTGGCGGAGCAAGGTCTGGGCGTGTTCCTGACCGGTGATGTCGCGCAGCACCCAGGAACGCCAGGCCAACACGACACGATGCACATCCACCTCATCCTCGACGGCGAATTGCAGGTGGTTGAATGCTTCGCCGATGGGTCCGCGCGCCAGGGCGGCGAACGTCTCCTCGGCCCCTTGTTGATCGCGCCGCCGGGTCGCTTCGCGCAACAGCTCGCCGCCGTCGCGCTCCCTGGGCAACTCGGCCGGCTTGATCGGATGCAGCGCCTCGTGCGTGCGTCCGCCCTCTTCCTGAATCCGATTGGTGTTGCGATAAAGGACTTTCAAGACCGGCAAAGGCCTCTGTTCCTCCGGCAGTTCGGCGGCCATCTGGTAAGCGGGTGCCAGGGCCATCAACGCATGATACCCCGTGTAATCGTGTCCGCCGAAGGTGCGGGCGTTGGCCAACGCTCCCGCGGCCGTCAGAGTGCGCAGGTCGGTCCCCGCCTTCATCTTCTCGACGAGCTTCGGCAGCAGCTTGGTAACGGGCGTCTCCTGCATGAGTTCGACGAGCGGTTCCATTGTCCCGAATGTTAATGGTTCGCCCCCTTCGCCGGCCCAGGCGGGAGCAACCTCCAGGTCGGCCGCCACGACCGAACCGAGGCTGGCCACCAGCATGCCCCGGCCCACGTCCGCGAGAAATTCTCGACGATTTTTGTCTCTCATGATTCGACTCCACCGAGGGAAGCATCGTGGCCCGACCGGTCCCCTCGTCGGCCGGACGGACAATTGTTCACGTCTAAACGTGCATGAGTGCCAAAATCCAAACCTTTTCTCAGCCTCTTCTCCAGGTAGCTTGGCGGCGTTTGCCGGCGATAAGCACGAACACCGAGAGCGCCAGCAGCGATCCGGAGATCACTGCCATGAGGACGAACGTCCCGCGCAGTCCAGCTTGCGTCCGCGCCGCGTCGCGGTCCAGCGGATGGATGATCTCCAGGACGCCGCGCACATCGCCCTCCTTCCAATCCCTCTTTGTGCTGTCCGGGTGCGTGTTGTGGCAGTGCAAGCACGCCGCCTGCATGCGCCGGGCCGTGGCATAGCGCAGCGAGGGCCGGCCTTGAAACTCCTCGAAACGATAAACCGGCTCGTCGGGGTTTTCCCGCAAGTTCGCCAGGGCGGTACGCTCAAAATCGTCCTTAGGGCCGCCGTCCGACCGCGAGCGGAACGGATAGTCGCTATACAGACGCACTTCCATTCCCGAGGCGCTTTTCTCACCCAGGTGCTTGCCCAAATCGATGGTGAGCGTGGCCGGCAGCGGGATGGTGTCTCCGCGCGTCTGATAATCGTGCGTTGCCTTGATGCCTCGCGGCTCAACTCGATCGACCACGGCCGAGCTGTACATATTGTTTACTTCGTCGAGCATTTCCGATTGCTGAGCGGCGCTCTCCAGGGCCGCCGAGCGCACTAACTCTTCGGACAGCGAGGTCAGATGCCACAGCCCGGATGCCGAGCCCAGAGTAACGGCGATGAGCAAACCGACCGCGAGCGGATTGCGGCGGCACCAGCGCCCCAGGCGTTCCGCCCGGCTGATGGGCCGAGCGCTGATCGGCTCGTCGCGCAAGTAATGACGCAGATCGTCGGCCAATTCCCCAGCCGTGGCGTAACGCCGCGATGGAGTCTTGGCCATCGCCTTGAGGCAGATTGTCTCCAGATCGCGAGGCACTTTGTCATTGAGCTGTCGTGGTGCGCGTGGCTCGTCTTGAAGCACTTGCATCAAGAGCATGCGCCGATTGCCCCGGAACGGCCGCTCGCCGGTGAGCATTTCGTAGAGGAGAACGCCCAAGCTGTACACGTCGGTGCGGGCATCGACGCGGTGGGCTTCGCCGCGGGCTTGCTCCGGCGACATGTAGGCCGGCGTGCCAAGGACCTGGCCGTCCAAGGTCATGGGCGGCTCATCCGTTTCGCGCTTGGCCAGCCCGAAGTCCATCAGGTGGGCATTTCCCTCCAGGTCAAGGAGAATGTTCGAGGGTGTAATGTCTCGGTGGATGACGCCATGCCGATGGGCATAGTCCAGGGCCAGGGCGACGTCCGCGATCAATGCGGCCGCCGCCCGGAAGCCGAAACGACCGGACTTGAGCCGAGCCGCCAGCGTCGTGCCAGGCACAAACTCCTCAACCAGATAACAGGTGCCGTCCTCGCTTTGGCCGGTGCCGTAGATGGAAACGATGCCGGGATGCTTGAGCTGAGCGGCGCTGCGCGCCTCGCGGAGAAATCGATCCACTTCTTCCGGGGCGGCGAACCGTCCCGCCCGCAGGATCTTGATCGCCACCGTTCGATCCAGCTCGGTGTCGCGCGCCCGGAACACCTGGCCGAAGGAGCCGACCCCCAGTTCTTGCAGCAGCTCAAAGCCATCGAGGCGGCGCCGTCCCGCTGCCGGGGGATCGTGTCGGCGCGACGAGCGGGCCGCCTCGAGTAGTTCCGGCGGCAGGTACGATGCCGTCGCATCCTCATGCTCCGCGGATTGCCGCAAACGCAGGAGGAAGGAATCGGTTCGGTCGTCGAATGTTACCAGCGCCTCCGCGCAGGCGTGGCAGCTTTCCAGGTGGTCGGCAATCCGTGCCAGCTCCGCGCGCGGCAGGTCTCCTGTGGCGAATTCGGCAAGCTCTCCCAATTCAGGGCATCCCGTGGGGTGCATAAAGCCGCTTCTCCCGCCATGCCTCCCATCCCGGGGCGGCGATGGGCATCGGTCGTCGCTCGCTGTCTATTAATCTAACGGGCAGGTGTTACAGAATCTTCTAGTCTTTTTTCCAAGATTTGTCCGAGCCGCACGCAGCACACTAGACATCGCGTTCGCTTTGCGGCAAACTGAGGGACAGTCCCTCAACTCGATCCCTACCGTGTGTCATGAATGCGTTGCGCGAGAATTCGGGCAGTGGAGAAGGGTCGCAACCTTCGACGACGACATCGCGCAGCCTGCTGGAGCGGGTCAAGTGCGACGAGCCGGAAGCGTGGGACCGGCTGGTGTCGCTCTACGCGCCCCTGGTCTATCAGTGGTGTCGCGGTTGGGGGCTGCGCGAGCAGGACGCCACCGACATCTTTCAGGAAGTCTTTCAGGCCGTGGCGGTTCACGTCCGCGGTTTTCGCAAGGAGCGCGAGGGCGATACGTTTCGCGGCTGGCTGCGGACCATCACGCGCAACAAGGTCCACGATTATTTCCGCCGCCGAAGCCGCGAGCCGGAAGGCGTGGGCGGCAGCGAGGCCCAGGACCGTCTGGCGCAGCTGCCCGCTCCTTGGCCGCGTGAGGGCAGCAGCCTGTCGGAGGAGCATGGCGAGCGCGCTCTGGTGGCACGCGCGCTGGAGCTGATTCGCCGCGAATTCGCCGAGCGCACCTGGCAGGCATTCTACCGAACCGCTATCGACGGCCGCTCCGCTCCGGAGGTCGCGTCCGAGCTGTCCATGAGCGCGGGCGCCGTCCGCGTCGCCAAGTCGCGTGTCTTGCAGCGGCTCCGCGAGGAACTGGGTGACCTGATCGAATGAAACGCGCCGATTCGATGCACATAAAAATCTTCTCCCGGTCTGTAACCTTTTTCCTCGCTTTGGAGGATTAAACATAGGGGAGGATTTGCCGTCATGACCGCGGGGCCGGACACGGATCAACTGGTGGAAATGGCCTGCAAGGGCGACGAACAAGCGCGGCAACAACTACTGACTCGCCATCGCCGCCGGCTGCACCGCATGGTCGCCGCCCATATGGATCGACGCCTGGCGGCTCGCGTCGATCCCTCCGATGTGGTGCAGGAAGCCCTCGCCGACGCGGCTCGCAAGCTCGATGGCTATCTTCAAAAACGGCCGCTGCCTTTTTATCCGTGGCTGCGGCGGTTGGCGTGGGAGCGGCTGGTCAAGCTGCACCACCGCCATCTGCGCACGCACCGGCGCAGCGTCGAGCGGGAGGAACCCGGCGTGCTGGCCCTGCCCGACGAGTCGGCGGTGGAGCTGGCCAATTGCCTGATGGATATTCGCAGCGGTCCCGGCGAGCGCTTGCTGCGTGAGGAATTGCGCAGCCGCGTGCGGGCCGCTCTGGACCGACTGCCGGCCAACGACCGCGAAGTGCTGGTGCTGCGTTATCTCGAACAATTGCGGAACGACGACATCGCGGCTATTTTGGGCATCACGGTCGGCGCGGTCAAAGTGCGGCACGTCCGCGCCCTGGGTCGGCTTCGTGATCTTTTGCACCAAGAATTCGGGGAGAGTCAGCCATGACATCCGGGCGGCGCAGCGTGGCACCGAGCGGCGAAGAAGAGTTGGCGATTGCGGATCTGATCGAAGAGTTTGCGTCCCGATTGCAAGCGGGAGAGACGATCGACCCGGAGTCCTTCGCCGCGGCACATCCCGCCTATGCCGAGAAGCTGCGGGGCTTGCTGCCGGGCGTACAGGTGCTGACGAACCTGGATCCATCGGGATCGGACAGTGGATCCGACGGCGGCCAAACAAGATCGCGAGAAGGTACGATCTCCGGCGTGCTGGGTGATTTTCGCATTTTTCGCGAGGTCGGCCGTGGCGGCATGGGTGTGGTCTATGAGGCGGAACAAATCTCGCTGCGTCGCCGGGTGGCGCTGAAGGTGCTGCCGTTCGCGGCCACGATGGATCCGCGGCATTTGCAGCGCTTCCACAACGAGGCGCAAGCGGCGGCCTGTCTGCATCATACCAACATCGTGCCGGTGTTCTCCGTTGGCAGCGAGCGCGGCGTGCATTTTTATGCCATGCAGTTCATCGACGGTCACCCGCTCAGCGAAATCATTCGTCAGTTGCGGCAGGCGGAGATGAAAGCACCGGCGTCCGCGACACCGGAGCAGACGGTTCCCTACCGGGCGCTGCCTGACAGTGCCATTGCAACCAGTCCAACCGTCCATCCGGTCGCCGATGCGACGCCATTGACGAGCGAAGGGCGGCGCAGCCGTGATTACTTCCTCAGAGTCGCGGAGTTGGGCATCCAGGCGGCGGAAGCACTGGATCATGCGCATCAGTTGGGCATCGTGCATCGCGACATCAAGCCGGGTAATCTGATGCTCGATGGTCGCGGCAACGTGTGGGTGACAGACTTCGGCCTGGCGCTCATACAGCACAGCGAGGCCAGTCTGACACTGACCGGCCAAGCGGCGGGCACGCCCCGTTACATGTCGCCGGAGCAGACCTTGGGCACGCGCGTCGTCATCGACCACCGCACGGATGTTTATTCGTTGGGCGTGACGCTGTACGAGCTGCTGACGTTGCGGCCGGCATTTGGGGGCGAGGACCGGCAGGAGTTGTTGCACCAAATCGCTTTTGAGGAACCGGTACGGCCACGGCGGTTGGAGCGCGCCGTACCGGCAGAACTGGAGATTATTGTCCTCAAAGCAATGGAGAAGCGGCCGCGGGATCGCTACGCGACCGCCCAGGCATTTGCGGATGACCTGCGCCGCTTTCGCATGCACGAACCGATTCGCGCGCGGCGCTCGACCCTATGGCAGCGCGCCCGGAAATTCGCTCGACGGCACCAAGGGGCGACGGTGACGGCGGCAATCGCTCTGGTCGCGGGATTGTTGCTGGGAATCGCCGGCCTGGCCGTGAGCAATTACTTGATCAGGCACGAACAGCAGCGCACCCAGAAAGCACTGGACCAAGCAGACAAAGAAAAGGCGATCGCCGAGGCAGTGCGCAACTTTCTGCGCGACAAGCTATTGGCCCAGGCTGCACCCCGCGCGCAAGCCGACGCTCTTCTGAAGGGCAGCAACAAATCGACGAAGCTGAAGCCCAACCCGACCATTCGTGAGCTGCTCGACCGCGCCGCCGGGGAGCTGACCGAGGACAAGATTGAAACACAATTCCCCGAACAGCCGTTGGTGCAAGCCGAGTTATTGAAAACGATCGGCGAAGCCTATTCCGGCATCGGCGACTACGATCCAGCGACGGCCCACTTGCTGCGAGCGTGGAACTTGCAGTGTCGCGAGCTGGGTTCCGATCACCCCGACACATTGGCGACGGTGAGCAGTCTTGCTCGGACCTACCTGGACGCCGGCAAGCCGCAGAAGGGCGCCGACCTGTTCGAGCAAATACTCGCTCAGAGACGCGAAACCCTGGGGCCAGGCCACGCCGATACGCTGGCGAGCATGAGCGATTTGGTGCGCTGCTATTTCCGCCTCGGCCAACATGACAAGGTGTTGCAGCTTCGCGAGGAGCTTGTCCGTCTGCGGCAGGCCAGCCTCGGCGCCGAGCACCCTGACACATTAGAAAGCCAGTTTCAACTGGCGAATAGTTACGCGGCCATGGATCGACCTCACGACGCCTTGCGGTTGCATCAAGAGACGCTGGCAAAGCGGATAAAAACGCTCGGCCCAGTCCATCCCGCCACATTGCAAAGCAGGTCCAATCTGGCCAATTGCTATTACGGTGTCCGCGAGCTGCACAAGGCGCTCGAGCTGCACCGGGAGGTGCTCGATTTGCGACGCGATAGCCTCGGTCCCGACGATCCAGAAACTTTCAAGAGCACGTACAATGTCGCGCTCATGTGTTCCAAGGTCGGGCGGTACGCCGAGGCCGTGGCAGGCTTCAAGGACGCGCTGGCCCGGCGGCAGGACAAGCTCGGTCCGCAGCATCCGGACACGATAAAGAACATGAATGCTTTAGCCTGGCTCCTGGCCAATTGCCCGGACCGCGCGCTTCGCGATCCGGCCCAGGCACTGCAATTGGCAAAGCAGGCGGTCAAAGGGGCGCCCAAAAACAGCGAATACCGGAACACGCTTGGCGCCGCCCACTATCGCGTGGGCGAGTGGCAAAAGGCGGTAGACGCATTGAACGAATCCATGCGACTTAATCGGGGCGGCGACGCCACGGATTGGTTTTTCCTGGCGATGGCGCACTGGCGCCTGGGCGACAAGAACGAGGGCCGCAAGTGGCATCAAAAAGCCGTTGAGTCGATGGACAAGAAGCAGTCGCAGGATGAAGAGCTGCGCCAGTTCCGGGCCGAGTCCGCGCAGCTGCTGGCAACCGAAAAGCAATAAGCGTCCGAAACCGAAACACCGTCGCGGATTCTGTCCGCCCAACGCATCCCCAGAAGGAGATTTCGTCATGTGGAATTGGTTCTCGCGGCTGGCGCCGAAGCACCGCACGAATCGATCACGGAGCGGCTTTCGCCCTTACTTGGAAGTACTCGAAGATCGCTGTTGCCCCAGCGGCGGCAAGCCGGACTGGTCAGACCCCACGGGGGGCGCGCTCGACCCGACCTTCGGTTCCGGCGGTTTGGTTACCAGTTCGTTCTCGAGCGCGGGCGAACAGGCCAACAGTCTCGTGATCCAACCGGATGGCAAGATCGTGGCCGCCGGTTACACCCGCACCGGTACCGGAAGCGACTTCCTGGTCGCCCGCTACAACCCAGATGGCTCGCTGGATAGCTCCTTCGGCACCGGAGGGGATACCAGCACGGACTTCGCTCGGGGTGATGACGCCGCCGAAGCGGTAGCCCTCCAGCCCAACACGGGCGGCAAGATCCTCGTCGCCGGCTATGCCCACGAGAAGCATACTAATGCCGACTTCGCCCTGGCCCGTTACACCGCCAACGGCACCCTGGACACCACCTTCGGCAATAATGGCAAGGTGGTGACGGACTTCGCCGGCTCCGCGGACGGCGTCGAGGGCATGGCGGTCCAGTCGGACGGCAAGATCGTGGTGGCGGGCAACGCCACGACCGCGAGCGGGATATACCTCGCCCTGGCCCGTTACAACGCCAACGGTAGCCTGGACACCACCTTCGGCAGTGGCGGGAAGGTGCTCACCACGATCCCCATACCAGGAGGGGGCAGGGCTGCCGTGACGATCCAGGGGGACGGCAAGATCGTCGTTGTCAGGGGCACCACGCTCGGCGGCACCAACAGCAACTTCGTGGCTGCCCGATTCAATGGGGACGGGACGCCCGACACCGGGTTCGGGTCCAAGGGTCAAGTGGTGACGGACGTTGCCGGCGCCAGCATTGATTACGCTTCTGGTGTGGCCCTGCAGACAGATGGGAAGATAGTGGCCGTCGGTACTGCCGTAGTCAACAACGTCGAACAGTTCGCGACGGTACGGTACAACACGGATGGCACGCTTGATGCCGGGTTTGGCCAGGGCGGCGAGGTGCTCACGTCGGTCGGCCCGTATGGGGGGAGCGACGCCACCTGCGTGGCCATCCAGTCGGACGGGGAAATCCTCGTCGGAGGCCATGCGGCGGACGCCACGGGGACTGCTTATAACTTCGCCCTGGCCCGGTACAACCCAGACGGCAGTCTGGACGCGAACTACGGTGGCGCGGGCACCGGGACGCTGACCCTAGTCGGAATCAACGCCACAGCCCTCGCGATGGCGATCCAGTCCGATGGCAAGGCCGTGCTGGTGGGGAATGCGGCAGAAAGTACTACCGGCCTCTCGGAGGTAGCGTTGGCGCGCTACCTACCGTCGGCCCCGCAAATCAGCTCGTTCACGGCCAATCCCAACCCGGTGGTGTCGGGCAGCGACGTCACACTTACGGTTTCAAACATCACCGATGGCAACCCCAATAGCACCATCACGCAGGTGGCCATCTATCTGGACAGCGACAACGACGGCACGCTGGATCCGAGCACGGACACACTTTTGGGCTATGCCATCGAGACCAGTCCCGGTGTCTGGACGCTCACCTTTTCCACCAGCGCCATGGGCCTGACTGCCGGCACCTATGAACTGTTCGCTCAGGCGCAGGACAATTACGGTGCCTACGGCAACATAGTATCCCTCGAGCTGCAATTGTTGTAGGGAGCGAACGAGCAGGTCTGCCCGCCAACTGCGTCGAGACACGGACGACTGCACTCCCCGCCCCGGAATCCGCGGCCTGGTGAGAGGCGGCCGAAAGCAAGCAGCGGGATGTACATAGTAGGCAAGGCAAGAACAAAGGCGGCCGGTGAGTTCTCCGCCACCAAGCTAAGCACTCACCGGCCTGACAGCGCCTGGGCGTACGGTCTGCGCGCCCAGGTCTTGTCGTCTCCATTGTATCGCAGACCGCAACCGCAATGGAGAATGACCATGCGTATCCCATCCTGTCTTTATCCCCTGACCCCGCGCTCCGCACTTGCCTCAAAGCGCAAGCGACCGGCACCCCGTCATCTGATGCTCGAAGTTCTGGAAGCCCGCGACTGTCCCTCCGGCGGACTGCTCGATCCGACGTTCAACGGCAGCGGGACCGAAACCTTCTCCACCTCCCAGATCATCATGGACTCCACCGCCGTGCAGCCGGACGGCAAGATCGTGGCCGTCGGCCACGTGATCGGCAAAAAAGGGGCATCCGAGCTCGAGGTGCTTCGCCTGAACCCCGACGGAACGCCGGACAAGACGTTTAACGGGACCGGCAGCGAGACCCTGACGGTCCTCGGGGAGGGCGACGCGGTTGCCTTCCAGCCGGACGGAAAGATCCTGGTCGGTGGAGTGGCGGACCCACCTCACACTGGTATCGAGTACGCGGTCACCCGGCTCAACGCGAACGGCAGTCTGGACACGACGTTCGGCACCAAGGGAGTATGGACGCTCAACCTCTTCGCCGATGCATCTGAGTCAGTCTCCAGGCTGGCCGTCCTCACCGACCCCAACAATCCGTCCGTCGTCACCGGGATCATTGTCGGGGGCCGGGGCGAGGCGGCGGATGGGACCCCGGGGGCCGTGGTCGCGATCAAGCTGACGCCCAACGGAGCGCTGGATTCGACCTTCGGCTCCAGCGGGGTCTTCACCTTTGGTATCGGAATCGGTTCCAACACAGGGAATATGGGGATGGCAGTAAGCACGTCCGGCGAGATCTTTCTGGCCAATTCCACAGAACTTTCGAACCCGGATGGTACGAACACGTATTACGGGTTGCTTGTCGATGTCAACCCGACCGGGCACTTGAACACGGCCTTCAACGGGACCGGCTACCTCCTCGACAATCCAGGCGGGAGCACCTACACCGAATTCCATGCCGTGGCCATTCAGGGGAACGCCCTTGTCGTGGCCGGGGATGTCGTGGATGCCGCGGGGGTCGAGCAGGGGCTCGTGGCGCGGTACACCCTGGGCGGAGCCGTCGATCCCACGTTCGGCAGCTCGGGGTATTACATCACGACCTTTGCGCCGCCGCTCGGTCTGTCCTTCACGGACTTGAAGCTGGAAGGGGATGGGTCGATTGTCGTCTGTGGGTGGTCTCAGGACTCCAATCCAGGCTTGGCCTCATTGATCGTCGGGCACCTCTCGGCCGACGGGGCGGTGGACACCAGCTTCGGTTCCTCCGGCACCGGGTTCACCTACCTGGCCAACTGGGGAGCCCCGAGTACCGGGGAGCGAGTATCGATCGGACCAGATGGTAAAATCGTTGTTAACGGCTCGTTAGAGATCGCCCGGTACACGGCACCGTGAGGGAGTCCCGCGGACGAGCTATCCTCCGCTTTCCGTTGTTGCTGCGGGTGAACCAGCAGGTGTGACCGCCGGCCGGATCAAGCCGCTGGAGGCCGAAGGCAATGAGCGGGACGGAAGGAGTAGGCAAGGCAAGAAGAAAGGCGGCCGGTGAGTTCTCCGCCACCAAGCTAAGCACTCACCGGCCTGACAGCGCCCGGGCGTCCGGTCTGCGCGCCCAGGTCATGTCGTCTCCATTGTATCGCAGACCACCACCGCAATGGAGATCTCTCATGCGCTTCCCTCACTGGCTTCGACCTCTAGCCTCCCGTCTGTCCCGCGTCCCCACGCCGCGGACAAAGCAACGACGGACATTCCGCCCCCGTGTCGAGGAATTGGAAGACCGCTGTCTCTTGACCGGCCACATTACGGAGTTGCCCGTTTATACCACCCCCAATAGCGGCCCAAACGTTATCGCCTACGGTTCAGATGGCAATCTCTGGTTTACCGAGGGCAATGTGACGACGACGGACAGCAATGGCCAAAGCCACGGCCAGATCGCGCGGATGACTCCGGACGGTCACATCGATGAGTTTCCGACACCTCTGGCCCACGCCGATTATGTTCTTGCCGGGCCGGACGGTAACATCTGGTTCGCCGACACGAGCGGGGGCGACCGACCTGCTTCGAGCGAGATCGGGGTGATGTCTACCGCCGGCGTCGTCCTCAAGCAATTCGCGATCCGCCCTGGCTCCGACTCCGATCTCACAGTCGGGCCGGACGGCAATATCTGGTTCACGGAATACTGGAACCCCTACGTGGGTCGTGTCAGTACCGATCCGCAGGTCCCGGACGACCAGCGCGTCCAGGATTTCAGCATCCCCTTCTCGTTCGGCGCTAACGACATCATCACTGGACCGGATGGCAACCTCTGGTACACCGACGCAGTCCGAGACAACTACCGTGGCAGCATTGGCCGGATCACCCCACAGGGCGTCAGCCTACAGCCGTACTCTTTCTCAAACGTTGACTTGTTCCGTGGACTCGCCTGCACGGGGCCGGGTGGAGAGGTCTACACGGGGGACCCGGAGCACTCGACTGATTACAGTATCACCGCCAGCGGTGAGTTCACTACTTTGGATATTAGTTCTTCTCCGTCCAGTGTGGCGATCGGCCCGGACGGGGCCATCTGGTTCACTGACGCTGGCAGATCCCAGATTGACCGACTTGGAGCGGACGATTCTTCCCAAGTATTTAATATCCCGACTCCCTACAGCGTCCCCGCGGACATCACTGCCGGTCCCGGCAATACACTCTGGTTCACGGAGGAGAACGCCAATCAGATCGGCAAGCTCGTCATCGGGCCGCCGCCTACCCCCGCGGTCGTGGTCAAAAATGCCGCCGGAACGGTTACGACCACGTTCAATGAGGGCGATCGGGTCTTCTTCGATGCCAGCGGAACGAACTTTTTCGATAGCGACTACGGCACCGTTAACAACGCCGTCTATCTGGGCGAAAGCTACCAGTGGGACCTGAACGGCGATGGGGTGTTTGAGACGACTGGGCCCCAGGCGTCCATCGCCTTCACTCAGGATGGAGTGCACCCTGTTACCTTAAAGGTCACTGACCCCCTTGGTCTATCTTCCACGTTGACGGTCAACGTGACGGTCAACGAGGTGCAGCCCACCGTGGCCTTGGAGGCTGGTTATGAGCTGGACGCCAACGGTAATTGGACTGCTCCGGAAGGCTCGCCCATTTCCCTGATGGGCTCGCTTTATGACCCGGACCCCGAAGATCACCAGCCCAGCGTCTCTTTCTCGTGGACGGTCACAAAAAATGGAGCACTCTACGCCAGCGCCAACCACAACCCGTCCGCCTCTGTAGGGGACACGACAACCGCTGACTGGTTTTCCTTCACCCCTGATGACAACGGGACTTACGTTGTCACGCTGAGCGGATCAGACACAGACGGGAGCGCAACCGATAGCCAAACGATCGACGTCACGAACGTGCCACCGACCCCTTATCTGACATTCCCAGGCACCATGCTCGATCCGGCGTTCGGCACGGGCGGCCGCGTGACACGCGACTTCTCGGCTGATGATAGCCCTTCCTCAGCCGTACTGCAGTCGGATGGGAAGATTGTCGTGGCCGGATCCTACGTCCAGCCGGACGGGACGGTTGACACATACGTCGCGCGCTTTCTGGCCAGCGGTCAGCTCGACCCCGAGTTTGGATCCAACGGGCCAGTTGTCCTCGACGGTAATGGTTATAACTCCAAGGTCCTCGTCCAAAGTACCGGCAAGATCCTTGTGTTCACCGGGGGTCAACTGTTCCGGCTCAACCCGGATGGTACACTGGATACCGGGTTCGGGCCGGACCAGACAGGCGTGATCACACCCCCCGTGTCTGCTGGGTCAATCGCCCTAGAGGGCGATCAGATCCTTCTGGCAGGGACGAGCGACAACGAGTTAGGAATTGTCCTCGCCAGGCTCACGCCGGACGGTATCTTGGACACGTCCTTTGGCGCGGACGGCACGGGCATCGTGACGGCAGCCCCGGTTAGCCATCCCCCCCATGCCTTTATCAATAGTGTTTTTTGTGACGGCGTGACTGTTTCGGGTAGTAATATTCTGGTCGGTGCTCTTATCGATGAATCGAAGGAGGGGTATATCCCAGGAGGCTCGGATTTCGGGGGCCCCTTCGCAGTAGCCCGGTTCGACAGCAACGGAATCCTGGACACTTCGTTCGTCGGTCCTGACGGCGTTGATCCCACGTTCCAGCAACACGGCTGGGCGATCACTCCGGGGGGGCTGCAGGATCCTAGTGAGTCGATAAACGCGATGGCCGTGCAACCAGATGGCAAGATCGTCCTGCTGGGCAGCGAGGGTAGTTTGGTCCGTTTCGCTGCCGACGGTGCGCTGGACAGCGATGTCCCGAGCTTTAATAATTCGGGCAGCATTTCCAGTTATGCGCTCGCCTGTCAGCCTGACGGCAAGTTGTTGATCGGAGGATACGAGAGCTTGGATCCACCTCAGACGCCAGCCGGAGCGCTCGTCGTAACCCGGCTAAATCCCGACCTCACTCCCGATCTTACTTTCGGGAACAACGGAGACGGTCAGGCCATGCTCCAGTTCGACCAGGGCGTCGATTCCTGGTTGTCGAATGTCTTACTTCAACCCGACGGCAACATCGTGGTGGTAGGTGCTTCGTATACCCAGCTGCCGGATTCCTCCTGGAATGGAAACCTGGAACTGGCCCGCTTCCTCGCCCCGCCCAGCTCCTTCCACGAGGGCGAAACTATCTCCCTGCAGGGTTCCGGTTACGATCCGAGTCCGGTGGACTCCCAGAGCCTCACCTACTCCTGGACGGTTACCAGGAACGGAGTGGCCTACCAAACCGCTTCGGGTGCGGACTATTCACTCCTTCTCTCGGACGATGGCTCCTATGTCGTGACGCTCACGGTCACCGACAAAGATGGCGGTTCCTCTTCGGTCAGCAGCTCTTTTTCAGTCAGCAACGTGCCACCGACGGCCAGCATCACTGGGCCGGGCAACGGCGTCACTGATCAGTCGCTCACATTCACGCTCGGCGCCAGTGATCCCTCACCGGACGATCAAGCGGCGGGCTTCACTTACCAGGTCAACTGGGGAGACGGCACGCCGATCCAGTCCGTCACCGGCCCAGATGGCTTGCAGGTCGATCACACCTACTCTGCGGCCGGGATCTACACTCCGACAGTAACTGCCACCGATAAGGACGGCGGCACGAGCGTCCCGGCCAGCTGCGCTCCGGTCCAGATCAATGCGTTGACTTCCGACAACCTCCAGTCGGTGCTCTCGCCCGGCGGAACGGTCACTCTCGTCGCGACAACCAACGATGATGCTCAGAACGTCCTTACTGTCGTGAACGCGCTGTCGGCTGACCAAACTCCGGCGGCGACGCTGAACCTACAGCTTTCGGGCAAGATCGGCAGTGTAACGGTGAACGCGCCCGCGAGCCTGACTTTGTACATCAACGGCGTCCTCACGCCGGCGGGTACGACGCTTGACCCGGATGTGCCCGCGCTGGTGGTCAACTCGGGTAACGTCATCGTTTCGGATGTGACCTTCACCGAGTCCGGGAACGCTCCCGCCGTCCTGGTCAACGGAGGGCATCTTACACTGCGAAACGATGTGATCCAGGAGAGTACAGGCTACGAACAAGCTGCCATCCAAATCACCGGCGGCAGCCTGGACCTTGGCACGTCGGCAAGTCCCGGTGGGAACACGCTGAATATCAATGGCAGCGGTTCCTTCGTTCAGAACGCTACTTCCACCGCCGTCTCTGCATTCGGCGATTCTTTCTCGGTCAACGGCGTTTCGCTCGCTCCGGACAGTTTGTCCGGGATCGTCTTTGAGGACTTCAACGACAACGGCCAAGTTGATTTCGGCGAGGAAGGGATCTCTGGGGTGGCGGTCGCGCTGACGGGCACCGATTTTCTGGGCAATGCCGTAAGCATGTCCGCGACGACGGATAGCGACGGAGCTTACGTTTTTAGCAACCTGCTGCCCGGAACATACTACATCACCGAGACTCAGCCGGGCGGCTACCTTCAGGGCATCGATACGGTCGGCACGGCCGGCGGCAGCCTTACCGCCACGGACAAATTCCTCGTCTCGCTGGCTCAAGACGCTAGCGGTCTCAACGGCCTGAACTATAACTTCGGTGAGCAGCCACAAGCGACTGGCTCGGTCCAAAAAGGCCAGACCGCCAGTATCGGATTCTGGAACAACAAGAACGGCCAGTCACTCATCAACAGCTTCAACGGCGGGCCAGCGTCCACTCAGCTTGCCGCCTGGCTAGCGGCCACGTTGCCGCACATCTTCGGCGTCGATGCCGGCAGCAATGCGTTGATCCATACGGACGGCTCCTATTTCAGTAACACGGAAGTGACGACCCGGTTCCAGCAGGACTTCGTGCTCAAGGGCGCGAAGCTGGACGCTCAGCTGCTCGCGACGGCCCTGTCGGTCTATGCCACGAATGCCACACTCGACAACACCGGTGTGGCCGCCAATTACGGCTTCATCGTCAGCGGCAACGGTCTCGGCACGGCGACGGTCAACGTCGGCTCGAATGGCGCTGCCTTTGGCGTGGCGAACAACAGCGTGCTGACCGTGCTCAACCTGCTAAAGGCGACCGATGCCCAGGCGATCGGTGGCCTGCTTTACAACGGCGACGATACCTTGCGCAAGGAGGCCAATAACGTCTACAGCGCGATCAATGAAGGAGGCGACATTTAACATTTAACTGTCGAGCCAGCGTGTGAACGTCTCGGTTGGAGTGAATCGAGGCGTTCATACACTTCGACACATCTCCCCGAACGCAAGCGCACGATGTACTTTGCCGTCTGTCCGCCACCGCTGGCGATGTGGCAATGAAAAATCATGCCAAGTCGTGCCAGTTGTCGCTACCTGGCACGATTTGGCACCGGATTCCCAAGCATGGTGGCAATGTGGCGATGTGGCGATGTGACCCGACGACGGAGGCAGGCGTCCGAATGTCACGCAAGCGTCGCACGATTGACAGCACTTGTTCCAAGTCGGTATAGTTTTAAGTGTCTCATGTTGAGTGTGGGGAGCCGTTTGCGATAGAAGTACGGTTTTCGCATCGTGGACCATTGAAGCTAGACGTGCGGACCAAGGTGCCGCTTGGGACCAGGATCGCATCCATTCAGGAGGGGCGGGATTTCCCCGTACTGATGTCATGTCCGATGCTCTCGGCGACGCCCTCCAGAAAAATCCCACGCCCCAACCATCGGGCGAGCCGCTCCCCACCACTGGCGACGAAATTGTTGTCAATCTGTTTAATGGCTCCGCCGAGCCGACCGATGATGCGCCGACGGTGATTTCCAAGACGTTGCCGCAGCAAACCGGCATTCGCACCGAGGATCAAGCGGTCGGCGGACTGCGGGGACGGCGTCTGGCGCATTTCGAGCTGATCGAACCCATTGGCGTTGGCGGCATGGCCGCGGTGTTGCGCGCTCGCGATACGCAGCTCGATCGGCTGGTGGCACTCAAAATTTTGCCGCCGGAGATGGCGGCCGATCCGGAGAACGTTCGCCGCTTTCATCAAGAAGCACGCAGCGCCGCTCGGCTTGATCATGAGAACATCGCGCGGGTTTTCTTCTGCGGCGAGGATCAGCGGCTGCACTTCATCGCTTTCGAATTCGTGGAAGGCGACAATCTGCGCACCATCCTGGAAAAAAGAGGCCGATTGCCGGTCGGCGAGGCGCTGCACTACATGCTGCAAGTGGCGGCCGGCCTGGCTCATGCAGCTCGGCGCGGCGTCGTTCATCGCGACATCAAACCGTCCAACATCATTATCACGCCGAATGGCCGGGCCAAGCTCGTCGATATGGGGCTGGCGCGCAGCCTCGAACCGCAGCACGACATGGGGCTGACGCAATCCGGCGTGACGTTGGGCACGTTCGACTATATTTCGCCGGAGCAGGCGCTGGAGCCGCGCGATGCCGATGTGCGTAGCGATATTTACTCGCTAGGCTGCACTCTTTATCACATGCTCACGGGTCAAGCGCCCGTGCCGGAGGGCACCGCCGCGAAGAAACTGCATCATCATCAGCACGTCAAACCAACCGACCCGCGCCAATTCGTGCCGGACTTGCCCGACGAGGTGGCCGTCATTCTCGATCGCATGATGGCCAAGCACCCCAAGGACCGCTATCAGACGCCGGAACATCTGGTGCATCATCTGTACCTGGCGGCCCGGAAGCTGGACGCGACCGCCGAGGTGCCCGAGGGCGTGTTGGCTGTCGAGGCGGCGTTGCCAAGTCCGCCCGCGGGTCGGCCCCTGGTCCTCGCTGCGGTTGCCGCCATTATCCTCGTCGGGCTTATCTTCCTCATCGATCTGGCTTCCGGGCCGAATCCGCAACCGGCGCTGAATCCCCTGATCGATTCCCGGGTAGCAAACGCCGATAAGGAATCGCCCAGGCCCCAGCAGGCGTCCTCGACGGCCGTGAGCACGGCGGAGAACACGCCCCCCAAGAAAATCTTGGAGCAAACCGACGATATCCCCACGTTCAGCGAGGAAAAACCGACTGCCGCCGCGCTGGCGGAATTTGCGCAAAAGAACAAGAAGGCGCCCGCAATCATTTTTGAGCTGGACGATCTCACGCTGAGTACCGGCGACGACAAGGCGCCGGACATCGTCATTTCCAATCCTGTCGTGACGATTCGGCCGCGCAAGCGCGGCCAACGGCCTACCATCCGCGACCAGTATCGCGCTCGTGAGCCGGGAAGAGGGGGAACGTTTCAGGCATCGTTAACCATCGAGAGCAAGAGTTGCACGATCGAGAACATTCGCTTCGTTCTCAATCAAGCCGGGGCGAGCGTGCCAATGACGATCCTCTGGCTCCGCAATACACCCGAAGTCAACATCCGTAACTGCGAGTTCATCCAGGCGAATCCGTGCAACGAGAGAGAGAAGGCGAAGGACAGCCGAATGGCTTCCATTCTCGCCGAATCTTCGAATCAATCCTCGCTGAATGTGACGGGATCATGTTTTCTGGGCTTCGGTTCGATGGGGACCAAGACCCCAGACGCGGGGAAAGACATGGTATTTTCGGGGGCTGCCGCGGGCGGACAAGATGCCATCACGCGACGCGGCCCGGTCCGCATCGAAGCCAACAACTGCCTCTTTGGACCTCATGCTGCCGTGTTTCGACTGGAGGGCGCCGCGACCGGAGATAGCAGTCCGCTTCGACTGACTCATTGCTCGGTGCTGGCAGCCAACCTCTCTACGATCTACGACCTCGCCGACGGCGCCGATGCCCAAATCGTAGCCAATTACTCGCTTTTCTCGAATGTGGGCGATCCCACCATGATGGGCATGAGCGAGGACAAAGGCGCGGTGCTGGTGCGCAGGGCGTCGAGTCAGGGGCAGTTCGATTATCGAGGGCTGGAGAATCGCTACCATAAGTTCGAGAATTATCTCGTCATCGCCGACGCGGCGGAGGAGATGATGCAGTCCCTCCGTGATGAGCTGAAGATCCAAAACAGCGAGATCCTCGAAACGTCCCCTTGGAAGGATGCGGAACCGCTCGTCCCCTTGAAACAACTGAACGTCCAAACCGCTTTCGAGGTAAATCCGAGCCTGCCCGAACTGCGACTACCCAGCCATGAGAAGGCCAACGGCAAACTCATCGGCGCGGAGCGCGTGTTGGCCTTCTCTTATGTGGACAAGCTCCCTGAGTTGAAAAAAGCTCCGGAGGTCGCATCTCGACCCGACTTGGTAGTGCAAACGAAGAAAAAAGCCGATGAAGAGAAACGGCTATATCGCACACTCGAGCATGCCCTGCTCGATGCCCAGCCCGGCGATACCATCCGCCTCCAGATCGACGGCGAAATCAAACTCGATCCGCGTCTCTTGAGCGATCAGAAATTGACGGACCTTACCATCCGTGCCGATCCGGGTTTCGATCCCATTCTGACGATCAACGAAGAGGAGCAGGGCAATGTCCCGGCGCTGTTCGCGGTCTGCAACGGGAAGCTTCGGCTGGAGGGGCTAAAGATTCGGCTGCGGCCGCGCGGCGACGATGATTGGTGCGCCGTCTTCTCCTTCTTCGGCGATGGCGAATGCGTTCTCAAGAATTGCGTGGTTACACTCGAACGCTCCAGCCGCAAGGCTGCCCTGGCCGTGCTGCCCCAGAAGCGGATGGCGAAAGCAGCCTCCTCAACGAAAAGGCCGCGTCTGCTTGTGGAGAATTGCTTGATCCGCGGCCAGGGCGACTTCCTGTGGATGCAAGACGGCCATTCCGCTGAGGTGGCGATTGAAAACAGCGTCATCGCCTTGAGCGGCTCCCTGCTCAACATCGAATCGAACAAGCAAGGAGAAAAAGATGACCAGCCCTCCTCACTCGCTCCGCTCACTCTACGCCTCCGCAAGGTGACGACCTACCTGGGAGAGAACCTTATCCGCTTGCATGCGGACAAGGATGTCAAGGGACTTCCGAAGTTGCGCTGTGAGCCGTCCGATTGTCTCTTTCTGCCTGCCCGCGATCGAGCGCTCGTCCGACTGGAAGGACCAGAGGCAGAGGAGAAGAGTCTCCGCGACAAGATGTCCTGGGAGAGCACGGGAACGAATGCCTACGGCAATTTCACGGCCCTGCTTGAGCAGCAGGCGATTGATTCCATGATGAAATGGCCTTCGACGTCGAGCCATGAGACGTGGCAGAGAGACGTGAGCGGAGAAACGAGCAGCAAATACAGCGTCAAACTCCCCAGCCCACCTCCGGTCGATGCCGTCTTTACCCAACTCCTCCCGGCCGCTTTCCGTCCAGACGACAGCCTAAAGGACTATGGCGCCGATCTCTCCGCCCTGCGCTCGCTGGCGACGCCGAAAAGCAAGCCCGAGAAGCGCGAACCCTTCACGGAATTTCCCGACTTCGAGCAAGATTTTCCCGAATAAATAACTCCGTTACAGGTTGGTGCGTTCCAATTTCGATGGAGCCGGCTTGTCCGGTGGTGTGTGGACGGCGCTCTCGGCCTCCGGCGGTTTCATGGCCAAGAAATGCGAGGCGGTCACGCCTGCGCAGGCAGCGAACAGGCCAAGCGCCACAACCAGCGCTGTCATCGTTTTCAGCTTGGCCGCGTTCATCGCTTGGAGCCGGGAAAAGAGTTCGTTTCAATAAGTTGAGTGCGCTGCTTGGGACTCGGCAGCGCCCTCAACCTGAAACCGGACGAGCATTCATCGGCTGCACTCAGCGCCGTTCACCGATTGCTGTCTTTCTTGTCGTTCATGTCATTGTTCGTTGGCCGAATCAGCTCGAAGTAGCGACGGATGGTCTGACGGTGGCCGAGTGGAATCGGCTCGCTGTCGAGCACGGCATCCGACATCTTGCGATATTTTTGGTAGGCTTCTTTGTAGCCGCGGCGAGCTTTCTGCCGCGCTTCGGGAGAAGCGGTCGTCTCCACGTCCGACGGACCTTCGCCGGGCGTGCCGGTTATGGTGACTTGATTGTCTTGGCCGAGCAGCTTGGTCTTCTCGCCTTGCACGTTCCCGCTCGTCTCGGCCCCGAAGCTCGAAGAAGGACTGGTCGATTTGTAGGGCCTCTTTCCCTTGACCAGGCTGTTGGCTTGGCAGTTACATTTTCCTTCCTTGAGATTATCCAACTCGCTGTTGAGCAGATCGTTGATCCGCTTGCGGCGGGCCTGGTTCTTGACCTCGCGGGCCAGCACTTTCGTGGCTTTTTTGCCCTTGCTCTTACCGCCCTTCAGACTGTCGGCGAAATCGGACACAGCTCCGCTAAGCTGGCCCAAGCCGACATCGCCCATTTCCTTGGCCACCTGCTTGAGTTTCTCCTCAACGACTTTTTGCTCCTTGCGATCGAGCTGCGGATCTTCGAGTTGTTCCAGTTCTTTGGCGGCCTTGTCGAGCTTGTTTTCTTGCAGAGCTTTGCCGGCCCCTTCGAGGGCGACGGCGGCGCTCATGGCCGCGCCGAGCGATTGCATTTGGCCATCCACCACTGCGGTGTTGTATTGGGCTTGCTGGGCCTGGATGGCCGCTTCCATTTCGGATAGCTTGGCCAACGCCTCGCGCTCATCGACGCCGGGCTGCTTCATCTCGTCGAGTTTCTTGCGCAACTCTTCGACCAGTTTCTCCAGCTCCTTGTTGTCGTCCTGACGGGCGGCTTCCTCCAGATCTTGCAGCGATTCCTGGAGACGTTCCGCCTCCGCCACGATTTGCGGCGGGGCCGGTGCGGGACCGGCTTCGACGGACGGTGTGCCGAAGGGGAACGCCCACATGAGTACCGCGACGGCTGCTGCGGCGACCCATAGGCCAAGCGCGTAGGGCAACGACCGAGGCCGGCGTAGCGGTGCCACTTGCCGCGGATCGACGTGCTGGAGATGCTCGGCGGCATCGGCGATTTGCAGCATTTGTAGCGGCGTGGGAGCGGATTTGTTCAGGAACTCCAGCGCCGTGGCGGATCGGTCCTTGAGTTGATAATGGCGATCCACGGCCAGGGCGGCATCATGAATTCCGCGCCGCCAAAGCAGTCCCGCCAGCGCGAACACGAGTGCCAAGGTCGGTCCGCTCGCCGCCACCAAGGCCACGGTCAAGCCCACTGGCAAAGGGCTGCCATAGCGCCAGGCGATGAATGCGAAGATCAAGCCGGCCAGCGAGCCGGCGACAAGTCCGTACATCGTCAAGCGCAGAATGAAGACCGCCCGCTGGCGGCGCCACACGGATGCCAACACTTCATACACCGATTCTTGCATGACGTGTTCCCTCCCTAGGGGGTCTGGAATTACTACTTCCGATCCTAACTCCGAACTTGCGCCGGGGCAACAGAAGAAGCGTGTTGCTTGATGCCCATGCGCTGAAATAGCAAGGCAAAATCGATGCGCCGCAGCGCCACGTCCGCCAGGAACAGAAGCGCCGCGGCCACGACCAAATACATCCACAAAGGCGTCGCGCGCGGCGTTGTCCGGCCGATGTCGGCGAATACCGCTTCCGGCTCGGGATTGTACGTGCCTCCCGAGACACGCGCGATCGCTTGAAGAAGTTCTTCATTCGTGGGCCGCAGACGAAACTCATCGTCGTAGCCAACCACCAAGCCGCGCGACTGCTGCGACAAAGTCTGTCCCTGTTGCTTTTGCACCATTTCCAGATGGTAGGCGCCCGACTGCGGCGTATCGAATTCCGCAACGTAACGTCCCGGCGCGGTCTGGGCCATCACCAGTTTGTTGTTGCGCAACTGCGGGTCGATGACGGTCAATTCCGTATCGGCCTGATTGAGGTATTTGCCGGCGGCGTTGACAGCGTCGAGAGTCACCGTGGACTTGCGCTCTTTCTGGTCCACCTGAACAACGACACCCTTGGCCTCGCTCTTGCGCATAACGTGCCGCACTAGCTGCGCCCAGAACTTGCTGTAGCCGGGCCAGCTCAGCCACTCGGCGGCCCAGCGGCTCTTGGCGTCGGACGTGAAGGCTGCCGACATGCCCAGGCCATGACGCCACCAGGCCAGAAGAGGATCGCCCTTTTCGGTGGCCAGGATGAATTCACACGTCGGCTTGGGGCGAGTCGTCACGTAGCCGAGCAGAAACGGAGCGTTGGCCAGGTCGATGCCGGATAGCACCTGGGTCGGTCGAATCACCTGGGGTATGAACGGCTGCTCGTTGATCGCCGCCTTGCTGGCCGTCACGGTTTCCTTGGCGAAAATCTGCGGTACCGAGGAGGGATCGTCGGTGTAGTAATAGCGGCCGTTGCCCAGGTGGGCGATCTCTTCGAGCAGCTTTTTGTCCGCGTCCTCGCCGACGCCAACGGTGGTCACGGTGATCTTGGCGTTGGCCATGTTCATCGTGATGCCCTCGAAGTCACCGGGAGCGGAGATGCCGTCGGTCAGGATGATCACGTGTTTGAGCTTGGCCGTCGTGTTCTGGAGCGCCTCGTAGGCGGCTTCCATCGCCGGGGCCATCACCGTGCCGCCGCCCGCTTCGATGGCGCTGATCTTGTCGATGACGCTGCTTTTGTTCGATGCCGGTTGCACATCGCTGACCCAGAATGTCTCGCCCTCGAAGGCGATGACGCCGATTTTGTCCTTAGGTCCAAGCAGCTCCACCGCGCTTGCGGCCGCTTTCTTGGCCAATTCGATCTTCTCCCCGCCCATCGAGCCGGACTTGTCGATGACCAACACCATCGCCAGGCTCGGTTTCTCCTTCTCCTTCTCGAAATTGCTGCGGACCGGCAGGATGTTTTCAATGGTGGTCCTGTAGTAGCCGCCCAGACCGAACGACTGGTCGCCGCCCAACATGATGAATCCGCCGCCGAGTTCCTGAACGTATTTTTCCACGACTTCCATCTGCCGCTGGCTCAGGGACGTGGCCGGCACGTTGGAGAGCATCAACAACTCGTAGTTTTGCAGATCGGCCAGCGAATCGGGCATGCCCTGCGGCGGGCGGATGTCCACGAGAATGCCTTCCTGCTCCATCGCCCAGGCCAGCGATTTGCCGAGTTTGGGATCACTTTCGATCAACAAGACATGCGGTTTGCCGGAGCTGAAGACCAGCCCCGAGGCCATGTTGTTGTCTTGCAAGCGGTCGCTGAATCCTTCGATGCGCACGCTGAACTGGGCGAGTCTCTCCGTGGTAAGCGATTGACGGAAGCGGAAGCGATTCTCACCTTTTTTGATCTTCTTTTGCTCGCTGACGACTTTGTGGTCTCCGCGAAACACCTGGATGGTGCCCTGGTCGTCGTGATTGGAGTCGATGACGACCTCGACGTAGAACGGCTCGCCCTCGCGGACCTGGGCCGGTACTTGCACGTTGGATACCTGGACTTCCGGATCGGAGCGCGTGGACAGTGGCACCGTCGAGATGGGCACGCCGCCGCGCAGACTAGCCTTCAGGGCGTCGCCCTTGGTCTGATTGCCGTCGCTGAGAAGAACGATGTGGGGAACGTAAGACGGCGGAATGGCCGCCGCCGCCACTTCGAGGGCCGAGGCGATGTCGGTGCCCTGGCGCCCCTTCTCGTCGATCGGCTCGGCTTGGTCGCGCTGGCCGCGGACCTGTCCCGGCTTGGCCGCGAAGGAAAGAAATGCGACACGATGCTCCCCCACATTCGGCAAGGCACGATCAAGATATTCCCGCACCCGTTGCTGTCCCTCTTCGCCAACGCTGAGGCTTTCGTCAACCGCGAAGACCACGAACTGCTGCCGCGTCGGTTGCAGCAGGGTCAAGCCAGCCAGGCTCAACACTAACAGTATCACGATCAGCGTTCGGCAGATCAGCGACAGGATTTGCTGCCAGCGCGCGAAATCGACGAGGCTTCGATAGAAGTACCACGCCAAGACCGGCAGGACAAAGAGTCCGAGCAGGAACAACGGATGCGTTAACTCAAACATGGCTTGTTTCCTACCAGCCCGCAGCGCCAGCAAGGGTCGCCCTTGCTGGCGCTGCGGGCTGGCAACTCCATTCCTAACTGATCCAGCGTCGCTGATACAGGTACCATTCCAATCCAGCCAACAGCCAAGCAGCAGCCAGCAAGTAGAACCAGATCGGCCGGCCTGTGAAGCCCAGCGCCCGCGCCGGCTCCTCGCCCAAGGAAGGCAGCGATTCCGGCGGCCGTAGATCGCTCTCCTCGCGGCTGGCAAGATTGCTGGCGATCTCCTGGACCGGGGCAGCGCCGGGCGTATCGGCCACGATGCTCCACACGCCGCATTGGTCCAGGGGTCCAACCGTCGTCCGAGTGACGCCGGGCGGCAGCTTGCGCGTTTGGCCGTCCGGCCCGCGCAGCAGGTACTGAGTCTCGGTCGTCTGCGGCAGCGCCACCTCCGTTATTGAACCCGCTGCCAATGCTTCACGCAGTTCGCCCCGACCGCCCGCGAACCAGCCCAGCGTGTTGGTGACAAGGATCGGGAACGCCGTGCGCAACGGAAGATCGCCCTTTTCGAGATTCACCGTAAGGATGAGCACCTTTCCTTCCGGCCGGTCCAGGGCAACAAGGAGCGGCTCGCCCGTCAAGGCAGCGGCGAGGATCTGCGGCTTGCCGGCCGCCGGCGTGAACGTCAATTTGCGGGCCTCCGGCATGAGCACGTTGTCAAGCCGGATGTGCGCCATCAAGGGTGAATCGCGGTCCTGCTTCGTCACCAACGGGCTTTGTAGCTTTTCGCCTACTTCCCACAGGTCGCAGCCAACATCCGGATCGATCACGAGTGCGTTGCCGGGCGGTAGCGGATTGGGAATCTGGTGATGATAGACCATGACCGCGCCGGCCGGTACTTTGGCCGGAGGTTTGCGAACCACGCTTAATTGAACCAACGCGTGCGCCTCTAGCACCTTTTCGATGAACAGATCCCCTGTCGCGCTCACCAGCGTGACCGGCTGGAATTCGCGGTGAGGCAGCAGAGCGACGGCCTGATTGTCCGCGGCTAGCGCGTCCTCCCGATCGATCCGAGCGGTCAGTAAGCCCCCGCCGGCGGACGTTTTTTCCAGGACTTTGCTCCACTTTTCGTTGGCGGCGAGCTTGAGCGGCGCCACATCGACGAGGTCGCCGTTCAGGCTGATCTCGAAGCGGCATTCCACTTCTTCGTCCGAATGATTGACGACTTCGGCAAGAATTTCATAACCGATGGGATCGAGCAGACTGCGGCGTGCCTGGAAGGCGGTGATGGCGACATTGCCCGTGCGCTGACCGACGCCGACAACCCGCACATGCTCCTTCCTGGCGATGTCCTCGATATTCTTGGCGCAACCGTCGGTAAGGACGATGATCTGAACATGTTTCTGTTCGCCATTATCATCGTTGATGAGCCGGCGGGCCAGGGCGACGGATTCCGCGAGGCGAGTCGGCCCATCGCTTGCAGGCACAGCCTCGAGGTGCTCGTGCAGCGTGCGTTGATGTCCGGTCAACCCGCAGATCACTTGTGGTTGAGTGCCGGCGGCGATGATGGCCATTTCATCGCGGGAGCGCAAGCCATCGATGACTCGCTGCCCCAATTCCTTCGCCCGCACCAAACGGCTCGGTTCGACATCGGCAGCTTTCATGCTGGCGGAATTATCGATCACCAGCACGACACGCCGCGCCGCATCAATCTCCCAGGAGAAGAACGGCTGGACCAACGCTCCGACCAGCAGAGCCAATAAGGCCAACTGTACCAGGAGCGACAGGAGATGGCGCAGGCGCTGCCATAAGGAGCGCGGCTTTTTTTCCTCGAAAATTTGCCGCCAAAAAAGGACCGTGGACACCGGCACGCGGCGCAGACGGATCTTCAGGATGTAGAAGATCACAATTGGTATGGCGAGACTCGCCCAGATTAATCCCATCGGATTGGCGAGGTTCATGGTAGGGTTTAGGGTTTAGGGTTTAGGGTTTAGGGTTTGGGGTTTAGGGTTCGGAGTTAGGAGATTCAGGTTTTAGGATGTGATGCTCTTCACCCTAAACCCTAAACCCCAAACCCTCATCTCACCGCGCCGGCAACGCGCATCATTTTGAGAATCAATTCGTCAAATGGCACTTCCGTTGAGGTCCGTGTACAGCCGAGTCCGTACTGATTGCCGTAGCGCTCGACAGATTTTTGGAACGCCTCAAACAGTTTGCGGTATTGGCGAAGGTTCTTTTCCGTCACCGTAACCTTGCGTCCTTGCGTCGTCTCGATGTCGTACAGTTCCAGGTCGCCGAGCATGTTGACGGGGTCAGCCTCGCGGCGGTCGTAGATCTGGACGATGTGCGGCTCATAGCGGCGATGTCGCAGCAAATCCAAGCCGCGCTCGAATCCGTTGGGGTCGTACAGATCGCTAACGACGATGGCCAAACCGCGCCGCTGGTTGCGGTGGACAAAACCGCTGGCCACGCGCGCCAGGTTGGTGTCGGCGCCTTGCGGCTGAAGGTTTTCCAAAAAACTCAACAGCGCCAGGATGCGCCCTTTGCCGCGCGTCAGCGGAAAGTCGGCGAGAATATCGTCGGCGAAGGCGATAACGGCGATGCGATCGAGATCGGCCAAGGCGATGTAGGCTAGTGCCGCCGTCACTTGCCTGGCGAAGTCGAACTTGGACGGCGTGCCGAAGTTCATGCTGCGCGAGCAGTCGAGTAGCAGATAAACGTGCAGATCCTCCTCTTCCTGAAATCGTTTGAGCAGAAGCGCATCGTGGCGCGCATACAGGTTCCAGTCGAGATAGCGGAAGTCGTCTCCGGGTGTATATTCGCGGTGGTCGGCGAACTCGATGCCGCCGCCAAGTTGCATGGTCCGCCGCTGGGCCAACAGCGAGCCGCGAAAGAGGCGCTTGGATACCAGCGACAGGTACTCGAGCTTCTTCAGGAAATCGGAGTCGAATAGGGGCATAGGGTTTAGGGTTTAGGGTTTAGAGTTTAGGGTTTAGGGTTGGAAGTTTGAGGTTTAGGTGAACTGCCAAGCTCGAAACGCCGTCTCTGGCCTTCACGCTAACCCCTAAACCCTGAACCTAAACCCTATCTTCACGCTACCATCGCCGGCTCTTGCACCGTCTCGAGCACGTTGGCGATCACTTCATCGGATTGGATATTCTCGGCCTGTCCCTCGAAGTTGAGGATGAGGCGATGCCGCAGGGCGGCCGGAGCGACGGCGCGGATGTCTTCGCGAGCCACGTGATAGCGGTTGTCGAGGATGGCTCGCAGCTTGGCGGCCAAGATGATTGCCTGGGCGCCGCGCGGACTGCTTCCGTAGCGGACGTACTGCCGGGTCATCGGTGCGGCCATCTCGTTGTCCGGGTGCGTGGCCATCACGATAGCGATACCGTAGCGGCGCACCTCGGCGGCAATCGGGATCTGGCGGGCCAAATGCGAAAGGGCGAGAATACGTTGGCCGTCGAAAATCGGCTCGACGCGGGGCTTGTCCGCTTCCGTGGTGCGGTCGAGGATCGTTTCGATGTCGGCGAAGCGGGGGTATTTAACCAGCAACTTGAAGAAGAAGCGATCGAGCTGTGCTTCGGGCAGCGGATAAGTGCCCTCCATTTCCAGCGGGTTCTGGGTCGCCATGACAAAGAACGGTTCGGGTAGCGGATACGTTTGTCCGGCTACGGTGACGTTATGCTCCTGCATGGCTTCCAGGAGGGCCGATTGCGTCTTCGGCGTGGCCCGGTTGATCTCATCGGCCAGGAGGATGTTGGCAAAGACGGGGCCTCGCTGAAATTCGAAACGCCGAGCGCCATCCGGCGTCTCCAGCACGATGTTCGTGCCGATCAGGTCCGCCGGCATGAGGTCGGGTGTGAATTGAATGCGCTGAAACTTGAGATGCAACGCCTCGGCCAACGTCCGCACCAGCAAAGTCTTGCCCAGCCCCGGCACGCCTTCCAGAAGAACGTGGCCGCCCGCGATCAGGGCTGTTAGCGTTCCCTCGACTATTTCGTCTTGCCCTACGATCACCTTGGCGATTTCCGCGCGCAGCCGCTGAAAATCCGCACGGAACTGACCGAGCTGTTCTCGAATCGCTTCGCTATCGCTCATGCTGCCACGCTCCCTCGGCTTCTCAGCCCTAATGAGACGAATTCTGAAAAGTGAATTTTAAAATAGAAGACAGCTTGTCTGATGTCAAACAAAAAACGAAAATAATCGTTCAAGTTCAATAGATAGTTTGTTAGCGACGTTTCGGACAAGCGTCGCCCTAGAAGACGCTTCTGCGAAACGTCGCTAACCGAGAAACGAGACGATCGCGCAAACCCACACCCAGAGGGAACCGCATCATGACACGTCACGGCAAGGCTGCATTGGCACTCGCGCTCGTGGTTCTGTTGGCAAGCTTTCTCGTTCTCACACGGAGCGGTGGAACAAGAGCGGAGGAGAAGCAGACACAGCTCACGCCCGAGGAACAACGCGAAGCACAGATTATCAAGCGTTTCCTTACCGTACTGGAGAGAAACCCACGGCGCGGTACCGCCCTGGACCGCATCTATGGCTATCACGTCGAGCGCGGTAGTCTCGAGCAACTCATCCGAACGTATCGTGAACGCGCCAACAAGGACACGGCGGACGGCATCGCCTCAATGGTCGTTGGCCTGCTGGAGTCGCAGCGCGGAAAAGATGCCGAGGCGGTGGCCGCTTTTCGCCAGGCGGAGAAACGTCTGCCACAGAGCGCCCTGGCGTCGTACTATCTTGGCCAATCGCTAGTGATGGTTGGCCAGCCCGATGCGGCCGCGGAGGCTTTCGAGCGCGCCATCGCGCGCAAGCCCGGACGCACCGACTTGCTCGACATCTTTCAAGCGCTGGGTCGCGTCTACCAACGGGCGCAGCGGAGCGATAAGGCTTTGACCGTCTGGTCGCGATTGGAACAGCTTTTCCCCGATGATGCTCGGGTGCAGGAGCAGATCGCTTCAACGCTGGCCGAGGAAGGGCAATTCGATCAGGCGCTGCCACGTTACGAGAAACTGGCGCGCGAGGCGCGCGATCCCTATCAGAAAGCCACGTTCCGCATGGAGGCCGCCGAGCTGAAGGTCCGTCTGCGGCAGACGGCCAAGGCATTGAGCGACTTTGAGACTCTTTTGGGCGAGTTGAATCCCGATAGCTGGCTGCACCGCGAAGTCCGACACAAGATCGAAGACGTCTTCCTGCGCAACGACGACCAGGCCGGGTTGGCCAAATACTACCAGGGATGGGTGGAAAAGCACCCCAGCGACATCGACGCCATTGCCCGGCTGGCGCACGCGTTGTCCAACCAGGGCCGGATGCCCGAGGCACGGTCGTGGTTGGAGAAAGGCATCGCGAAGGCGCCCTCCCGCCGGCAACTGCGCCAAGCACTCATCGAGCAACTGATCTTCGAGCAAAAATTCGGCGAAGCCGCCGCTCAGTACGAGGCGATGGACAAGGCCGATCCGAACAACCCCGATACGCTGCGCGAATGGGGCAAAATCCTGCTTCGCGATCGCTCGCGCCAGGAGGCGGAGCGCAAACAGGCTGCCTATGACGTGTGGAAACGTCTGCTGGAGAAAAAGCCGAAAGACCCCGTGGTCACGGCACAGGTGGCCGATCTCGTGCGCGGCGCCGGTATGACCGATGAGGCCATCGCTCTCTACAAGAAAGCCATCGAGTTGGCTCCGGAGTCGCCGCAGTATCGCGAGTATCTCGGCGAATTCTATCACAGCTTGAAACGCCCCGCAGAAGCGCTGACAGCCTGGCGTCCGATGGCGGAAGGATCGAATCGCAACGCCAAGAACCTGGCTCGCCTCGGCGAAGTGCTCAACGGCTTCGGCTATCGAAAGGAAGCGGTCGCCGCCTTCGTCGACGCCGTGGGGCTGGACAAGGATGATTTTAATCTACGGCTGCGCTACGCCGAGCTGCTGCATCTGGACGAGCGCAACGACGATGCCCTGGCCCAAATCGATGCCGCCGCCAAGCTAGCCAGCAATGCCGAAGAGGCCGAATCCGTCCTGCAAGCACAGCTCAAGGTTTACCAGGCCACCGACACGCTGACCACGCGAACCGTCGAACTCCAAAAAGAGCTGGACGGCGGCAAGGATGTCACCGCCGAGCGCTGGCATCGGCTGGCTCGGTATTACGAGGCTAACCGGCAGATGGCCGAGGCAACGGAGGCGATCGGCAAGGCGATCAAGCTCGACGGCAAATCAATCCCCATCCTCGCGTCCGCAGCGCGCATTCACGAGAGCGGCGGGAACCTTCTCTTGGCCGCCGACATCAATCGCAAATTGGCCGCTCTCGATCGGCGTTTCCGTACCGAGTATCTGACGGCCGTGGCCAAGCTGGAGGCACGCTTGGGTCGCCGCACCGAGGCGTTGCAAGCCGGCCGCGATTTGTTGGCGGCCGCGCCCGGAAATCCCGACCACTACAAGTTCTTCGCCGAGTTGTGCTTTCAACTGGGTGAGAATGAGGAAGGGTTGGAGTCGCTCCGCCGCTCGGTGCGGGCCAATCCGTCGGAACCGCAAGGATTGCTGGCACTGGCCAACGCGCTGGCCGAGCGCTTCCGCACCGGTGAGGCCATCGAGTTGTTCTGGCGCGCTTTCGACAAAACGAACGATTTGGATGGCAAATTGCCGATTATCACCCGGCTGGCGGAGCTGTATCTGCAAAACAATCAATTCGACCGCTTGTTGGAACGCCTGGAGCGTGAACGGCGCGAAGCGGACAAACAGCGCGAGATGACCTTGTGCCTGGCGCAGGCGTACCAGGCGGCCGGCGACCTGGGCACGGCCCGGCAACAGCTCGAACGATTGCTTGCCGAGAACGCGCGCGACACGCAGTTACTTGGGCAGCTCTCGCAGTTGGCCGAGAACGAGGGCGATACGGCCCTGGCCCTGAAATATCAGCGGCAATTCGTGCAGGCCGCGCCGAACAATCACGATGGCCGGCTGCGGCTGGCACAACTGTTGGTCAAATCCGGCGAGTCCGAAGAGGCGGCGACGATCTGGGTCAAGCTGGTCGCTGACGAGCCGCACCCTCATCGCAACTTGCAGGCGATCGACGCCGTGCTCGCCAACAATAAGCCGGAGACAGTCTTGGCCATCACCCGGCGGCTTCTGTCCCAGAAGCCCGGCGACTGGGAATTGCTCTACCGCGAAGGCGCTGCTCTGGGCGCGCTAAACAAAACAGATGAAGCCAAGCAACGCTTCCAGGCATTACTCGATCTACACCTGAACGACGATGAGGAAGGCGAAATCCTCAAGGACCAAAAGAAGCAGAAATGGACCCGCACCAGTACGAGCAGCAGCAACAACAACGCCCAAAACAATAACGTCAATCAAACCACGTATAACCCCGATGACGTACCGCTGGCAGTGCGGACGGGCAACGTCTGGCAGGTTCGGGCCTTTACCGGGCTTGATCCGAACTACTCTTTCTATGTGACCATGCAACAGCAACAGCAGCGCATTTGGATGCCGCGCGATTACGGTCAGGCACGAATGGCAGCGCTAGCGTGGTTGCTGGGATACGCCCAGAAACAGAATCAAGGCGAGGCTTTCCTCAAGACACATCGACCATCCATAGCCAAGGCGAGCGGGGTCGCGTCAGCGCCCCGAGAGAAGAACACGCGAGAGAAGAACACTCGGGGCGCTAACGCGATCCCGCTCGCCGGCGCCGCCGGTTGGTGGGATTGGTATTATCTGCAACAGCTGCGGCTGGATTGGCGCGAGGTCTACAAGGCAGCCCGCGAGCTGGCTCGTTCTCCCGATCCTGCTGCGGCGTTCGCCTACCTTCATTCCTTGGCCTCGCGCACCACGAACTCAGGCCGTTTCTACTTTCGTCCGAATCGAGCCAAGACCACAGATACTACGCCGGCGCTGCCTGCGGAAGAAATCGACGTCGTGATGGCGGCGTTTCAACGCTTGCGAAAGGAAAAACCGCAGTGGCTAACGTCCGATGTGCTGAGCAACGTACTAACTGAACTGAAGCGCGCCCGGCGAAGTAAGGACGAGGAGCAGATTTACCGCGACGCGGTGACAACGGCGCAGTCGAGCGGGCAGTTGGTTATCGTGCAAAACATCCTGACCGTTGCCGCCGAGCGCGGCGACCAAGAAACGGTCCTGAAATGCTTCGAGCGCGTGGAGCGTTTGCAGGGGGGCGGCAATCCGCGCTTGCGCTTCGGCGCGACGCCGCTCCGCCAAGCCGCCGAAGCGCTGGGCGAAACCATGCGCGCGTGCGCCGACGCCAAGAATCATGAAACGCTTCCGCGACTGTATCGGGCGTACCTGGCGGCCAATCGCCGCCAGCAGAAAGCGGTGGGCCGTGTGGCGTCGAAGCCGTTTTCGCCAACGAATCCGAATTATTATTTGATTTATGTCGGCCGCAATCGCCAGCGGGTGCAGATCGACTTCCCCCAACCCAACGATTATTTGGATGGCGGCGCCATCGAGTTGTTGCGCAACGCCTTCGAGCTGTACAAACGCGACGACTTGCTGAGCGATCTCTTCGCGCACTTTCGCTCGGAACTCGAGAAGGCTGCCTCCGCGGACAAAGTTTATCTGCATTTGACCTTGGCCGCCCTGCATAATTGGAACCGCGAGCAAGAAGAAGCATTGACCGAGATGAACGCGGCCAGCGAGTTTGCCGTTGGTGATGTGAACCTGCGGTTGGAAGTAGCCCGGCTGCGCGAAAACAACAATGAACCAGCCGAAGCGCTGGCGGTCCTCGACAGCATCACGCCATTGGATCATACCACGATGCAACAGCGCGAGATTGCCGCTCTGCGCCTGGCCGAGCGCACCGGCAATGTCGAACGCGCCCGCCAGGCCGCGGAGCGCCTGTTCGGTCTGCGGCTGGATGCCGAGACGCAAGTGCAGTTGGCCGCGCAGATGCACCACCTGGGCATGCACGATGCCGCCGAGAAAGTGCTCCAGCGCGCCCAGCGCCAGGCCGGCCATCGCACCGCCGCCCTCGTCAAGCTGATGCACCAGTACCAGAGCCAAAACCAAATCGAGCTGGCCTTGCAGATCGCCCGCAAGCTGCTGCGCAAAGGACCAACGACCCGGTTTCTGCCGTATTACTACTACAACAATGATAATGAGGGTCGATCCGAGGCAATCCAGGTCCTCGTTCGCTCCGGTAAGCTCAACGATTCCATCGAGCGGGCCGAGGCACAGCTCAAAAGCTCGCCGAATTCGATCGAGCTGCATCAGACCTTGCTTGAATACTACAAAGCGGCTGGCGACAAAGGGAAAATCAAGGACATCGCTGATCGCATCGCTAAAGTGCGGCCCGACGACGGCAAGCTGCGTTATCAACTCGCCGAGCAACTTCAGCAAATTGGCGAGCTGGCCGCTGCGGCCGATCACTACCGCGCCGCCATTCGCAAAGAACCTTCCTTTTTCGCCTACCATTATTGGGAGATTCATCAACTCTTCGATCGCCTCCGCAAAACCGAAGAGCTGATTCAAATCGTCGAGGAGATCGACTTCAAAGCGGCCGGCGGCAATTACTTTTCCTTCATGAATCTGTTGCAGCCGCTGTTCAAACAAGAGCGGACTCGCGCGCAGGGGCTGCGATTGTTCCGCAAGGTGTGGGATGCTTTTCCACAAGAGCGCGGACGCCTCTTGGGTTTTATCTACCAGGACGAAATATGGCAGACCCCCGAGATTTACGAATACGCCCGGCAAGCGGTCCTCCCGGTGGGCGATGATCCGATCGAGCCGTGGCAAGGAAGCGATCAAATCATCATGTACCAGGGCGACGGGCGAATCGTCGGCGTTGTCACGCGCCTACTGGAAGCGGCACGGCGGCAAAATCGCTTGCGGCCGTTGGTCCGCGATATCGAGCAAGCCCTGGTCAAACATCCGGAATGGTGCGCCGGCAAGGCGCTCTTGGTGATCCTCAATCTCCAGCGCGGCCACGTCGACGAGGCGCGGCGCGGCTGGCGCGAGCTGCTCGACGACCGCAAGAATCCGATGCCTTTGTGGTCGCGTTGCATTCTTGGCCAGGAGGTCGCCGATTTCACTTCGATGCGCGATCTCGCCCTGGAGACGTACGAAGGCGCGGTCGAAGAGAGTATTAATGATTTGAACATCAATATGAGTTATAGCCCGTTGCGTCGTCTCGTGTTGTTGTACCGCGACATGGGCCGCAAGCAGGATGCGAGGGCCTTGTTGCTGCGCTGCACGCGCTCGCCGGGCTTCACGTTCGATTCGGGCTATCTCGCCTATCAGCGCATCTCGAACACTTCGTCGGTGGCCAACGAGCTGACGGAGTTGGGCTATTCCGTGGACGCTCTACGATTGTGCAGCGAGTTGGTGAACGACCACGATACGATTCAAGCGGCGGTGAACTGGAATGGTCCGTGGATGAAAGAGCAAGCGGAGCAAGCGCTGGCAACGGCGGTGAAGGGACTCAAGCCGGAGACGTTGGTCCAGGCAGTGCGCGATCTACTGACGCCTCGAATCGTAGACGAGCGGGGTCGCGTTAGCGCCCCGAGTGTGACGAGCGCTCGGGGCGCTAACGCAACCCCGCTCGCCTCGAAAGCCATTACTCGGGGCGCTAACGCAACCCCCCTCGCGTCTGCGGCAAAGCGACGAGAATGCGTACTCGATCTGCTCCTGCTGCTGCAACCGCGCGAGTTGCCGGACGCGCGGCTCGTGAGCATGTTGGAACAAGCGCTGCAGGACGCGCTGACGAAACCGGAGCTACGCGCCGAGGCGGAGGCTGCCCTGAAAAAACTGCTGGGTGAGCATCCCGATGACTTGTCTGTCCGTATCGCTGCCGCATTGAAAGCGGGACTGGATGAAAAACCGGAAGCGTTGGCCGATGCCGTCGAAAAGCTGGCGCGTTTACTCGAGGCGCAGCCGCTTGAGAAGTTGGCGAAAGGGCAACGCGCCAACGCGCGTCAACGGGCGGAGGCAGCTCAACAAATCGGGGTGTGGCTGATCGCTCGGCAATGCCTGCGTCGTCCCCTCTTGCGGGCCGTCGGAGAGAAGTTGGGCCAGCGCGCCGTCGAGGCGGGCCGACGACAACTCGAACCGCATTTCGCCTTGGCGATGCTTCGCGAATGGGGGCAAATCGAATTGGATCGCGGCGACCGACAAGCGGCGGAGCGGCGCTGGGCCGAGATGCTCTCCATTGTTCTGCCGCCGCCAGCGAAAGAGGGTTTAGGGTTTAGGGTTTGGGGTTTAGGGGAAGACGGATTCGTATTCGCCCTTGATGCGCCGCCGGCTCCGCCAGCGAGCCAGCCCTCTACCCCAAACCCTAAACCCCAAATCCCAAACCCTAAACCTTCTCTCGTTCCAGCCATCACTATCGAGCAGTTCGAGAATGCCGCCCGTGTGGCGGTGCTGGCAGCCGATCAGAAGATGTTTGCACTATCGCTGCGGTCGCTTGGCGATGCCCTGCGCGGCGGGCCGCCGGTATCGGGCGCCGAAAATCTCGGTCGCCGCCGCTATATCATGATGGCAGGCAACCCGAACCCCGCCGGCAATGACAACAATGAGCAACACAGCGTCACCGTGGCGCAACGAGTCGCGACCCTGGTGGCACGCTGGCAGCGCGGCGATGTGCCGGCGCAAGACATTTACAAGGTGCTGGCCGATGTGGCGCTGCCCGAGGCGCGGCCTGCCGAAGTGTTTCTGTACGCGGATACGACTCTGAACGATCCCTCGCAACCCAGTATCAGTGTCGGTCAACTCCTCGTCGCCGCCGCTGCCAGGACCGGACGCCTGGAGGATCTGCGCCGCCGTGTTGCCGCGCGCCAGGACAAGCCTCTAGGCGAATTGAATGCCCGCGTCTTGCTCGCTCACATCGCTGAGGCCGCCAAGGATGAGGCCGGCTTGCGCGCCGCGCTCAAGGACTTCGGGCAACGTCTGCAAAAAGACAACTTGCAGCATACCGCCGTCCTGATCTGTCAAGCCGCCGCGCCGCTCGTGAACCATCGAGGATTGGCCGAGGAGGCGCGGCCGATTCTCGAACGGGCCGCCAAGAATCTCATTGCCGCCGGCGCCGAGGACGCGGCCGGCAATCTTTTGCTTTTTCTGGCCCGCCGCGATTTCGAGCGAGGCCGAAGCAAAGAAGGACGCGCCAGCCTCAAGGAAGCCTCCGGCTTGACGCGCCGCACGGGCGTGAACAACGGTATGGGCGGACAGGCTCCTCTCGATCCTCGCATGGAGCGCGTGGCCCTTGAATACATTCGCGCCGACCTTCTTGGCGATGCTCTTGATCTCCTCGCCATCGCCGCCGATGCGCCCGCGGAGCAACGCACGCGCTCTCCCGATGACATGTTGCATAACCTGTTGGCTGCTTTTGCCCGCCAGCTCGACAAGCATTCCGACCAGGAACGGTACCAATTGTTGAAAACCTGGACGCTGCCCACATCCACGCGCCAATCCATTCGCATCCTCGCCGGTTTCGCCCCAGGGGAGACGCCGCCCGCCTCCTTCGGCAAGTTTGCTGCTCCCTCCGACGGCGTCGTGAGCCTACCTGAACTGCTGATTGATTCGGCCAGGAAAACAGGACAGCTTGCCGCGCTGACCGATGAGGTCAAGAAGCTGGTAGAGAAAAAAGTGGAGAATGCCGAGGTCTTATACGCGCTAATTCAATTGGCGGACGGCAAGGGAGTGACTGTTGAGGATATTGTGAAACGCCAAATCGACGCGGTGCGCAAGAAGGTGATGGCGCCGCCGCCCGTGCGTTCGCCGTTCTACTATGGAGGGCCTGAATGGAGCGGACCGGGAGTCGAGTGGACGGAATTCCTGCTGGCCCGCGCCTGTTTGCGCGACGACCGAGAAGTGGCCTTCGGTGTTGTGTTAACCGATTTGCTCTTATGGTTGGCCCAAGGAAGGACCAACGAGCCGGAGCACAACCAAAATCGCAATCAGTACTTTGATCCAAACCAAAACAGCTCCCACTGGTCGATGGTGATTCATCTCCGCGAGAATTTGGCGCGAAGTCATCTGCGGCGAGCGGGGTCGCGTAAGCGCCCCGAGGCAGGCTCGCTCGGGGCGCTTACGCGACCCCGCTCGCCGAAAGAACCCCTTCCACACTGGCATTCGGCCAGTTACACCAACGCCGCCGGCCGACGCGGGGGCACATTATCTCCTTGGTGGATCGCTCATGAAGGACATATCGCCCACCTCGTCGGCGATCAGGATGATTTCCTGATTTACGATTATCCCCTTACCGGCACATTCGTGTTTTCTGTCGATGCCTACCAGGGTAAATGGGCGGAAGGCCATGTCGGTTATGCGGGCATGGTGTTTGAGCCGCTTTCGACCGGCGGTGGTCTCTGGCCGGTCGGTGGACACGATCGATTGTTCCTCTCTGGAGACGCGATTCGCCGTGAGAGTTTCAACCGCTTCACCATTCAGGTCGAAGGGGGCAAAGTGCGCTGGCTGGTCAACAACCGCCTTGTCCACGAAGAGAAAGATGCTTCCTCGACAAGTCCGTGGCTGGCCCTGTATGCCTTCCGCGATCGGCACACCGTTTTTCGCAATCCACGGCTGAGCGGCAAACCGCGAATCCCCCGCGAGGCTCGCCTCAGTCACGGCGATCGTCTTGAGGGATGGGTGAGCAAGTTCT
>DASRBG010000179.1:0-22580 GCA_035653735.1 Gemmataceae bacterium
AAAGGCACCGGCAACATGGAGCTGCACCTGGACCGCCGCCTCGTCGATAAACGCGTCTGGCCGGCCATCGACATCAACCGCTCTGGCACGCGCAAGGAAGAACTGCTGATGCACCCCGACGAGGTCGAGCGCGTCCGCGCCCTCCGCCGCGTCCTGGCCGACATGCACCCTGTCGAGGCGATGGAGCTGGTCGTCAACCGCATGCGGAAAACCAAGTCGAACGCGGAATTCCTGCTCAGCATGAACATGAGCTGAAGTTGGCGAACGGCCGGCGTAAGCCGGCTGGTAGTAGCCGGCTACCAGCCGGCTTACGCCGGCCGTTCGCCCGTCGCGGGGAGGACGCCGTCATTCACCGCAACGATTCCGCAACCGTTCGTCTGGCCCATTTCAGCGACATTCACGTTACTGCGCCTGTGTGTTCGTGGCGGATGCGCGATTGGTTCAATAAGCGCATGTCGGCGTGGATCAATCTCACTCTACTCGGGCGCGGCAAGCATTTTCGCCACACCGATCGCATCCTGAAGGCGCTGCGAGAAGAATTGACGCAGGGTAACTTCGATCGCCTGGTCTTTTCCGGCGATGCCACGGCGATGGGCTTCGAGGAAGAGATGCGGCGGGCCGCGGAGCTTCTCGGCGTCGGCGCCGCGCTGCCGGGCCTGGCGGTGCCGGGCAATCACGATTACTGCACCCACGCCGCCATGCACAGCGGCCATTTCGAGCGCTACTTCGCTCCCTGGCTAACCGGCGAGCGCATCGGCAAGGAAGTCTATCCGTTCGCGCAGCGCGTCGGGCCGGTGTGGGTGGTGGCAGTCAATTCCGCGACGGCCAATCGTCTCTATTGGGACGCGCGCGGCCACGTCGGCGCCGCCCAACTGGAACGACTGGAGAACCTGCTGGCCGGTCTGAGTCCGGGACCGCGTATCCTCGTGACGCATTATCCCATCTGGCTCGCCGAAGGCCGACGCGAAAGTGCGTTCCACGGCTTACGCGATTTGAAAAAGCTGATTTCGACCGCTGAGCGGGGCGGCGTCGTGTTATGGCTGCACGGTCATCGCCACGAGCATTATCATCATCCGCATTCCGAACGCACCCCCTTCCCCGTCATCTGCGCCGGCAGCACTACCCAGCACGGCCGATGGTCGTACAGCGATTACACGCTTACCGACCGGCACCTGCGCGTCGTGCAGCGCGTGTTCGTCGAGGAGCAGGGATCGTTTCGCGATGGCCGCGTGTTTGAGTTGGATTTGCCGATGCCGCGCGATATTTAGTCGCAAGCCGCAGGCAACCTTAGCCTGGTATCTGTGTTCTCCGTTTGCTAAGTTCCATTCGTCAGCAGCCGAGGCAAGTTTGGCTCGCTGATCATTGCCGGAGTCGTAGCCATGACACTTACGGTGGCAGCAACTTATGAAAATGGCGTACTCCTCCCAGAACGAGCATTGCCGTTGAAAGAGCACGAAAAAGTGGAAATCGTGATCTACACGGTTTTCTCTGGGTCTGGCGATGCTTCATCGACTCCGTCGCTCGATGCACGGATGGCGGCGCTGCAACGGCTCCTGTCACGGGAACTTCCTGTTGCGGACTGGGAACAGATGGAACAGGAAATCACTCGGGGAGCGATCGAGTAAATGAGCGTGCCCTCGGCTCCCGCAATGCTGGACACAGCGGTTCCGATGTATGCTGCCGGCACGCCCCATGTCTACCGCGATTCCTGTCAGTGGTTGATGACACAAATCGCCAGCAGTCGCCTGCAAGTGGTCATCGATGCCGAGGTCATTCAAGAGATTCTGCACGGATATGGAGCGCTGGGACGATACACGGACGCCGTTAACATGGCAAGAGACGTCATGACGGTCGTGCCGCAGATTTTTCCTGTCACGGCGGCCGACATGCAAACTGCTGTCACAATCTTCCAGCATTACGCTCCACGGGGTATGCGGGCGCGTGACGCCATCCATGCGGCCATCATGCAGAATCATGGCCTCACTCACATCATTTCCTCCGACGCTCATTTCGACTTGATTCCAGGCCTGACACGGCTTGATCCAATCGTGCTTTATCAAGCAGCAACTCAGTCAGGTCCCTAAGTCGGCCAGTCATCCCGGCCCTCAGACCGAGCGCGGGGGAGGTACCGGGGAATCACGGTCCGAAAATCAGGAATCTTTTTAAGGTCCGAAAAGTATTAAAACGATTCCTGGCATCTTTATCTTTCCTACCTCTGCTTGTACTTTTGCCGCTCCTTTGATACAGGTCCGCGCAAGCAAGCCATGGTCCTATGGGCCGGACGATGGATTGCGCTCCCGGCCCCATTTGCCGGGCTTGCCATCTCATCCCAATATCCGGAAGGAGTCCAGACATGCGATTGCCCGGCCTATCCCTCGTAGTCCTGACGACGTTCGCGATGGGTTCCGCCAAGGCCCAGAATGACACCGCGGTTCAGTTTGGTGCCGGTCCGTTAAGAGGCTTGACTTGCGCGGAGTGCGGGCGGAAGGCGGTTCAGGCCATGGACCGGGAGAAATTCCTATTCGCCGAGGTGGACGCCGAGGGCAATGTGCGCGGCTGGAGCGAAAAGGCGGCGGTGACGGTGCTGATCTGGCCTGGACCCGATGGCGTCCAATTCCTGGTGACGGCGGCGAGCCGTGACGGCGCGGAGGCCGAACGCATACGCAATGCCGTGCGCAGTTTTCTCGAGCAGGCTCCCATCGATCCGAAGGCCCCCGCCCGGATCGGTTCCGCGGACTCTTTACCCAAGAGCAAGCTCCCGGCAATCCACTTTCGACATGAGCAGCGCGCCGTCGTGCCGACGCTTCAGTTCTTTGAGCCGGGCGTCTCGATTGCGTTTCAAAAGCAAGGGATCAGTCTGAGCCACTCCGAAAAGTTTGTTGTCATGGGCAGTGGTCCGAGAGGACTCGCATCAACATTCCTTGGTCCGGCCAGTAACGGCCTTTCCGCTCATCTTTGCGTCGTCGCCGTTAGCTGGGACGAAACCAGCTCTTCTCGCCTGACCGACACGGTGTGGCGGGAGGTGGTTAAAGTGCTGTTCGAGTAACTTGGCGTTGCTTCGTCGTAATCATCACCACCCCATCGCGATCCACGAAGGTCAACCCGAGCGCTCCCGTCCGGCTCCACAGCGGGAAAAAGGGTCGGGTCACGTTCGAGACAGATTGTCTGAACGAGACCCGACCCTTTTTCCATGTTTTTTGGAACGGGTGGAAGTGCGAATACACTGCGGACACGAAACGGAGGATCACCAGATGGCTCGGTCGTTTCGGAATGGCGTTTGCATCTTTTCCCCGCCAAAGCTAGCGCTGTGCTGGGCAATTTCGGCGGATGAGCAAGCGAGAAGCGTCTTGTGCTTTGGGCCAAGGCAGGGACGGAAGGGGTGGAGGCATCGATTTCTGGGGAAAACTTTTGCAATAGCTCCTTCAGGGTTTAGAATCAACGATCCGCGTCGTAGCTGAGGCCCAGGACAGGGCCATCTGGAAAGATCGGGATTCAGCTCTTCACCTCGGATATGCCGCCAACACTTACCCTTCAATTTTCTTTGGAAAATTCTGCCGCCGAGTCATTTGCCGAGTCTGCTGCGGGCAGTATATACGTCGGATTGCGCCCGTGGGACAAGCCGGAAACCTACGCCGCGGAGGTAATGACCATGTTCGACTACCTGTATGGAAATCTACGCCTCTCTCTCCACCGTTTCTCCACCCGAGGCCGCCGAGTCGTAACAGGCTCGGTCAAGTCGAGGCCTCGACGCGCCCGTTTGGCCGTGGAAATGCTGGAAGACCGCTGCGTCCCAGCGGTCTTTAACGTCACCGGCCTAGGCGACGGTCTGTTCGCGGTGACGCAGACCGGGAAGAACACCTTCGACGCCCCCACCCTGCGCTCGGCCATCGAGGCGGCCAACGCCACCCCGGGAAGCAATACCATCAACCTGACCGTCTCTGGTACCTACAAGATCACCATCCCCCCCGCGTCGCCCGACGACACCTCCACTACCGAGAACAACGCCACGGGCGACTTCGACATCATCCCCAATGCGTCCAGCCCGGCAGGCAGCACCCTGACGATCGTCAACACCAGCGACGACCGAGTCGCCGTCAGCGGCAATGGCCTCGACCGCGTCTTCGACATCAATCCGAATAACGCGACTCCTCCCACGGATTTCACTGTGGTCCTCAAGGGCTTCACCATCGAGAACGGCAACGCGTCGCCCGGCGACGGAGCGGCCGGCAGCGGCGGCGGCATCCGCGACCAGGGCAACGTCAACCTGACGCTTACCAACATGGTCGTCACCCACAACAATGCCACGGCCGACGGCGGCGGCCTGGTCATGTTCAACATGACCCAAGGTTCCTGGACGCTGACGGTCAACAACAGTGTCATCAGTGACGACCATGCCGGCGACGCTGGCGGCGGCATCGACACCGACGGTGCCGGCACGGTCTTCATCAACAACTCGCAGATCACCGGCAATACCGACATCAACCAGGGGGCCGGCGTCTATATCGACGTCGCGGCCGGCAGCAGCGCTCCCGATGGGGCGAACATGACGATGACCAACACGCTGGTCAACAATAATTCCGCTCTCGCTTTTAGCATCACCGCCTCGGGCGGCGGCATCAGCAATGCCGGCACCGGCGCCATGGTCATCGACCACAGCACGATCGAGAACAACTTCACCGGCGGCATGGGCGGAGGCTTCTCCGATGAGAACAACAACGGAACCCTGCTGGTCACCAACAGCCTCTTCCTCAACAACACCGCCAGCATGAGCGGCGGCGGGATTCAGGAAGGCGGCCCCAGCACGACGATCATCAATACCGAGTTCAAGGGCAACTCCAGCGGCGGCAGCGGCGGCGCTCTGTTCGCCAACGGCACGACGTTGACCGTCATGAGCAGCACCTTCGCCGACAACACGTCGGCCGGCAACGGCGGCGGTATCGAGGTCGAGACCACCGGCACCGGCAGCGCCGGCTCGACGATCACCGATACCACGATCACCGGCAACCAGGCGCTCAATAACGCCGGCGCCAACGGCGGCGGTCTCGATGCGGTGACCATCGGCAGCCTGGCGCTGCTCAATGACACCATCAACGCCAACTTCGCCAACAATGGCGGCGGGGTCTTCTGGGACGGCAGCGGCACCTTCAGCGTCCAGAACACCATCATCGCCGCCAACTCCGCGGGCGGTGGAGGCACCGGGCCGGACGCCAATAACCCCGCCGGCGCTTTCACCGACAACGGCGGCAACCTGATCGGCGTCAGCGGCGCGGGGAGCGGCAACACCGGCTTCACCGCCGCCACCACCCAGACCGGGACGGTCAGCCAGCCGCTCGACCCGCTGCTGGGGCCGCTCCAGAACAATGGCGGCCCAAGGATTGGTTCCAAGGGCACCACGATCACTTTGGAGACGGAGGCGCCGCTGCGGGGCAGTCCGGCCATCGGCAAGGGTATCCTGCCTGGGGCTCCGGCCACCGATGAGCGCGGCTTCCCCAGCGTGGTCAAGGGCAAGATCAACGTCGGTGCCGTTTCCCAGGCGCATGAAAATGGAGACGATGGGGATCAAGATGGAGATCAGGGAGATCAAAATGGAGATCAGGGAGAGCAAAATGGCGATGGGGGAAATCATAACGACGACCAGAAGGTCCACCCCGATGCACCGACCCCGACGCCGACCCTGGACGTACCTCCTCTGCTGGCGTTCTTCGATCAGTTGTTCAGAGGGGCCGAGATGGTGAACGCCAATGGCACCGAGACCATTATGGACGGCTTGTTCGGCATCCCGCTGCTTGTGTCCACATTCGATTCCTCTGGGCACCTGGAGAGTGTTACCTGGTTGGGGATGAACGTCACGATGCTGTTTGAGATGTTGTAAGAATCAGCGGGGCCAACCGAGCCGCGACGGTTGGAGAGCGGTTTCGTGCCCGCTCCCTAACGGTCGCGGCTCGGACGACAGCGGGTAAAGGGCAGACGATGCGGTGGCTGAACGCCCTATTTCGGCGCGAGTTGACACCGTTGCCTGACGGACGGATCGCTGCTGTATGTCAGCAGCGAGTATCCGCTGAACCACTGCATCTGCGGAGGCCGCCAGCTTTTCCGCGGGCGGGATTATACGGTTTCATACGTGTCCGCTCATAAGGTGAAGCGGAGCCGATAGCTTGGGCTAAGTCAGCATCCCATGCAGCCGCCCCTTCGACGCCTCCGCCACTTCCTGGTGCAGGGATTGACCATGCGCGTCCATCGTCACCACGGCGGGGAAGTCCTTGACACGCAGCACCCACACCGCCTCGGGGCTGCCGAATTTCTCCTTCAAATGCACGCCCTCAACCTGCTCGACGCAGCGCGCGTAAATCTGCGCCGCGCCGCCGATGGCGTGCAGATAAACGCAGCCGTGGTCCTTGCATGCTTGTAGCGTTTTCGCGCCCATGCCGCCCTTGCCGATGACGGCTTTGATGCCGTAGCGCTGGATGACATCGGCCTGATACGGCTCCTCGCGGATCGAGGTGGTCGGTCCCGCCGCGATGACGCGATAGGTTTCCTTGTCTTCCAGGACGACGGGGCCGCAGTGATAGAGCACGCCGTCTTTAAGGATCGGCAGGTCGCCGCCCTTGCACAGATATTTGTGGACCTCGTCGCGGCCGGTGTAGACGGTGCCGCTCAGAAGTACGATGTCCCCGGCCTTGAGGCGGCGCACGTCGGCCTCCGCGAGCGGCGTGTGCAGCGAAATCGCCTTCTTGCCGCTGCTGCCCAGATCGAGCAATTCGGCTTCCTTGCTGTAATCGCGCTCGAATTCTCCGGGTGCTTGGTAGAGCCATTCCACCACGTCGCCCTCGGCGTCGAGGATGACACCGCGACGGCGGTAGGCCCAGCACATGTAGGCGATGCTGACGAAAAACGACGCCGGCAAGCGATTGCGCGCCCCGATCTTGCAGCTGCCGACCGTCAGGTTACCGCCGAATCCCATCGGGCCGATGTCGAGCTTGTTCGCTTCGTCGAGAATTCGTGCTTCCAGGGCTGCTAGCTCCGGTGCGGGGTTACTGTCATCCAGCTCGCGGAGCAGTTGTTCCTTGGCGAATTCGTAGCCGGTGGCGCGATCGCCGCCGATGCAGACGCCGAGGAAGCCAGGACCGCAGCCCTTGCCCTGGGCGTTCCATACCGCATCGAGAATGCAAGCGCGCACGCCGTCCAGATCGCGATCGCGGCGTTGGCCGCCCAGGGTCGCCGGCAGCGAGTATTGGGCGCTCATGTTCTCGCAGCCGCCTCCTTTGAGAACAAGGCGGATGTCAATTGTGTCTTGACGATGTAGGTGCCAGTGGAAGACGGGACTGCCCGCGCCGAGATTGTTGCCGGTGTTCTTGCCGCTGACGCTGTCGACGGAGTTTTGCCGCAGATAGCCCTTGGCCGTGGCCTCGGCGACGGCCTCGCCGCACAATTCCTCCAGCTCCAATTGATCGAATCCAACCGGCGTCTTGATGTAGAACGTAATGGTGCCGGTGTCCTGGCAAATGGGGGCGCTAAGGCGTTTGGCCAGTCCGATGTTCTGCGATACCAAATCGAGGGCGAGGCTGGCCTTGGAGCCGGCTTGTTCTAGGGCGCGGTGCATGGCGATGACTTGCGTTACGTCCGGCGGCAGGAACGCCGAGGTACGGCGAATCAACTCGAGGACTTGTGCGTGAAACTTGCTGGCGCTCATGGGGATGGTCTCCAAGTGGCAGGGCGGCTAACATCATCTTACACGGCGAACGGCCGGCGTCAGCCGGCTGGTTTCGAGTTCACCGGCCGGCTGACGCCGGCCGTTCGCCTTCCTCAAAAGGAGCATCCCATGTCCGCTTCCCATGATTCCGCCACTGTCGTCTCCTTATGGCGTTATCCCGTCAAATCGATGCAGGGCGAGGAATTGAATGCCAGCATCGTCGGCGAGCACGGCCTGCTCGGCGATCGCGCCTATGCCCTCGTCGATGCCGCCGACGGCAAGGTTGCCAGCGCCAAAAACCCGCGGAAATGGCCGAACCTGTTCTCCTTCCGCGCCAACTATACCGAGACGCCGCGCTCCGGCGCCGGACCCGCCCCGGTGCGGATCGCGTTGCCCGACGGCGCCGTCCTCGACGGCGGCCAAGCGGATCTCTCCGCCGCGCTGAAACCGGTTCTTGGCCGGGATGTCGTTCTGAAATCGGCGGCGCCGGAGAAGCCGGTCTTGGAGGAATATTGGCCGGACATACAGGGACTCAATCATCGCGATGCCGTCACCGATGAACACATGCCGGCGGGGCTGTTCTTCGATCTCGCGACGATTCATCTGGTGACGACGGCCACACTCGATCGGCTGCGCTCGCTCTATCCGCAAGGGCGCTTCGAGGTGCGACGCTTCCGGCCCAACATCGTGGCCGCCGTGGACGGCGAGCCGCAAGCGTTCGCCGAGAACCACTGGGTGGGCCGAACGCTCTCGCTCGGCTCGGAAGTGCGCTTGAAGGTAATTCGCCCGTGCGGCCGCTGCGTCATGACCACGCTGGCACAGTACGAGCTACCGCATGATACTGGCATCCTGAAAACAGCGGTGCAGCACAACGGCGGAAATGTCGGCGTCTACGCCAGCGTCGAGCGCGGCGGCACCGTTCGCCGCGGCGATCGTATTCGCGTTGAATAACGAATGTTCATGTGAATACGCCCGGCAGGATTCGAACCTGCGACCCTCGGTTTAGGAAACCGATGCTCTATCCCCTGAGCTACGGGCGCATAATAAAAAATAAGTAAGGTCTGCTTCCTCCCTGGAAAAAAAACAGAAACTCGTTTAGCGACGCTTCGAAGAAGCGTGGAGCGGCCACTCCGTTTTGGTGAAGTGTCGCTATGCGGGGTCTCATTCCGCTTGGAACCTTGTACAATCAAGCAAGGCAGGTATGTCCCTGCCACGGATAAAAATCCCGCCTTCCAACATCACTCCGCATTGTAGCGGTCCACGAGCCGGCAGCAAAGATGCGGGCATCGGTGGCTGCACGCTGTTTGCTGAAGAGGAGATCATGCTTAAGTTCTTTCAAAGGCTTTTCGGAAGGTTTTCGGAAGAAACACCGGCCGGTTCCGAGTCTTTGCGCGCGGCGCTAGTGGGCCAGGCGCGGGCCGAGCGAGCGATGCGGCACAGCGGCGAAGAATTCAAGCACTTGGTGGCGGGGGTACGCGATTACGCGATTTTCCTTCTTGATGTCCAGGGCCGTGTTTACACCTGGAATGATGGGGCCGAGCGCATTAAAGGTTACCGGCCCGAAGAGATCATCGGACAACACTTCTCCTGCTTCTACCCCAAGGAAGTCGTGACGTCCGGTTGGCCCGATCATGAATTACAAATGGCTGCGGCAACCGGCCGGTTCGAGGACGAGGGCTGGCGCATCCGTAAAGACGGCTCGCGCTTCTGGGCCAACGTGGTCATTACCGCCTTGCGCGATGAGTCCGGCTCAGTCCGGGGCTTTCTCGAGATCGCCCGGGACCTGACGGATCGCAAGCAAGCCGAAGAAAAGCTCCGATTGAGCGAAGAGCGTTTCCGCCTCATGATCGAGAATGTTAAAGACTACGCCATCTTCATGCTCGATCCCCAGGGACGAGTCGTCACCTGGAACGAGGGCGCGCAGCGACTCAAGGGCTACACGGCGGAGGAGATCATCGGCCAGCATTTCTCGCGCTTCTATCCCGAAGATCCTGTTCGGCGCGGCTGGCCTGACGAGGAACTGAGGCGGGCAGCGGCGGAAGGCCGCTTCGAGGACGAGGGGTGGCGGGTCCGTAAGGATGGATCGCGGTTCTGGGCCAACGTGGTAATCACTGCCTTACGCGATGAAAGCGGCATGCTTCGGGGATTCGGCAAGGTAACGCGGGACCTAACGGAGAGGCGGCTGGCCGAGGAAAATGCCCGCCGACTTGTGCAGGAAGAAGCCGCCCGCAAAGCTGCCGAGGAATCCGCTCAAGTAATAGATAGGCAGCGCGAGCAGTTGCATGTCACTCTCGCCAGCATCGGCGATGCCGTGATCGTCACGGACAACCAGAGCGGTGTGACGTTCTTGAATGCGGTGGCCGAGGAGCTAACCGGATGGAGGCTCGATGAAGCTGTAGGACAACCGATCAAACGCGTCTTCCACATCATTAACGAAGAATCACGCGAGGTCGTCGAGAATCCGGTCAGCAAGGTTTTCCAAGAGGGCAGAGTGGTCGGTCTGGCGAACCATACCGTTCTCCTCGCCAGAGATGGGCGGGAATTTCCCATTGAAGATTCCGGTGCTCCGATCCGGGGCAAGGACCAGGCCGTCGGCGGGGCAGTACTCGTCTTTCGAGACGTGACGGAGGCGAGGAAGGCGCTGCAGAACCGCATCCATCTAGCCGCAATTGTCGAGTCGTCCGACGACGCGATCATTGGGCTAAGCCTCGACGGAACGATCACGAGCTGGAATCGGGGAGCCAAGCGCCTCTATGGCTATACCGCTGCGGAGGTCGTCGGTCAGCCGTCGTCGATTCTGGCCCCGTCCGACCACCCCGACGAGCAACAGACGATCCTGGAGCGGATCAAACGAGGCGAGTTCATCGAGCATTATGAGACGGTGCGGGTGCGCAAAGACGGAAGACGGGTGGACGTAGCGCTGACCATCTCGCCGATCCACAACCCTGTAGGCAAAATCATTGGAGCGTCGAAGATTGCGCGGGACATCACGAGTCGCAAGGAGGAAGACCGCCGCAGGAACGAGTTCCTCGCCTTGCTCGCCCACGAACTGCGAAACCCGATGGCCCCGCTTCGCAATGGTCTCGAGGTGATGCGGCTCGCCGGCAACGATCCGAAGGCGGTTGAGCAAGCCCGTTCGATGATGGAGCGACAATTGCAACATCTTGTTCGGCTGGTGGATGATCTACTCGACGTGAGCCGCATCAGCCGGGGCAAGTTGAAACTGCGCAAGGAGCGCATCCCTCTCGCGGCCGTCGTGAGCCATGCCCTCGAAGTGTGCGAAGCATTAGTCAAGGAGAGTGGCGACGAACTGACAGTGACACTGCCTAAGGAGCAGGTGTATGTCGATGCCGACAAGATCCGGTTGGCGCAGTCGCTTTGTAATTTACTGAGCAACGCGGTGAAGTACAGCGATCCGGGGAGCAAAATTTGGCTGACAGTCCAGCGCGAGGGAAACGAGGCGGTGATCCACGTCAAAGATACGGGGGTCGGCATTCCACCGCATCTGCTGCCCCGCGTGTTTGACCTATTCTGGCAAGTGGATCGATCGTTGGAGAAATCGCAGGGCGGCCTTGGCGTCGGCCTGACGATTGTGAAGCGACTGATCGAGATGCACGGCGGCAAGGTCGAGGCCCACAGCGAAGGCGAGGGTATGGGTAGCGAGTTCGTTGTGCACTTGCCGCTCGTTAAGCCCTTAACGCCCGAGCAATCGGTAGAGAAGAGCGGTCAGCTGTCTTCTTCCTCGGGCCGCCGCCGCGTTCTGATCGTGGACGACAATGTGGATGCCGCGAACAGTTTGGCAATGGTGCTTCGGGCGATGGACCACGATGTCCAAACCGCGCATGACGGCTTCGCTGGACTGGAGGCCGCAGCGGCGTTCCATCCCGACCTGATCCTGCTCGATATCGGGATGCCCAGGCTGAATGGTTACGACGTGTGCCGCCGCATCCGCGAGCAGCCATGGGCCCAGAGAGTGGCCATCTTCGCGCTTACCGGCTGGGGACAGGAAGAAGACAAACGGCGCTCGCACGAGTCGGGCTTCAATGGCCATCTTGTCAAACCCGTCGAGCCTGCCACCCTCGACAAGCTGCTTTCGGACCCGAGTTCAGAAGCGGTATGAATCGCGAGCAATCCAACACCAGGCCGCACCGAAAGCAAGAGCTGAGATCACCCTTGCGTGGGCTGCGGACAGCGGTGTCCATTCGATCCGCTACCGGGGACTGTTTTCTCCTTTGAGGACTGTCGGCGGCTCGGGCACTTTCTCGCTCGCTTGTGGTACGGGCTGCGGCGGCGGCAGCGTTTCTGTTTGCGGCGGGGGGGCTTCGACCGGCGGAACGTCCTCGACGACCCGCAGGATTACGCGGTAGCCGAAATCGCGTTTCGGCACGGCTCGAAACGGCTTGAGCACATCATTCCATTTGCCCTCCAAGCGCGGCTCAGGGTCGAAATTGGCGGCGACGGAGCCGGTGAGATAGCAAGCCTTCTCCTGGTTGACGTTGATCGCGAACGTTTGCGAAAGGTGATAAGCACCCGGCGCGACCACGGCTTCCAGCGGTCCCACTCGCTCGTTGACCAGCAGGTTCTCGCCGCTGCCGACGGAGTGCGGTTTAATGCACATGGAGACGATCGGCTCGGTGAGAGCGACCGACCGGAACGTGGCGCAGGCAGGGGCTTGTTCGGCTGTGCCGCCATTTCTCAGAGTTGAATCCAAGCTGCCGATGAGCCACGCGGCGGCGACGAGCCGGGGAGGACGGAGACCGGCGCGGGTGGACATGATCTCCAGATCCTGCTCGAGTTTGAATTGCATCCCGGCGCTGCCGGCATGTTCTACGCCGGCGGCGGCCGCGCCGCGCATCAGGAACATTACCACGTTCGGCGTGATCTGCGTCACCTGGATGAAGCCGCCGCCTGTCTCGCCGTGCTTGGTTCGCTCCGGCGTGACCACGCCGTCGCGCGAACGCAGCAGGAACACATAAGGCGGTTCCGTCACCTGAGCGAAGGCCATGATACCGGCGAATAGGGTCATGGCGCAAACCATGGCCGTCAAAACCACCGATTTTCCGAGCATGAAACCGTCCCTCCTCCTTGGAGCCGCCCTGCGGGAGGCTTCCTCGCCTACTCGATCTTTTCATCGACGCTCTGTCTACTCCGGTCGCAACAATTTTGCGCAAGATTCCCTATTCGCCGTTACGCGGCAAGAATTGATCCCGGGGGAGTGGAGCGACAACAGGATTTGGACAAAGGTGGATCGCGATGAATTGAGAGATGGGTGATTCGTTTTTGCGATGCTTTTCCGAGCCTGAAGCGTAAGCGAAGGCTTTTGGATGAGGCTCTTCGCTTATGCTTCAGGCTCGCAACGGATTACTCCGACGCCGCGGCGGCGCGGCGGCGCGTTCCTTTCGTGCTGGATTCCGGCTCGGCCGGAGCGGGCGTCTCCTCGACTTGGCCGTTGTCGGCGGCGCTGGCGGCCGGCGCCAACAAACCGCGCTTCTCCAGGATCTTGCGGCTAATTTCGTCCATCAGCGCCGGTGTGTCGCGCAGGTATTGCTTGACGTTCTCGCGGCCATTGCCCAGGCGGATCTCGCCGTAGCTGTGATGACCACCGCTCTTTTGAATCAACTCATCCTCGATGCCCAGGTCGATCAGGTCGCCCTCGCGGCTGATGCCGCGATCGTGCATCAAGTCGAACTCGGCCAGGCGGAACGGGGGCGCTACCTTGTTCTTCACCACCCGCACCTTGACGCGCGAGCCGACCGTTTCGTCGCCTTCCTTGATGCTCGTCATCTTGCGGATGTCCAGCCGCACGGAACTGTAAAACTTCAAAGCCAGACCGCCGGAAGTGGTCTCCGGATTGCCGAACATGACGCCGATCTTCTGACGAATCTGGTTGATGAAGATCATGCAGGTGCGCGTGCGGGCGATGGTCGGATTGAGGATGCGCAGGGCCTGACTCATGAGGCGGGCCTGAATACCGACGTGCGAATCACCAATCTCGCCCTCAATCTCGGCCTTGGGCACCAGAGCGGCGACGGAATCGATCACGATAAGATCCACGGCGTTGGATTTGACCAGCATTTCGGCGATGCGCAGCGCTTCTTCGGCATGGCCGGGCTGGCTGACGAGCAAGCTCTCCAGATCCACGCCAAGGCGCTTGGCCCAGCCGGGATCGAGGGCGTGTTCGGCGTCGATGTACGCGGCCACGCCACCCTGCTTCTGAGCGTTGGCCACGGCGTGCAGGGCCACGGTAGTTTTGCCGCTTGATTCCGGCCCAAAGATTTCGATGATGCGTCCGCGCGGCAGCCCGCGGCCGCCCAGGGCGATGTCCAGGCTCAATGCGCCGGTCGGAATGCCTTGCACGTCCGCCGCCGAGGCTTCGCCCAGCTGCATGATGGCGCCCTTGCCGATGTCTTTCTCGATCTGGGCCAAAACGTTCTTGAGTTCCTTGCTTTGCGATGGTTCGGCCATGTTTTCTTTCCCTCGTTTCCTTTCCCTCGCCAGCCCGCAGCGCAAGCAAGGGAGCCTGATTTTTATCTCTTCGGAGGATACCCCAACGTCTGTACAGTATTAGTATAGCCGAGGGAGAAATCCACGCTAGGTTAGTAGGGAAAAATCCGCACGGGTTTCCTAACGCCGTGACGCATCGGGATGGACAACACTTTACCGCGCTCTCGGCTCTGGCGAAATGGAGAAAAGAGGGAATTTTGACTTGCCCGCAAAGCCGAGAGTCCCGCGTTGCCCAGTGGGGTTGAATAGACAGGGAAAGAAACAGACCAATACTGAGCCGCGGGGAAGAAGGGAATTAATCTCTTCTAAGATCGCCGAAGGTGATGTTCGCTTTCGGGAGCGGCCTTCCCTGTTTTCGAGGTCACCATGATGAGACGAGCAACGACGTTTCTCTTCAGCAGCGGCATCTTCCTGGCCCTGCTGACGTTCGCGGCAAGTCGAGCGGATGTCGCGTCCCGGTCTTTGGCGGCGCCGCCCAAAGGCTTCGACGCCCACCGCGACGGCATCGAACACGGCAAGATCGAGAGCGTGGACTACGATTCAAAAACGATCGGCGGCAAAGGCAAGATGACGGTCTACACGCCGCCGGGTTATTCCAAGGAGCACAAGTATCCGGTGCTCTATTTGCTTCACGGCGCCGGCGATGATGAGACCGGCTGGTCGAAAAAAGGTGCCGCAGCCAACATCCTTGACAATCTGTATGCCGACAAGAAAATCGTTCCCATGATCGTGGTCATGCCCAACGGTTGGGCACGGGCCGGCGGAGGTGTGGGCGGTTTCGGAATGGGTCCGGCGCTCGCCGAAGCCCTTATGAAGCGCGCCGATACCAACAAGGATGGCAAGGTTTCGCGCGCGGAGTTCCTGGCTGCCGCCGAAGAGGCGTTTACGCAGATCGACAAGGACAAGAAGGGTGAACTCGATCGGCAGCAACTGAGCGACGCCATCAATCGCCTTATGCCCAGACCGGGGCGCGGCCCGACGCGCAATACGGCCTTCGAGAACGATTTGCTCAAGGACATCATTCCCTTCGTGGAATCGCACTACTCGGTGCAGACTGACGCGGAGCATCGCGCCTTGGCCGGCCTGTCGATGGGCGGTGGGCAAGCGCTGACGATCGGCCTGAGCCACCCGGACACGTTCGCCCACGTCGGCGGGTTCTCCTCCGCCGTCTTTGGTCAGCCGAACAGCCTTATCCCCGACGCAGCGTCGCGATCGAAACTTCGATTGCTGTGGCTGTCCTGCGGTGACGCCGATAGTCTGATGAACGCCAACAAGTCCTTCCATAGCGCTCTCGAGGAGAACAAGGTGCCGCATATCTGGCACGTTCATCCCGGCGGCGGCCATACATGGCCGGTGTGGAAGGATGATCTGTATGTGTTGTCGGCGTTGTTGTTCCGCGACAAGTGAGATGCCGGTTTTCGGTTTCTCGTTCCCAAACTCCGTTTGGGAACGCCGTTCGCGAAACTCTGTTTCGCGCCTCCTCTATCTGTATGGGGGATGAGAGCGAAACAGAGTTTCGCGGAATTGGTTCCCAAACGGAGTTTTGGAACCAGGATTAGACGGTTCAGGACAAAGGACTCGCCATGATTCAACTCTCTTTCCTGCCGAAATGCGTGTTACTAACTCTTCTCCTTGCCTCGATAGGGACCGCGTGCGTCGGCGCTCCCCCGAAAGTCATCGCGCCACCCGAATCGTTTTTCGCCAAGTTTCGCGACCGGGACCGAGAAGCGGCTGGGCAATTCTACAAGAAATATCTCGATGTGAATGGCTTATCCGTGGCTGCTTCCGCTGAGGTTGCCGATGAGGCGCTCCAGCGCACCCATTATCTGGTCACGCACCTGCTGGCAGGCCGGGCCGACATTCTCCAAGCGATGGTCAAGAACGGCACGCGCCTGATTATCATTGGCAAGGACCAGGTTTACACCGATATGCCCGAGTATCGCAATCACCCCAATCCCACCTTTCAAAACGAACGCGTGCGCGGGACCGGTGGCTTAGGCGTTACTAGCTTTGGCGAGGAAAACCTGCTCAATCTGCCGTTGGATCGGTACGATGACGAGAGCATCGCCGTTCACGAGTTTTGCCATACCATCGACGCCGCCCTGAGCCGGATCGATCCCTCCTGGCGCGAGCGCTTGCTCCAGACTTACCGGCACGCGCTGAGTCGAGGATTGTGGAAGAACGCCTACACCGGCTCCAATCCCGCCGAATACTGGGCCGAGATCTGCCAATCCTATTTCGATTGCAATCGCGTCAACAACTGGAACCACAACGCCATCGGCACGCGCGAGCAACTCAAGCAGTACGACCCCGAAGGCTATGAGCTGGTCAAAACGACGTTCAAGCTAAACCCGAGCAACGATTGGCGCTACAGTCCACTGCGCCGCCAGCCCAGCGTGATTGCGCCGCCGGAAAAGTTCAAAATCGATCCCTATTACACGAAATTTACCTTCGCCCGCGAGTTTGTCGTGTTGGGATCGAAGCACGTCCGCGATGAGGCGTTGCTCCAGGCCAACGACATTATCCGCAAGATGTTCGCTTACCGTCACGATCTCCTCAAGGCGCTGATCGCCGACGGCGCACGGCTGATCGTGCTGGGGCGCGACGAGAAGCTGAGCGATTTGCCCGAATTCAAGGAAGCCAAGAATCGAACGGATTTCGATGAGGTCCGCTATCTGGACTATTCGCCGAGCCACAAGCGGCTTGTGGTTCCCGAAGAGAACGTCCTTGGGATCGCGGGGGAGCCGTTTGCCGGCAAGTGCATGGTGGTCAGCGTGTTCGCCAAGGGACTTTATCAGGTTGCCGGCCTGCGTCCCGTCGATCCGGACTTTGAGCGACGGCGGGGTAAACAACAGTACGAACTACGCGTGAAACGTCTGGACATCGAATTCGATCATCGGCTGGAAAAGCTCCATGACGAAGCAATGAGCAAGGGATTGTGGAAAGGCACGCCTGCGGCACGCAATCGTGTGGAATACTGGGCCGCGGGCGTGGAAGCATATTTCGACGCAGCCGGGGACGGAACGCCGCCCCACAGCGCGGATCGGCCCATCACCACGCGCGAGGCGCTCAAGACATATGATCCGGGCCTGTTCGCTTTGGTCGATGAGACGATGGCGTATAAGGAGCATGTCGATTGGCGGCACTCGAAGAGCCGCGACCGTTAGGGAGCGACCATTCCGAACCGCTCCCTAACGGTCACGACTCTGCGGCGCCCACTTCTCTTGCACGGGATGACATCGCATCCCTATCATAATCCCGAACCGCCTCAACCCCTAAGACCCAAAGCAGGAGGAAACCCAATGACGCAGGCAGCGACCTTCCGCGGTCGAATCTACGATGACATCACGCAAGCCATCGGCGCGACACCGTTGATTCGGCTGCGACGCGTGGTCGGCGACGCCAAGGCGATCGTCGTCGCCAAGCTGGAGAACCTCAATCCGCAGTGGTCGGTCAAGGACCGCATCGGCGTGGCCATGATTTCTGCCGCCGAGCGCGACGGCCGAATCAAGCCGGGCACCACCGTCATCGAACCGACCAGCGGCAACACCGGCATCGGCCTGGCCTTCACCTGTGCCGCGCGCGGTTACAAGATCATTGTCACCATGCCCGAAAGCATGAGCCTCGAACGCCGCCGGCTGCTCAAGGCGTTCGGCGCCGAGGTGGTGCTGACCCCTAAAGAGACCGGCATGAAAGGCGCCATCGAGAAAGCCAATGAGCTTCTCAAATCCATTCCCAATTCGTTTATGCCCCAGCAGTTCGAGAACCCGGCTAACCCGGAGATTCACCGCCAAACCACGGCCGAGGAAATCTGGAACGACACGGCCGGCAAGGCCGACATCCTCGTTTCCGGCGTCGGCACCGGCGGCACCATCACCGGGGTCGCCGAGGTCATCAAGAAGCGCAAGCCGAGCTTCAAGGCCATCGCGGTCGAGCCGGTCACAAGCCCGGTCATCACGCAAACCCGAAAGAAAGAGCCGCTCAAGCCCGGCCCGCACAAAATCCAGGGACTTGGTGCCGGCTTCATCCCTAAGGTACTTAACGTCGAGATCATCGATGAAGTGGTTCAAGTCAACGACGACGACGCCTTCGTCATGGCGCGCCGCCTTGCCCGCGAGGAAGGCATCCTCAGCGGCATCAGCTCCGGCGCCGCTGTCCATGCCGCGGTGGAGGTCGCCAAACGCTCCGAGAATGCTGGCAAACTGATCGTTGTCGTTTTGCCCGATCTGGGCGAACGCTACTTGAGTACGGCGCTGTATCCGGAATAAATCCGAGCCGCGCACGCAGCGGAAGTAGAGCCGCGACCGATAGGAAGCAGGCAAAATCGCTCCCTTACGGTCGCGGCTCTTCGCGCCATTTGGCCGCTTCGTCTTTCTTGCCCGTCTCTTTATAAAACCGGACCAGCCGCTCCCGTGCTTCGCTGAGGTGGAGCTGCCGGTACTTCGGGGGGATCTTGTTCTGATGTTGTTTCAGCCCTTCGTAGCCGTGCAGCAGGAGCTTCTCCGCCTCGTCGTATTTTTTCTGAACCAACAGGGCCTCGCCGAGCGCCGAACGTGCATGGTATGTCTCCCAATCGCTCGGCTGCTTGGTCTCGCGTATTTTGAGGCAATCGCGCAGCAGTGACTCGGCCTCGTTGTATTTGTGCTGGTGCAGTAGGTTCACGCCGAGTATTGCTTGGAAGCGGAGGGTAGTGACCGAGTCTTGACTGCCTTTGGCTCGCTGCAAATCCAGACCCTCCCGCAACAGGCTCTCCGCACGCCGCGAGTTCCCCACCCTATCGTATGCCATCGCCAGGGCGAGCCTCCGAGGTTGCGCGGTGGGGCTGCTCGGACCGAATTTGGCTTTCCACTTCTCCCAACTTTGCTCCATCAATGCCAGCCCTTTCTCGACCTGCCCGATGGCGCAGTACGCTAAGCCCAAGTTCTCCATAGTTGTCAGCGTGTTTCGGTGATCGGGGGGCAACTTCGCTTGCTGTTTCGGCAGAACTTCCTCGTACAACTGGATGGCCGCCTTCTCCTGACCGACGCTTCGGTACGACGCGGCCAAGCCGGTCATGCTGTCCAGCGTTTTGGGGTCGTCGGGTCCGTCCTTGGCCTTCCTTAGCTTCACCACGAGCAGGGATAAACGTAGGGATTTGTCCATCTGTCCGGTCAAGCGATACGCCATCGCCAGGTCTTCGAGCTCACCCACCGCTTGCTGCGCTTCCAAGGCTCCAACGAATGGCTCAACCTTGTCGAATTGATGGGTAGCAAGGTAGATCCCGGCCAAAACCGACATAGCTTGCAATGTGCTGGGATGGTTGGGGCCGAGTTTCCTTTGCTGTCTCTCCAGGAGCTGCTCCAACAGCGCCACGCTCTTGTCGAGCTGTCCGTCGGCGTGGTACGCCATGCCCAGCTCCAACATGCTTTCCAACGTATCCGCGTCATCGGGTCCGAGTTTGCTTTCTTGAATCTGATAGGCTTGGCCCAGCTGCGCGATCGCTTGTTGCGTTCGGCCGAGAACGCCGAGCGAGCGTCCTAAAGTGTGCCGTAAGTGGGCGGCCGTGAGCGGATCGTCGATTGCCAAATCGTCCAGCTGCGCCGCGGCTTTCTCGACATGCTGGGCCATTTGGACACGCAAGCTCGTTCCTCCCCCATCCTCGGCCCGCGGATCGAGATCGCGAAAGATCGACGCCAGTACCTCGTTGGCTTTCTTGCTCTGCTCCAAACGATTCTGGGCTAGCTCGTTGGCCTGGCGTTCCGCTTTCGCGGCATCGGCGGCCCTCACGGCGAGCCAGGTGCTGACCGCCACGCCGGCTAACAATACTCCCGTCGCTACCAACATCCAGCGCCGCCGCTTGCGCTCCTCGCGTGCTTGAATGACCGCAGCCCTGCGTTCCAACTCTGCCTGGCGCAAGCGTTCCTGCGCCTCCGCCTGATACGCCGTCATGCGCTGGGCCACTTGCTCCGCATCGCGCGGCCGGTTCTCTCGCGCCGGCGCCAGACAATCGCGGCACAACTGCACCAACGCCGCGTCGGCATTGCAGGAATCCAACCGTGCCAGCGCCTCCGTCAAATTGCCACGCTTGGCCTTCCGAAGCGCTTCCGCGCTGTCCCGGCCGGTATACGGCGGTTGGCCCGTCAGCATCTCGCACAGAATGGCTCCGAGGGCAAACACGTCGGCGCGTTCGTCCACGGCGTCCCATTCCCCAAGCGACTGCTCCGGCGGCATGTACGCAGGCGTGCCCATCTCCCGGCCTGGCCGCGTCAAATCCACCGGCGTATCTCCGGCCTCGGTGAGTATGCGCGCGTCCTCGCTCGTGGTGGCCAACTCGGATTCGTCCTCCGCGTTCAGGATCTTGGCCAAGCCCCAATCCATCACCTGGACTTCGCCGAATTTGCCGACCATGACGTTTGACGGTTTCAAATCGCGATGGATGACGCGCTTGCTGTGCGCATTGGCCACCGCCTGACAGATCTTCTCGAAGATGCTCAGCAGATACGGCAAACGCTCCGGCTTGCCCGCCTCTGCTTTCAGGATCGCGGCGAAGGTTTGGCCGCGGACCAAGCGCATCGTATAGTGGTAGCGACCGTCGGCCAATCGGCCCAGATTGTGGACAGGGACGATACCGGGATGTTGCAAAAAGCCCGTGACGCGCGCCTCGCGGAGAAAGCGACGCTCGATCGCGGGATGGCCGTGCAGCTCCGCTTTCATGACCTTGATGGCCAGGTCTCGCCCCAGGGCCGGATCGCAACAGCGATAGACTTCGCCCATCCCGCCCGCGCCCAGCGTCTCGATCAGCTCGTAGCCTCGTTGATCGAGTTTGCTCGGTGCGGCGTCGGGCTGGGTCTCACCGACGAAAGGCGGCGCCACCGGCGTTCTCGAATCATGAGCCTCGGATTTGGGGAGCGTGGTATCGAGATCGGCCGGAGAAAGATTGTCGGACATCGGGCGTCTCCCTTAGAGGGTGGAATTGGAATAGGACCACCCTTACTTGCGCTGCGAGCTGGCAGCGGACCGCGCCGCTTGCAAGGTATTATACAGCAGCATGGTAATGGTCATCGGCCCGACCCCTCCGGGTACGGGGGTGATGGCCGAAGCCACTTCGCGCACCGCCGCGAAATCCACGTCGCCAGCCCACGAGCCGTCCGGCAGCCGCGTGGTGCCCACGTCCACGACCACGGCCCCGGCCCGCACCATCTCCGCTTTGACGAAACGCGGCTGGCCCATCGCCGCGACGAGGATGTCCGCCGAGCGAGTCAAGTCGGCGAGGTTCCGGCTGCGGCTGTGACACACGGTCACGGTTGCATCGATGCCCTTCTGCATCAGAATGAGCGCCAGGGGCTTGCCGACGATGTTGCTTCGGCCAATGACCACGACGTGTGCCCCCGAGACCGGGATGTTATTGCGTTGGAGCAGTTGCAAAACGCCGTGCGGCGTGCAGGCGAGAAAATGCGGCCGGCCCGCCGCCAGCAACCCCAGGCTGTGCGGACTGAAGCCGTCCACGTCCTTGTGCGGCGACACGGCATCGACGAGGACGGCTTCGTTGATGTGCTTGGGAAGAGGCAATTGCACAAGGATGCCATGAACGGCTGGGTCGGCGTTGAGGCGTGCGAGAAGTGTGATGAGGTCCGCTTCGGTGGTATCGGCCGGTAGCGTGTGCAGCCAGCTGGCAATGCCTGCTTTCTCGCAGGCGCGGCGTTTGTTCTTGACATAGATCTGGCTCGCGGGATTGTCGCCAACCAGCACCGCAGCCAAACCTGGCCGGATGCCGCTCGTGCGCAGCAACTCCGCGGCCTCGACGGCGATCTCACCCTGCATCACCTGCGCCAGTTGTTTGCCATCGAGTAGTGCGGCAGTCATAATCATCTCCATATTGATGAATTTAGATTGATGATTGACAACCCTTGTCTTTCAATCATCAATCTGAATTCATCCATGATTCGAGAGTCGTTGCACCAATTGCGGCAGGATCACGCCGGAGGGACCGCGCAGACCGAGACCGCCGCGGCGGCTGGCGAACGTGGCTTCGGGGTTGATCTCGATCACACAGGCACCGGCGTCGCGCGCCGTGTCGATCAGGCCGGCGGCCGGATAGACCACCGCGCTGGTGCCGACGACGAGAAAACATTGGCAACCGGCTGTGGCTTTCGCCGCCTCGTTCCAGGTCTCCGCCGGCAGCATCTCCTCGAACCAGACCACGTCCGGGCGCAATAGTTCACCGCACGTTTCGCAGTGCGGTAACTCGGTGAGTTCTTCATAGCCGCGATCCGCTTTGTAAGCGCAGCCGGTACACCGGATGCGGCGCAAGCTGCCGTGCAGTTCGAGTACGCGCCGGCTGCCGGCGGCCTGGTGCAGGCCATCGACGTTTTGCGTGATGAGAGTGAACTGCCCATCGCTGGGTTCA
>DASRBG010000180.1:0-28317 GCA_035653735.1 Gemmataceae bacterium
GGTTGCCGGGCGAGCGGGGTCGCGTCAGCGCCCCGAGAGCGAACCCGCGGGGCGCGAATTCGGCGAGCGGGGTCGCGTAAGCGCCCCGAGCGAGTCGCACTCGGGGCGCTTACGCGACCCCGCTCGCCATTCCCTGCACGAGTCCATCGAGCCATTGCCGGCTTCGTTTCCGCGTCTTCGGGCGTATTTCGTCAGCTATGCCGCCAATCGTGAAAGCCTGCGGCTGACGTTGGAGTGGTTTCGCACGAGCGATTGGGGCGAGGAACCCGGCATCTTCGTGCAGCCGGAGGACTGGCCCATCGGCATGCCTTCGGCCTCGCGCAATTACAAACGCGCCCTCGAAGCCGCCATAGCCGACGGCTGCGATTTCGCCGTGCTCCTGGAAGACGACGTGCGCGTTTGCCGCCATCTTCGCGCCAATTTAACGGCAATCCCCCTGCTCCACCGCGATCAATGCGATTACTTTAGTCTTTTTATGCCTGACCTGATTGCCTCGCCCTGGGAACGCCACGAAAAGCACCTGGGCTACCGATTGGCCAAGCCGCTCTATGCCGGACCCGAACGCACTTGGACGAAATCGCGACTGTGGGGCGCTCAGGGCTATGTCCTATCGCGGCGATTCATTCTCAAGGCGTTGGAAGTGTGGGACGGCTTGAAGGGCGGCAAGGACGGCCGGGTGATGACGATTTGTCGGCAGCTGCGGTTGCCCTTGTGGTACTCGGCCCCGTGCTTGATCCAACATGCGCCCCTGCGCTCGGCACATGGCACGCCGGCCACTTATGCCGCCGATTTCCGCGAGGATTTTCGCTTTCAGATGCGTTCCGGTTTTCAGCCGCCCGAAGCGGCGGCCGGGTCGTTGACCGTGGAGGAAGGTCGCCTGCTGGGGCAGTTGTCGGCGGGCCGCCGCGTCTTGGAATTGGGTACGAACGCCGGCCGCGGCACGATCTGTTTGGCCCAGCAAGAGAAACAGGTGGTGACGGTGGATGAACACGACCAGGCCGAAGCGCGAGAGTGGGCGCGGCGTTTCGGCATCGCCGAGCGCATCGATTTTCGCCACGGCGACATCACGTCGGTCTGCCGTGGTTTGAAGGAGCGTTTCGATTTGGTGTTCGTGGACACCGCGCAAGACGCGGCCAGCGTCCGCCGCGATATTGAAGCGCTCATGCCGCTCTTGGCGCCGGGCGGGCTGGTCGCCTTCCACGATTATCCCGATCCGAGTTGGCCGGACGTTCGCCGCGTCGTGGACGAATATGCGGCCCGCCATCATTGGCAGCGCGTGGACCAGGTGGATTATTTGGGAGTGTTTCAGGGGAAGAATTAACCCGAAAGGAGCGGCCGCTATGAAGATTATGATTCTCGGGGGCGATGGTTTCTCCGGTTGGCCTACATCGTTGCATTTGTCTCGCCGGGGACATGATGTTCTTATACTCGATAATCTCTCGCGTCGCCGTATCGATGATGAGTTGGGTGTGATGTCGCTGACTCCGATTCAGCCGTTGGAAACGCGTCTGGCAGCATGGCGGGAAGTCAGCGGCAATACGATTTCTTTTCAGAATGTGGATGTGGCCCGTCATTATGATCGTCTGTTGGAAATCATCCGTGAATTTCAGCCGCACACCATCATTCATTTTGCCGAGCAGCGTGCGGCCCCCTATTCCATGAAATCGTCGCGGCACAAACGTTACACCGTGGATAACAATATCAATGCCACGCATAATGTGTTGACGGCCCTGGTTGAGAGCCGGCTCGATATTCATCTCGTTCACCTGGGCACGATGGGTGTCTACGGCTATGGCGCGACAGGGGGCCGAATTCCCGAAGGCTATTTGCCCATCAGTGTGGAAACGGATAATGGTACGCGCAAGAACTTGGAAATCCTCCACCCCGCCTATCCGGGCAGCGTCTATCACATGACCAAGGTGCTGGATCAGATGATGTTTCAGTATTACAACGCCAACGACGGCGTCCGCATTACCGACTTACATCAAGGGATCATCTGGGGCACGCAGACGGAGGAGACGGCGCAGGACGTTCGGCTGATCAATCGTTTCGATTACGATGGCGATTACGGTACGGTGTTGAACCGTTTCTTGATGCAAGCGGCGATCGGCCATCCATTGACGGTGCATGGCAGCGGCGGGCAGAAGCGCGCTTTCATCCACATCCAAGACACCGTTCGTTGTCTGGAGCTGGCGGTAAGCAATCCGCCCGCGGCCGGCGAGCGGGTGCGTATCATCAATCAGATGACAGAGACGCACCGCGTCGGCGACCTGGCCCGCATCGTTGCCGAGTTGACGGGGGCGGAAATTCGCCAGGTGGACAATCCGCGGAAAGAGGCCGCCTCAAACGATCTGGATGTGTCCAATGAGACCTTGCTGAATCTGGGCCTCGCCCCGATCACATTGAGCGACGGCCTGCTGCGGGAGATAACCGACATCGCGCGTGTCTACGCCGATCGCTGCGATTGGAGCAAAATCCCGGCGACCTCGCGCTGGACAACCACGGAGCGACGCCAGATGACATACCCGCGGATCGAAACTTCCGTTAGCCGCCTCTCACAACTCACGTCACCATAGGCGGTTGGCCAAGAGTGACACCAAGCGCCTCTTCGCACCAGAGTGCAACGGGGAATAACGCGCTCTCGCTCCCGGCCGGCCGACGAGCTGGATGGCCAGGGGCAAATCGCCGGTTTGAGAACCAGTCCGGGTGAAAATTGCCTTCAATTCGTGAGATTCGCGGCGGCTCTGTTCTTCATCCCGGAGGCCAAGTGAAATGGCGGCCGCCGAGCAAGTGCAGGTGCAAGTGCGGCACGGTCTGCCCCGCGCGTTCCTTGCAATTGAGAACGAGCCGATAGCCGTCACCAATGCCGAGTTTCTCGGCGAGCTGGGCCGCCGTAACGTGCAGATGGCCCAGCAGCTCGCGGTCCTCGGCCTTGACGTCTGCATGTGTCGGGATCACCTTCCGCGGGATGATGAGCACATGGACGGGCGCCTGCGGGTTGGTGTCATGGAAGGCGATGCAGTGCTCGTCCTCATGGATGATGCGAGCGGGGATTTGCTTCTCGATGATCTTTTGGAAAACGTTGTCGGTGAGCATGTCGCAGCCTCCTTCCCAAGTACCCACTACACAGTACAAAGTATGAAATGACGGAACATTCGGAAGCGTTTTCCGTACCGGGTGCTTTTTATGTGGATCATCGGAATCGACGAAGCGGGCTATGGGCCGAACCTTGGTCCGTTCGTCATGACCTCCGTGGCCTGCCGCGTATTGGACCCCAGCCCCCCTCTGGACCTTTGGGCATTGCTGCGTTCCGCGGTTCGCCGCAGCGAGGACGCCGAGGAGGGGCAGTTTCTCATCGACGACTCAAAGCTTGTATACACGGCGAAGGGATTGGCCGGCCTTGAGTACGGCGTCCTGGCGACGCTCGGAGCGCCCGCAACTCTCGCCGCACTGATCGACTTGATCTGTCCTACGGATGGCGACGAGCTACGGCGTGAGGTATGGTATCGCGGCGTTCAGACGTTGCCGATTCACGCGACGCCGGCGCAACTGGAGATGGGGGCAGCGCGTTTCGAGGACGCTTGCGCCGCGGCCAGCCTTGGCCCCTGGCAGGTACGCAGTGTGGTCGTCTGTCCGCCGCGCTTCAACGCCTTGCTCGACGAGGGCGGCACGAAAGGCCATATTCTGGCCCACGCCCTGGCGCAGCTGTTGCGCTGGCAGTACGGCAACCTGCCGGGCGAAGACGATTTGGTCTTTTTCATCGACAAACATGGCGGCCGCAATACCTACGCCGCCATGATCCAGCACGCCCTGCCTGACGGAATCGTCGTCGCCGAGCGGGAAAGCCTGGCGTGCAGTAGCTACCACATTCACGGTCTGGAACGCGGAGCGCGATTGGTATTTCAGCCGCGAGCCGATGCCGAACATCTATGCGTGGCCCTGGCATCAATGGTCAGCAAGTATCTGCGCGAAGTGCTGATGCTGGAATTCAACCGCTTCTGGCAAGAACACATCCCCGATCTGAAACCGACCGCGGGCTATCCCGTCGATGCCGCCCGTTTCTTCCAGGCCATTCGCCAAACCATCGAGAAGTTTGGACTCCGCCAGGAGTCCCTATGGCGGCGGAAGTGAAGCAGCGAACGGCCGGCGTCAGCCGGCTGGTAATATCTCCCACCAGCCGGCTGACGCCGGCCGTTCGCCAGGTCTCACCGAATCACTTCAACTTCGCTGTTATCGTCCAGTGTGACGCTCGACAGCTCGCCGTTGTCTTTGGTGAAATGCACAGTGACAACGACGATGTCATCTTCCGGCACGCGCTCGGTGGCGAGGCCGGTGACCAGGAAATTGACGCCGCGAAACACGCCCTCGACGGTGGTGTTCCACCGGCGGCGCGTGTTGATGGCCACTGTCTGCTTGATGCGGATGCGCTGGCCGGGCTGCAAGCTCTTGAGCAAGTTGGCCAACTCGGCACGCACCGGACGAGTAGACGACGACAAATCCGAGCCTGATGCGTTAGCGGAGGGAATATTCACAGGATGTCTCCTTGACCGGGCGTACCGCGGACGAGGGCAATCCGGCCGGTGCGAGCCAATTCCAGTATGCCATACGGGCGCATTAATTCGATGAAGGCTTCGATTTTGCTCTCTTGGCCGCTGATTTCGACCAAGAGGTTCGAGGGACTAATGTCCACGACTCGGCCGCGGAACATTTCCACGAGCAAGCTGATCTCGACGCGCTGCTGCGGCGTGGCGTTGACCTTGATGAGCATCAAATCGCGCTCAACGAAGTTCTCGCTGCTAATGTCCTGCACTTTAACGACGGTGACGATCTTGTCGAGCTGCTTGCGTACTTGTTCCAGCTCGGCGTCGTCGCCGTGAACGACGAAGGTCATGCGCGACAGGTCGGGCTGCTCGGTTTCGCCGACGGCCAAACTGTCGATGTTGAACCCGCGCGAGGCGAGCATGCCGGAAATATGAGCCAGGACGCCAGGTTGGTTCTGCACCAACGCCGACAAGACGTGCCGCATTGCCGATCGTCTCCGAAAAAAACCACACGAATACAACAGGGTTGATCTTAGGAGCGAGACACGCCCGGAGCAATCGAGGTTCGCGCTTACCAGCGCGAAGCGCAAGCAAGGGCGAGCAGGGTCGCATAAGCGCCCCGAGTGCTACTCTCGGGGCGCTTATGCGACCCCACTCGCCGGCGCTGCGGGCTGGCAGATGCACACCTCAATGCGGCGGAAGACGGAGATCCAGGGGAAACCGCAGACCTTGCTGACGCCGATATTCTCTCTCACGAGCTTGCTCATCGGGATTGAGCTGGTCCATCGGAAGTTGGAAGTACCAACTCACCTCTTCATCCGAAAAGAGAACCGCTTTCCTAGGAGGAGGGAAGACGAAAACACGCCGCAAGCCAACGGGGTCCATGGAACAGGCAAAAAAGGGCCTGTGCGCGAGTTCGCCGACTCTCGCGTCCTTTTCGAGGGGAGCGCGAATCGGTTCTCCACTGGGGGGTGGGACGCGCCAGACGTAGCGCGTTTTCGGCAAGGGCGGCGTGCCCACGGGGGTCAGAACTTCGCCCTGGTTCGGTTTGAGATAAAAGGCTTCCTTCGTCGTCCCTGCGTAGCGCTTTTCGATCTGATTGCCCTGGGCACAAGCCTGGATCAGCGAGAAGATTCGTGGCAGAGCACGTTGGAGTTGATCCTGCAAGTGCTCGGTGTTCTGGAGGTTCTTGCGAATGGCCTCCTCGCCCGGAGCAAGCTGGAGCGCAACCTTATAGTGCGTGATCGCTTCCTCGAACAATCCTTGCCGGGCTAGTGTGTTGGCCAAATTGTTTCGGATCTGAACATTGTCGGGATCCAGGCGAACGGCTTCCCGGTAATGCGCGATCGCTTTTCGGGGCTGACTCGCTGCCAGCAGATTGCCAAGATTGAAATGGGCTGCCGAGTGTTGGAGGTTGAGCCGGACGGCTTCTTCAAATTGTTCCTGCGCTTGCTGCGTTTCGCCGCCCTCTTTCAGAATCTTTTGCCCCTGGTCAAAATGACGTTCCGCGGCAGCCAGCGGAGTATCGATATAGTAGCGCTCAAAAAGTGTGTGCAAGGCAGCTACCATGATGCAAGGGACGGCGATTGTCGTCAGCGTGGGTAGGATCGATCTTGGGCGAAGCATCCAGGCAGGCAGCCGTTGGCCAACTCCGCCCAACCCGAAAGCCACGAGGGGGCCAAGCGGGATGAAATAGCGGCCCTGAACGTCAATCGAGTCCGTGAAACCTACCGCATCCCAGGTGATATGAATTACGGTCAGGATCGACAGATAAGTGACCAGAACCGTCGTCAAAGCGACGAGGGTTTGTCGTGCCGTAACGGTCCCCGGTTGGCCAAAGCCCATAAGGGCCGTCAGAACAAGCACCAGCCCTTGCAGCAGAAGGAGACGATCGGATAAGGGCGTGTCCAGAAGCCCGAGGAAGCCAAGATATTCTCGCAAGGTTCCCGGAACATCCACGGTGGAAGAACGCACAACGGCGGACAAAAAGCCTCCCGGATGTTCGATCATGTCCCGAACTTGCGCAGCGGGATTAATCTTCCCCGGCACGACAGGTGAGTAGACATCGCGCACGATCAATGCCCAGCCTCCCGCCGCCAGTAGCTCGCAACCGAGCAGCAGAGCGAAGACTCGCCAATAGCGCTTCCTCCCTCCTAACCTTGCCTCTGGGATGAGGAAATAGGCCAGCACCAGCAGCAAGTAGCCCTGTTTCACGAGAGCCAACGCCATCACCAGCACGGCCAGGATAGCTACATCCTTGCCGCCGAGGCGCTCGACAGGACCGCAGGCATAGCGGAGCAGGGAACCTACTAGCAGGAACGCGAAGGCGTTCGTCAGGGCATCCGACGACAAGGAGGCCGACTCGAAGAGCGCCATCGGTGTCAGTGCCAGGGCAACGAAAGCCCATTTGCCTATCGGAGCGACACGAATGGCCAGGAAGAACAAGGCGGTGGCCGCCAACAAGTTGCCTAACCTGCCAGCATAGAAGCAAACAAGGACGGAAGAGGAAAACAATCGCGCCACCGCGATGCCAAGCGCCTGCGGGAGGTAGGCGAGGGGTGGGTAGACGGCCGTGTTCGGGAAGTTGGTGAACACACGGTCCTCGTCGATAGCCAGCACAGCGGCGGAGCGGATTTCCGCCACGGAGGTCTTTTGCTCGGGGTGCTTATCCAAATGCCCGAAGACTTGGCGCAAATGCTCGACATCGCGCGGGAGGTAGTCGCCGGTTAGGTTCCCCTGCTTCACGGGGATGATGCGCCCCTCGGACAGCTCGAAAGCGCGATCAAAATGATAGGTTTCATCTGGGACTTGGCAGGGGGGCGTCACCAGAAGATAGGCGCATCCGAACACAACGGAGAGGACCACGAACACCCACTGCGGCTGCAAAAGGCCGCGGGCCGCGCGAATCAGGGTAGCACGACAACAAACAGCCAGTAGAAACATGAGGTCTCTCAATCAAGACTTGACATTGTGCGGGAGTGAGATTTCCTTTCAGGGCGATGGATCGCCTTGACGGACCGGAGTCGAATTTCCCGCGGTTATGGAACCATTCAAAGCACGGTCGATTTCGTCCTTTCGCAGACGGTAGATCAGGATGGAGTATCCAACTTCATCATCCGGCTCTCGGTCGCCCAGAGCGGTGCAGAGTTTGTCAAATGAGAGCATCTGAAACTGCTGATAGATCTCCGGCCAGCGGTCCTTCGGAACTTCCTGGAAAAGCTTTTCCCGATCGGTCGTGTTGTTGCGTGATTGAGCGAGTCGAGCGAGGAGAGTTTGGATCTTGCGAAAGTTCGCTTCTCGTTCCTCCGTCCAGGGTCTCGTCCTCCCGTGCATTTGCAAAAGGGTTGCACTGATGCAGTAAATGCCGCTGTGAAGCGGACTCCATCGGTGTCCCCATTGTTGAGGAGGCGAGGACGCCAGGTAATGCGCGCGGATGCGGTAATGGGACACGCTGGCTGTCCCGAAGTAGGCCAGATAAACGGAATCTCGATCAGCAGGACGGACATTTTGTTGAAGCCAGCGCTGTAAGCCGGGCAGGTCCTGTCCCCAATCCAGGGAGCTATCGACCAGATGGCGGTAGCCGTGTCGCGGCCCTCCGGCCAAAAGGTTGAAATAGGCCAGGTAGTCGGGCCACCGCGCGAGCGACTCGGCAACGAAAGCGAACAGGAGAAGCACGAGGGTCGCGGGCACCAGAGAGCCGCGGACTCCGCGAGAAATTCCACGAGACGGCGAGGAGAAACACAGTGCCCCGCCTCCCGCCAGAATGAATATCGGCGGATAGACCGGCGCAAGGTAACGATGGCCGATGTTGATCCCTCCCGCGAGCAAAGCGATCCACTGGATGGCAAGCAGAACGAATAACGGCATCAAGTCGTAGAAACGAGGGACAAGTAAGCCTGAATCCGCGGATTGCCCTCTCCGCCACGCGCGGAAAAATCCCCAGCCGGCAAGGGCCAGCACGCCAAAGAGCGGCAGGGGAGTCTTGACGAGCCAGCAATACGGGAAGAAGGCCAAAAACCCGCCGGTCGGTCGGACCTCCCCGTTCAGAAAGGCCTCGCGTCCTTGGTGCATGGCTTCTGTCTGGAAGGTGAGACCATAGAGGTAGGCTTCGGGGAGAAGCTGCCAATCGTGCAGCTGTCGTAACAGGGGGGCCGCACTCCCCGCCTTCGAGAGATGGTCTTCGAAATCCTGCGCGAAGGTTTGTGCTTCGGATTCTGAAGGCCGATTCAGCGCGGAGAAGCGGAAGCCGAACGCGCCCCAAACGATCACCCACACGACAAGGGCATGGACCGCGGCCAACCCGGCAAAGAAAAGTCCCTGTTGCCAACGGGAGTGAATTTCTTGATGTCCGCTAACGGCCACGGGAAGAGGCCGGTGCGCCAGCAACCGGATAACGACCAAGACACCGGCGATGGGAACGATGAGTATAGCCGTCAATTTGGCGAGGAACAGCCCGGCCAGGACCAGGCAGCTGGCCGTGACGCGAACGAAGCTGATCCGATGGAACAATCCCCAGAGACAGCCCGTGGAAGCGGTGAAGAATAGCGCAGACGCCATGTCCGCCTTGAGCAGAGGCCCGTTAGCCAGCATGGTTGGACAGAACGCAAAAAGAACCAGACTAACTAGCCCGCCGGCGTAACCAAATAGACGGCGCGACCACAGGAAAACGAGCAACCCAAGAAATGCCGAGAGAAGCCCGGCCGCCGCTCGACTGCGCGACAGAAGCACCTCGGCATCATTGCCGATCCGATACAAGAAATCGTGACCCACCGCCCACGCATCCGTCCAATCCTCGTGGCGGATGTCGGGGAAGTTTGGTTTGCTCGCTAACAACGGGAGGGCAACGACCCTTTGCGGGAGTTGGCCCTCGAACGAGGCGACGCGATAGTCATGGAAGGCCCAGTAGCTGTAGCCCCCCGCCAGGAAGCCCGGCTCATCGAAGGTAGCACTCTTTTCACGGGCCGCGCTCACGGCCAGCCCCCAATAAATCAGCAATAAAACCACAACGGGGATGGCCATCCAGGAACGAAAGACGCCATGCGTGCCCAGGGGGGCGCCAGCCGGAGAAGGAGCTTCGCCAGCTGGCGCGGATGCGAGCCGGCTCACCGAGTTCATTTGCCGATCACCCCCAGCTCCTTGCCGACCTCGGTGAACGCGGCGATGGCGCGATCGATTTGCTCCATCGTGTGCGCCGCCGACATTTGAATGCGGATGCGTGCCTGTCCCTGCGGCACGACGGGATAGCTGAACCCAATGACATAGATACCGCGCGTCAAGAGCGCGTCGGCCATGCGCGAGGCCAGGGCGGCATCGCCGAGCATGACGGGCATAATCGGATGTTGTCCCGGCTTGAGCTGGAACCCGGCCGCCTCCAGTCCGGCCCGCATGCGCCGAGCATTCTCGTGCAGCCGATCGCGCAGGGCGCTGCTCTGCCCCACTAGCTCCAACGCCTTGAGTGCGGCCATGACAATCGGCGGCGGCAGAGCGTTGGAGAACAGATACGTCCGCGAGCGCTGCCGCAAAAACTCGATGACTTCGGCGCTGCCGCAGGTGAAGCCGCCCGAAGCGCCGCCCAGCGTCTTGCCCAGGGTGCTCGTGATAATATCCACGCGCTCCATCACGCCCAGATGCTCCGGCGTGCCCCGGCCGCCGGCGCCGAGGATGCCGGTGGCGTGACTATCATCCACCACGACAACCGCATCATGGCGCTCGGCCAGGTCGCAAATCTCCGGCAGCTTCGCCAGCGCTCCATCCATCGAAAAAACGCCATCGGTGACGATGAGCCGCAGCCGGCAATTGGCCGTCTCGCGCAAACCGTGCTCCAGTTCGCTCATATCGCCGTGGCGATAGCGAACGCGCCGCGCCTTGCACAGCCGAATGCCGTCGATGATGCTGGCGTGATTCAGCTCATCGCTCAGCACCGCGTCCTCGTCGCCGAGGATCGTCTCGAACAATCCGCCGTTGGCATCCCAGCACGAGCTGTAGAGAATGGCATCGCCCTTGCCGAGATAGCGGGCGATGCTGCTTTCGAGCTGTTTGTGCAACGTCTGCGTGCCGCAGATGAAGCGCACCGAGGCCATGCCGTAGCCGAAGCGCCGCAGCCCTTCGTGCGCCGCCTCGACGATGGCCGGATGGTTGGCCAATCCCAGATAATTGTTGGCGCAGAAGTTGATGACCTCGCGTCCACCGACGCGAATGCCGGCATCTTGCGGCCCTTCGAGCTGCCGCTCGTTCTTGTACAAGCCGCGCGCGCGAAGATCCTCAAGCTGAGGCCGCAGAACCTGAAGCAAATGCTTGTCGCTCATGTTGCTCACCGGATAGAACCACGGAAACCATCGAGAAAGAGGCTCCGTCATTCTATGAGTGAGCCGGCAGGATCGAGGATTTTCCGGCCAGCCGACGAGGGGAAACCAATCCGAGCCGCGCACGGAGCGCAGCGGAGTAAGCGATGGCGTGGCACCCCGCTAACTCCGCTGCGCTCCGTGCGCGGCTCGGATAGAAACTCACGTGACGTTGATGTTGTCGGTCGTGGTCAGAGTGCTGTTCTGCGTATCCGTGACGCTGAGGGTCTGCGTGCCGCGCTTGCGCAGGATGGCCGTGCTGGTGAAGGTATGCACGCCCTGGTCGGCCGCCGTGAACGTGTAGTCGGCCGGCAGCGTGGCCGTGCTGTCCGAGCTGGTGAAGTGGACCGTGCCCACGTAACCCGTCACCACGTTGCCATAGGCGTCCTCCACCGTCAGCGTCAGGCTGAATGCGCTGCCGCTCTTCACGCTCGAGGGCGCGCTGAGGATGAACTGCGTGGCCGCCGCGGCAGTGACCTGGATGCCCGCCTCGCCGCCGAGTAGGGTGCCGTTCGTTGTGTCGGTGACGAGGAGGAACTGCAGGCCGGCGGTCACCAGCGTGGCGTTGAAGGTATGCACGCCCTGGTCGGCGGCGGTGAGGGTGTAGTTGGCGGGCAGTACGGCGTGCGGATCGCCGCTGGTGAAGTGGACCGTGCCCAGATAGCCGGTGTTGGTGCTGCCGTCGGGATTGAGGGCCGTGACGGTGATGGTTTCGGGCGTGCCGGCCACGACCGTCGGGGGGAAGCCGGTGACCGAGAAGGCTGTGGTCGTGTCCCCGGTCAAGCGGATCAACATCACGACTCCGTTATTCTGCGTTGATTTCTCCGCTCCCGCCAGTAGCAGCCGGCCATCCAGCTGGAGAGCGCTCGCCCCCATGGTGTCATTGATTCCGATCAGGGGGACCGTCGCCCAGCCAGCGTTGCCGTAACTGGTGTCCACGCTGCCGTCCGCGTTCAGTCGCACCGCGGCGAAGCTCGCGCCGGATGAAGTGGAGGAGGTGGACCCGGTGGCGATGATCTGGCCGTCCGACTGGATTTCGACCCCACTATTGTCTGACCCGAACGTGAACCCGGACGGCGGCGGGACGGTGACGATTCCGTTGCCACTGGAGCCGAAGGTGGTGTCCAACGTGCCGTCCGCGTTGTACCGGACCAGGGCGAGGGTTCCGGGGGGTACATTTCCTTGTCCCACAGTGTTCCCCTCCACGAGGATCTTTCCACCGGACAGGAGGGCGACGCCGCCGAAGCCGTCGCTTTTGCCACCGACGTTGGTCATCACCACGCCTCCGTTGCCGAAGCTGGAATCGCTCGACCCATCCGGGTTGAAACGGAGCACCACAAACATTCCTTGGTTTCCCGAAGGATTGAGCGTGCAGCCGGCGAGGTCGATTTTGCCGTCCGGCTGGATCACGACGGCGACACTGCCATTGATAATTCGGAGGTTAGTGACGACGAGCTCGCCCCCGTTGGCGAAGGTGGTATCAAGGGTGCCATTCACGTTGTAGCGAACCAGGGCGGCCGGGCTGCTGGTGTAGGACCCGGCCACGACAATTTTTCCGTCCGTCTGCACAGCCATCGAAGAAGCGTAATCACCCGTCCCAGCGGTCATCACCTCGCCATTGTTGCCGAAGGTGGTGTCTAGAGTGCCGTTCGTGTTGTAGCGAGCCAGGTCGAAGTAATTCGTCAATGTACCGTGCCGATCTATAGTCGCGCCTCCGGCAGCCAGGATTTTGCCGTCCGACTGGATCGCGACGGCATTAGCATGAGTACCCAGTGTGTTGTTGAAAGCCGTGGTGGTGTAGCCGCCACTGCCGAAGGAGGTATCCACCGAGCCGTCGGCGTTGTAGCGGCCGACCAGGAAGTCACCTCCGGTCCCACCGGCGGTCACGATCCTGCTGTCCGACTGGAGGGCAACCGCATTCGCCGAAGCCGAGGAGCTGAACGAACTGAGCACGTAGCCGGCACCGGCCCCGAAGGTCGGGTCAAGCAGGCCGGCCGTCGGAGTCAGTCGATCCTCTAGTCTTTCCAGGGCAAGTCGCACAGAGGGGCGTCCGTGCCAGGGTCGCGACGGCCGCGGCCGCCGAGTCGAGGAAAGCAACCAGCGTGATTTCAGCGAACGAAGCCAGGATGAGAACAACATTGTCCGTATCTCCCTTATGGAGTCGGTCTGCGGTACACTGGTTACAGACATCACCGGAGCTCGCAGACCGAGCGCCGGGGCTGCGTCAGGCCGGTGAGTGCTTTGCTTGGCGGCGGAGAACTCACCGGCCGCCTAATTGGTCACTAAGAGAAAGGAAACCATCCAGCTCGGAATTGTGCGCGCGATTTTTTCTTTTTTCCTGGACTTTGCTCCTCGATCCAATTTCAACTTGTCCGCTTGACTCGTGTTCCAGGCCTTCGTACACTTCAACCGAGGTACACCATGATTCGAATTCGATTTCCGACCGACCAAGACCGCGTGCGTGGCAACTATCTCTTGGCGACCAAGAGCGTCGTCCGGCGGCTGCGCGGACAGATTTTTGAGATTTCCGAGGCTGCTCTGAAACTCCTCGATGACCATCACATTCCTTACCAGGTTCTTCCGATTCCTGAGCCGTCCGGCTCGGACCAAGAGGTACGAAATCCTCTTACCGTTGACCTATAACGACGGCAGCTTGATCGAAGCGGAGAAGTTCGATCAAACAGCCGAGGAGCTATGCGACCGTTTTGGTGGCGTCACCCAGGACACGGTTCGCGTCACCGGCACCTGGAAATACGGCGGCACCCGCTACAGCGACGAACTTCTCCGCATCCGCGTCGATACCAACGACCCCGCCGCCAACGCCTTCATCCAATCCCATAAAGAGATCTGGAAAGAACGATTCCAGCAGATTGACATCTGGATAACTGCCCACGAGATCGAGATCATCTAACGATCCAGCCGCAGTCGGGAGGCCGGAGAGGACTGTGCTTGACGGTGGTGCCGGCGATATATTCAGTGAGGGTGTTTTGCTTTCGCCTGTCCGCGTTGTGGCACGCGTCTCCCGACCGTGCCACTTCCGTTGACCGCAGGTCTCCCGGAGCCCCGGAGACCTACGGTCGAGGCGAGTGGCACGGTCGGGAGACGCGTGCCACAACGGAGGAGCCCCGGAGACCTACGGTCGAGGCGAGTGGCACGGTCGGGAGACGCGTGCCACAACGGAGGTTTCCCATGGGAATGTTCAACCACGTTCGCTGCCGCTATCGTTTGCCCGATCCCGAGGCGCAGAACTTTGCCTTTCAGACCAAGTCCCTGCCCGAGCAGCTTCTCGACGATTACGAAATAACGGAGGACGGCCGGTTGTTGCACCAGGCTTACGATACGCGCTGGGAAGAGAACGCCGCAGCGCCGTTGGGCTTCTACCTCCACCGCGAGAATTGCCGTTGGGAGCCTGTGGACTTCACCGGTGAACTCGAGATTCACACGTCGTTCGGGGAGAAAGGCCGTGGCGGCATTTGGTACTCGTACCTCATCGAGTTCGACCAAGGCAAAGTCGTGGGCCTGCAACACGGTCCCCGGCATGGTATTCTCCTTCCCAGCTAGCCGCTCTCCAAAGCAAGTACCACCCGTTGAGGATGCCGACTTCGACCGCGGACCGGGGCTGACGCGATACGCGCCTCAGTGATGGCGCGGCTGCTATTTCGCGTCTGGTTTTTTCTCCGCGGGAGCTTTGCCCTGGGCCTTGGCCAGCATCTCGGCAATGTCGGCCCACAATTTCCGCCATGCGGTCTTGGGCGGATCATTCGTGCCCTTGGGCGTTGGCTGCACCGAAATCCCGAGCAGGGCTGCGGCCTCGGCGTGAAATCGTTTAACAGCTAGGAACGGGTATCGCTGTCCCTTAAGCACCTTCTCGCCTTGATCGAAACTTCGCCTAGCCTGTTCTCGGTCTCCGAGTTTCCAGAAGGCCATGGCAAGGAAAAACCAATCGTAAGGCGTTTGGTTATTGACAAGGCGAATACAGTTCTGAAATGAATCCACTGCGGCACTCCACTTGCCATTCCGGTACTGGGCCGAGCCAAGCGTACGCCAAGGCGGGTCGGAATTCGGTTCCAACTCGATGGCCCGGGAAGCAAGCTGCTCGGCCTCGGTAGTATCGACCAGCTCAGGATCGCGGCAACCTACCAGGAACCAGGCGAGTTCGTCGTAAGCCACCCGGTCCGGCTGAAGCCGCAGTTGACGGCGGAGCTGCTCCCTGGCCCGGAGATAATAGCCATGAGCTTCTTCCGTACGGCCGCTGACGTGTAGAACGAGTGCCAGCCCACTTAGGCTCCCGGCATACATCTTAACCTGAGAGCGGTCGTCGGGTTGTTCGTCTACCAGAGCTTCGTGAATGGCCAGCGCGATTCGGTAGTGCCGCTCGGCCCGAGCATGATCGCCCCTCCGGAGGTGATAACTTCCTAAGTGCTGAAATACCCAACCGATATCCCATTTGTTGGCAGGGGCGTGCTCGTGTCCTGCCACACGCTGGTGGAAGAAGCGCTCTAAGTGGTCCGCTACCGCTTGGTGGACCGCTTCGATTCTTACGAGCGGTGGCCACTCCCTTTCATCGAGACGCTCCAGAATCTTGGTCATCCCGTTGAGGACAATGTCCAAGTTGGCATCAGCGAGAAGCCGTTGCTTTTCCGCAGCGGCGGTCTGTTGCTCTGCCAAGCGGGTCTGAGTCTCCTTTTCCGCGAGGGCGCGCGTGACTCGCTCCTTCTCCTGCCACAAGAGGAAGCTGCTGACGAATAGGATCCACAAGGCGAGAATCAAGCCCGCGCCCACGGCCCAGGCGACCGTCTTATGACGCCGGACGTATTTCACCGCGCGTTGGGCGAATGAGGGCCGCTTGGCATGAATTGGCCTATCTTGCAGAAAAAATCTCAAATCGTCGGCCGCCTCCTGCGCCGTGGCATAGCGCTCGTCCGGTTCCTTGGCCAGTGCCTTGAGGACGATGGTTTCCAGGTCCGCCGGAATGCCGCGATCTGAGGTGCGAGGCAGGGGAGGTTCCTCAAAGGCGATCTTGCGCAGGATGTCTTCGCGGTCCATGCCATCGACGGCCGGCCGAAGGGTCAGCAACTCGTAAAGCGTTGCACCCAGGGCGTAGATGTCGGTGCGGTGGTCCACCAGGCAGTGCTTGGCCAAGGCCTGCTCCGGACTCATGTAGCGCAGCGTGCCCAGCACATCGCCGGTCATCGTCAGGCCGCCGTCCGTCGTCGTCCGAGCCAGGCCGAAGTCGGTGACCCACAACTTGCCGGCACCATCGATCATCAGGTTGGCCGGCTTGATGTCGCGGTGAACGATGCCCAGGCAATGGGCATGCTCCAGGGCCTCCGCTGCCTGAATGCCCCACTCGGCGATGCGGCGATAGTGCGCCGCATCGCGCGGCGCCGCTTGCGTGGTGGCGGTCGCGATCGGCTGTGTCACGGCGCCCGGCGAGCGGGGTCGCGTCAGCGCCCCGAGTGCGTGGGTCTCTCGGGGCGCTAACGCGAGCCCGCTCGCCAAGCCCCGTCTCTGCGCCGCGATCGATTCGGCGAGCGATTGTCCCTCGATGAATTGCATGGCGTAGAAGTGGACGCTGCGTTCGCTGCCGACGGAGAATACAGGCACGATGTTCGTGTGGTGTAGGCACGCTGCCGCTTGCGCCTCGTTATGGAAACGCTGCAAATGCCGCGCATCCATCGTTGCCGCGAACGGCAACACTTTCAGCGCCACTCGGCGGCGCAATGAGATTTGTTCGGCCTCGAAGACGATTCCCATTCCGCCGCGACCTACCTCACGTACGATGCGAAAGCCTCCCAGCGTGCCGGTGATGCCATAATTCGGTGCCGACTCGATAGCCTGCCGCAGCGGAGCCGCGAGGCGGCCGAACTGTTCCTGACCGGTGAAGAACTCTTGCAGCTCGCCGGCCAAATCGGGATGGCGAGCGAGGATCTCGGTTTGATCGGGGTTGCGGCCGGCCTCGACATCGCGGAGGTAAGCGGCGAGGATTTCTTGCAGACGCTCTTCTTGCGTGTGGCTCACGTCGCCATTGACGTTCATGATTTACTCCAGGTCGTGCAGGAGTTCGCGCAGGCGTTTGACGCCACGGTGCAAGAGTCCGGCGGCGGCGCCTTCGCTGCGTCCAAGCTGGCCGGCCAGTTCGGCGAGCGAGAGGCCACGCAGATGGTACGATACCACCGCCTCCCGCTGCGCTTCGGGCAATTGCTCCAGCGCTTCGGCCAGGCGGAGTAGCTGCTCGTTTCTCTCCGCGACCGCACTCGGCGACGATTGCTCCGAGGCCAGCCACGCTTCCAGGCGCACCGACGATTCCTCAATCGCCGCCTCCAGGGAGCGCTCCCGGCCGACATCGCGCTTGAGCCGGCCCAGATCGCGCGCTGCGTTGGACATCGTGCGAACGAGGATCTGCCGCAGCCAGGCCGCGTACTCGGCCTCCGTCGTGCCGCGGAACTGTTCGCGCATCTCGTGAGCTTGCAGCAACGTCTGCTGCACAAGGTCCGACGGATCGAGCTTGCCGCGCAGCCGCGAGTCGAGCTGCAGTCGGGCCAACAAGCGCAGGTAATTACGGTACCGCTCCAGCTCCCCTTGCGAGGCCGGCGAGTTAAGCTCCATGCGACTCCTTATAAGTAAGAGACACCATCGGCGCCCTTATTGTGCGCGCAAAAAGAGGACCGGAGCGCGAAAGGCATTGCCGATGAGTCGGGGAAACATCGCTCAATATAACCGATGGCACGGCGAGTGCAAGAAACGCGTAGTGTCCGTGACTGCGTTTCGAGATCGTGCAGTGGTTGCACCTCGTTCCCAAACTCCGTTTGGGAACGCCATCCGCGAAACTCTGTTTCGTATCGCCCTTGCAGGTGTCGGAAGCTACATGCGAAACAGAGTTTCGCGAACATCGGTTCCCAAACAGAGTTTGGGAACCAGAACGACCAGAACGGCTGTCTTCGCTTACGCTTCAGGCTCGGAAATGTATGTTTGCGATGGCGAGCTTGATCGCTCCTCGCGCGGGTTCCTCGACAAGAGCGATAGGCTCCGGTTGAACGCCGAGGGTTGTCAGCGCATGAAGAACGCGCTGCCGATAGACCTCGCTGCCCAGAAGAAGACCGCCGGCCAGAGCGAGGGGGACTGGTCCCTCCCAGTGGAGCTGGCGCAGCACGGCCTCGCCGGATCGCGCCAGCTCGCGCGCCGCCTGCTCCACAATCTCCGCGGCGACTGCATCCTCCTCTGCCGCCTCCAGGACGACGGGCGCCAGTGCGGCGAAGTCGGCTCGATCGCGTCCGCTGCGGTACACGGCGGCGACCAGGTCTTGCGGCTGATTCAGACTCCATCGGTTCAGGAAGCGTTCGGTCAAGCGCGTCGCGGGGCCGCGGCGGTCGGCGGCGCGGACGACCGCTTGCAGGCCGGCCATGACCAGGGCGTAGGCGCTGCCCTCATCGCCGAGCAGGTAGCCCCATCCCCCAGCTCGCGCTCGTCGGCCGTCCGCGCTCTGCCCGAACGCGATCGAACCCGTACCGGCGATGAGCGCGAGGCCCCAACCCTGCGGCGTCCCCGCGGCCAGGAGGATCGCGGCATCGTTGGTGACTTCGACGCGATCCGCCAGCCCGACGCGCTCGGTCCACTCGCGGATCATGCTCCGATCGTCCGGCCGATCCGCCCCAGCGAGTCCCAGGCAAGCGGACACTACCGGGCCTCGCGTCACCCCCGCCGCGGTGAAGGCCGCGCTCACCGCTTCATCCAGCGCCGCCAGCGCCCGCTCCTTGCCCACTGCCTGCCGATTGGATGGACCCGCCGTACCGCGACCGAGGATCGCCGCATCGCGGCTCGCCAGCAAGGCCACGGTATGCGTACCGCCGCCGTCGATGCCGAGATACAATTCCTCGCCAGCCCGCAGCGTCTCGTCTTCTCGGGGCGCTAACGCGACCCCGCTCGCCATTGGTTGGTGAAACAGCGCTTGTCGCACTTGATCGCCCGCTGCCACGAGGCGAGACCGTGCCTCCTCCGGCTCGACGCCGCTGAGCTGAGCCACCAGTGCGGTTTTCAGTTCGCCGCCGCAGCGGCGCAGAAGTGCATCTGCTGACTCGGACGATAAGCCGGTGAGGATGCGCACGATCCGATTCGTCCGCGCCCGCAGCTTGCTGTTGCTGGCTCGCAGATCCACCATCAGATTGCCATAGGTCTTGCCCAGAAGGACCATCGCGCCGGTACTGAGCATGTTCAGCACCAGCTTGGTGGCCGTGCCCGCTTTCAGTCGCGTCGAACCGCTGACCACTTCAGGGCCAACAACGGGGACGATCGGCACATCCACCACCGAGTTCAGCTCCGCATCCTCATTGCAAGCGATGCCGGCCGTGAAAGCGCCCTGCCTCCGAGCATAGGCGACCGCCCCCAATACGTAAGGCGTCCGCCCACTGGTGGCGATGCCGACGACCGCATCGCGGCTGCTCACGCCCAGCGACTCCAGGTCGCGCTCGCCGTATTCGGGGTGGTCCTCGGCCCCTTCGACGGCGCGGGTCAGCGCCGTAAGCCCGCCGGCGATGACGCCAATTACCTGCTCCGGCGGCGAATTGAACGTCGGCGGACACTCACTGGCATCGAGCACACCGAGCCGGCCCGATGTGCCCGCTCCAACGTAAATCAACCGCCCGCCTGCGCGCAACCGCTCGGCGATGACCTCGACGGCTCGCGCGATCGCCTCCGCCTGCGAGGCGACCGCGGGGACCACGCGGCCGTCCTCGGCATTCATCAGGCGGACAATCTCCAGCGCCGTCAGCTCATCCAGTTTTGTCGAGGCCGGGTTTCTCGCCTCGGTTTGCAGATGATCCATATTGCGATCCTAGAAAATTCAATACGAGGGCAACCACCACGGTTGTCACCGTGCCCACCGGTGCATACCACGGCCAGGCCAGGCGGTTATCGCCCCACAAGGGCGGCAGCCAAATGATGAAAACCACGACGAAGCCAATCACCAACCCCGCCAGGGCCGCCCAAGACGGGACCGGGCGACGCAGGCTGCCCAGGAGGAACAGGCCAAGAATCATGCCGGAAGTGAAGCCGGCCACGGTGAGCACCTGGGTAATCACGCCCTCATCGCTAAGCAGGCGGAAGGCGGCCAGGGCGACGCCGATTCGAGTCAGCCCCCAGAACAACGTCATCCACCGCGAAACGGCGAGGTAATGGTTCTCTGCCTGGCTTGGCCGAATCGGGCGATAGAAGTCACCGACGAACGCGCTCGCCGAGCTGTTGAGGGAGGAAGAGAGAGTGGACATGGAAGCCGCCAGGACTGAGGCGATGACCAGGCCGATAATTCCATGCGGCAGGAAATGGACAATGAAAACCCCGAATACTTCGTCGTCCTTCACTCGCTCCGGCAGGATCAAAGTTCCCTGCCGGTGGAGGACATATAGCCCCGCGCCGATCGACAAAAACAGCAAAAACTGCAACAGCACCACGAAGCCGCTCAGCACCAGGGCCGTGCGCGCCTGGCCGAGCGAGCGGCTGCAAAAGTAGCGCTGCACCATCATCTGATCGGCCCCGTGGCTGGCCATCGTCAGAAATGCTCCACCGACTAAGCCTGTCCAAAAAGTATATTTTTCCCGGAGGTCCGTAGAGAAGTTCAATAGCGCGAACTTATCGGCCTGTTCCCCGGCGGTGAGGAAGCCCCCGGCTCCTCCCGGAATGAGATGTACGATACAAACGGCCGCAACGATCGCCCCGACGATGTAGACGACGAACTGAATCAAGTCGGTCCAGATGACCGCCTGTACGCCGCCCAGCAGAGTGTAGAGGATGGTGGCTGTGCCGATGACGAGGACGGCGGCCTCGCCGTTCCAACCCGTGAACTGCTGCAACAAGAGCGCCGCCAGATAGAGGCGCAGGCCGTCGGCGACGACTCGGGTGAGCAGGAACAACCCAGAGGCAGTGCGTTGCACCGAACGATCGAACCGCTGCTGGAGGAGTTGGTAAGCCGACATCAGCTCGCCGCGGAGGTACTGCGGCACCAAAAAGCCGGCGATCAAGACGCGGCCAATGATGTAGCCAAATGTCAATTGCAGGAACATGAAGTTGCTTCGGAAGCCGAGACCGGGCACGCTGAGAAACGTCACCGTGCTCGTCTCCGTGGCCACGATGGAGATAAGCACGAGCCACCAGCTGACGTTGCGATCGCCGACGAAGTAAGTACGCAAGTTGTGCTGCCGCCGACTGAACCATGCTCCCAGCCCGATTGTCCCCAACACGTACAAAAGGACAATCGCCACGTCTACGGTTGCCAATTCCGAGTCCATTGAATTTCCCGCTCCCTCACGGTCGCGGCTCTTCTCTCCGCTCCCTTATGGTCGCGGCTCAGTAAAGCAAATAAGCCTGCCGGCGCTGCCGGAAGGCAGCCTCCTCCGCCTCCCACGTTCGGCAGATGTCACGCACAGAGGTCCCCGCTTCCAGCGCCAGGCGCTCGCGGTCGCTGCCGAACAGGAGGTCGATGGCGAGGCGATCGGTCACGAACTCGTAGGTTTCCGTGCGCCAAGCGAACGCATCTCCCGACTGCTCGCGGAACGCTGCCAGAACGGCCAAGCCAACGCGCACTGGCTGAAATGCCTGCCGGTCGGTCACATGCAGCTGCACCCCCGCGCACGTCTGACCGGCGAATTTCTGGAAAGTCGGGCGGAACCAGGCGGGCCGAAAGACGACGCCGGGCCACGCCTCATCCTGCAAGCGCCGGCATAGCTTGCGGGCATCGATCCAGGGAGCGCCGCACAACTCGAACGGCCGAGTGGTACCACGCCCTTCGGAGAGATTGGTTCCTTCCAAGAGGCACTGCCCCGGATAAACGAAAGCGGTTTCGAGCGTCGGCATATTGGGCGAGGGCAGCACCCAGGGCAGCCCCGTCTGGTCGAAGTTGCTGTCGCGCGTCCAGCCTTCGCAGGGAATCACGGACAGCTGGACATTCAGCTTCCGTTCCACCTGGTACAGGCGAGCCAGCTCCCCGATGGTCATGCCGTGCCGGGTGACAAGCGGATGGATGCCGACGAAACTTTCATACCCCGCCCGCAAGAGCGGCCCTTCTACCATCGCGCCGCCGAGTGGGTTCGGCCGATCCAGAACGAGAACGCGGAGTCCGCGCCGGGCCGCCGCTTCCAGACAAAAGAGCATGGTGGCCTGAAAGGTATAGTAGCGGCTGCCCACATCTTGCAAATCGATCACCAGCGCGTCCAGGCCACGAAGTTGTTCGTCCGTGGGCGAGAGGCTGTCGAAGCTGTCGCCATAAAGACTATGGATGCGCAAGCCGGAGTCCGACTCGGTCCCACCCGCAACGCCGATCAGATCCTGCGCTTCGCCCATCAGCCCATGTTCAGGTCCAAAGAGCGCCGCCAGGTGAACGCCGGGCGTCTCGGCCAGCCGTTCGCGGATGTGTCGAAGCCGGCCATCGACCGCTGCGGGATGTGTTACCAGGCCGATGCGCAAGCCGCGCAACGGCGCGAAACCCTGATCGGCCAGGCACTCTAACCCCGTGCGGACGCGAGCACTCGGAGCCACGGCAAACCCTCCTGTACGCGAACTCTCCGACAGTTTCGTTCGATGATTTGAGTTTAGTCGATTCGCGCGAGGGCGGAAAGAATGATCGCGGGTTCTGGCGGCGACTGGGTGCGTTAGCCGGGATTTCCGTTGACCTCCTTTTTCCGCGCCCTCATACTGACACTCTGGAAACGCAGCACCGAAGGGATGAAGGATAACCGATGACGGACAAACCTCTGGCCGGACAGGTCGCCTGGGTGACCGGCTCGTCGCGCGGCCTGGGCCGGGTAATGGCCACGAAACTATGCCAGCTCGGGGCGGCGGTGGCGGTGCATGGCACACGCTTCGACTCGCCGCGCTCATTCGGCGAGGGCGAGTCGATGGAGCAAGTGGCGCAGGACGTAGCCGTTGAAGCGGGCGGTAATGCCATGCCGGTCTGGGGCGATGTCACCGACGAGACGGAAGTGAAGCGCATGGCCGACGCCGTGGAGGCGCGGCTGGGGCCGATCGACATTCTGGTAACGAATGCGGGCGGCGACATCGGCGCCGGTGGCACCGGCGTCGGTCGCGGCGGCCGGCCCAGCCCCGACGACTGCATCGGCATCCCGCTGCCCGACATTCGTGCGGTGCTTGATCGCAACTTGCTTTCCTGCATTCTCTGTTGTCGTGCGGTCGCGCCGAGCATGATGGCGCGAAAGAGGGGACGAATTATCACCATCGGCTCGATTGCCGGCACGTTCGGCCGCGACGACGGCGCCATTTACGCTGTGGCCAAGGCAGCCGTCCACGAATACACCCGTTGCTTGGCCGTGCAGCTGCGCCCTTACAATGTATCCGTCAATTGTGTCGCGCCGGGGGGGACCGTGACCAATCGTTTCCTCGTGATTCACGAAATCGATCAGGGAAAACTGATCGAGGAGGGCACGTTGGACCGCTATGGCCGGCCCCACGAGGTCGCCTCCGTCGTCGCCTTCCTGGCCACGGACGAAGGCCGGTTTATCAGCGGTCAGGTCATCCGCGTGGACGGCGGCTCCCAGTGTTGGCCGGCGTAATCATCGGTTTTCGGTTTTCGGTTTTCAGTTTTCAGTCAAACCGAAAACCGAAAACCGAAAACCGAAAACCGAAATGAACGAACCCCTCGTCTATCTGAATGGCCAGCTGATACCGGCTTCGCAGGCCCACATCGCGATCTATGATGCCGGCATCGTCCTGGGGGCCACGGTCACGGAACAGTCACGCACCTTCCACAAGCATCTTTGGCGGCTCGACGAGCATCTCGATCGGCTGTTCCGTTCGCTGCGCTACACGCGCATGGACATCGGATTATCGAAGGAGCAGCTAGCCGGGATCTCGCAGGAACTGATCGAACACAACGCGCGATTGCTCGACGACGCCGGCGAACTTGGTCTCATCCATTTCGTCACGGCCGGCGAGCATCCCACCTATGCGGGCATGTCCGGCCGCCCGGCGCGGACGACGCCGACGGTCTGTGCCCACACTTATCCTTTGCCGTTTGAGCTGTGGGAGAAAAAGATGCTCGCGGGGGTGCATGTGGTCACGCCCTCGATTCGCCACGTGCCGCCGCAGTGCTACGATCCGAAGGTGAAGTACCGCAGCCGAATGCACTTCTACCTGGCCGACCAGGAGGCGCGGCGGATCGATCCAGAAGCGTCGGCGCTGCTTCTCGATCTGGACGGCAACGTGACGGAGACGAGCACGGCTAACTTCCTGATCGTTGAGCGCGGCACCATTGTCTCGCCCACCACGGTCAACACGCTGCCGGGCATCAGCCGCGCGATGGTCATCGAATTGGCCGGCAAGCTGGGCATCCCGTTCGTGGAGCGCGATGTGCAAGTTTACAACGTGATGAACGCCGACGAGGCATTCCTTACCAGCACGCCCTACTGTCTCATGCCGGTCACGAAGATCAATGGCGCGCCCATCGGCGACGGCAAGCCCGGCGCAATGACGCGGCGCTTGCTCGCGGCGTGGAGCGCGGAGGTTGGATTGGATATTGAAAAGCAAATAGCGAGCCTATAGCGTTAGGCGAGCGGGGTCGCGTTAGCGCCCCGAGGAAATCTCGGGGCGCTAACGCGACCCCGCTCGCCTGACGCTACAGGCTGGCTTATTACGGCATGGTTGCTCGGGTCTCCGCCTTGGAGGCGATCGGCTTGCTTTCGGCGGGTATCCGGACGCGAGCCATCACGCTGCCCCTGAGTTGCAGCAAATCGCCAACTTCGTCCGCTTTGAGCAAAGTGATGGGTCCCAGCTCTTCACTATCCGTCGGCGGCAGACAGACCGAGACATTGGCCTGCCCCATTACCGTGAATTTGTGGCCGCTCACTACGACAGCCGTATTTTCGTCGATACCCAGGCCGAGGCAGCGCGGGTTCTTCCTCAATACGCCCATGAGGCGGTTCTGCCGCTTGCGGTTGCGAAAATGCTGATCGATCACCACGTCCGGCAGTAAGCCAAATCCCTCATCGATACTCGCTTGCGAAAAGCCGCCGGTGATCATGATGGAACTCATGACCGAGGCGCCGGCCGAGGTCCCACCGATGACGCCGCCGCGAGCGTATAGCCGCCGCAATTCCTTTTCGACCGCGGTGCCGTGATAGGCTTTAGCCAGCCGCAATTGATCGCCGCCGCCCAGCCATGCCGCCGTCGCCTCCGTCAACGGTTTGATGAAGGACGGATCATTGGCCTTTTTGTGATCGAGCGTGTTCAGCAGGGAAACCGAGGCCAGCCCCTGTTTTTCCCAGTACTTGAATCCTCGATAATTGCCGGTGCGATCGGCAAATTCACTAGCGGTGGGGATGACAACGAGTTTGCCGTTTTTGCCGCCGGCCAGTTGCACAAAGCGATCGCGGATGGCATCCGGCAAGCCGCCGCCGCCGACGATCACCAACGCGCCCACAACGTCGTTCTCCGGGGCGCGCGGCGCTTCTGTCTTCGGCTCGTCGCCTGCCAGCGCCGGCAAGGCCGTCATCCAGGCGCAGACAGCGACCAAGGGTACGGCCGAGGCCCGTCGAAGGCGGGTCAGGAGGCTAAATTGGGAAGTCGAAAGGGCGATTCTGTTCCGGTAGCGCGCAGAGTGTTGCACAGTTACCTCCGCAACTCTGAGGAGGACGATACATCCTTGAGTAATCCGACGGGTTCTGAATACCCGTCCAGGTTGGGAGAGAGCGAATTCAAACAGAGGATCTCTGATCCTCATAGGTTGAGCTTACCACATTATGCGTCTCCGATGCTACCCGGATTGCCCAAATCGGGGCCAGATGAGCTGAACATTCCGATACTATCCTACTCGCAGGGCACGCTGGCATTAGCTTGCCGCCACGATCTCAAACAGATGGTATCCCCAGGCCGCCATATCCAGGTACAAACCGCGCGACATCAGTTCGTCCCCCGAGCGCTCGTACTGAGCGGCGCTCAGCAGGTCGCGCAGCAGCAGTTGCTTGCCGCGCAGTTCCGGGAACGGCAGTTCGACATAGCATTGCCCGCGCGTCGGGCCGAAGTTGATCGTCGCCAACAGCCGCAGCTCCGGACCCGGCTGCCAGCTGAACGCGATGAATTGCTCAACCGTCCCGTTGCCCTCCCAGGCCGGCCGGCATCGAAGGAGAGTCCAATGACCTCGGCGCACCTGCCCGCGCCGCAGGCAGGAGAGCAGCTGCTCATAAAATGCCTGCACGCTCGTATCGACCGGCTCGGCGCGACGGCGTGCGAGGTGAATCGATGCGTGCGCGTGCCGGCCTTCCAGTTGTCCTTCGTGAAAAAAGCGCAGCCCCGGCGTCAGATACGCCAGCAGGGCGGCCGGCTGATGGACTTCCCACGCAAACACGGCCGCTGCCCGCTTCTCATCGTGATTTTCTAGAAATCGCGCGCAATGATTCTGAAACGCCAAGGGCGCGGCGAGATGGGCGCGCACCGGCCCCGCGGTACGTTCGCGCATCCGATCGTACAGGCGCTTGTCATAGGTGTAAGCAAACCCCTGCTGCTGCAAGACCCACTCCAGGTCCCAGTAAACCTCCGCCAGAAGCACAAAATCGGGATGTCCAGAGCGCACCGCGGCGAGAGCATCGGGCCAGAACGGTGCATCGACCGGCGCGCTGCCGTCGCCGGGAAAGGCAGCGTCGCCCCAGGTTTTGAGAAACACTTCGGGAAGAACCAGCATGGCCATATCGCAGCGCACCCCGTCGCAGCGTTCGGCGATACGCAGCAACTCGGCCCGCATCGCGGCGCGCAGCCCCGCATGGCGATAATTGAGCTGCAAGGTATCCGGCCAGCCGGGGAAGTACGGATCGCGGCCATGCGCCAGAATCAGCGACCGATTGCCGTTGACAACGCGGTGCCAGTTATGCGGCTCCCGCGCCAGGTCTTCCTCACCGCCGGCGATATAGAACTCCGGATGGCTTTGCACCCACGGATGATCGAGGGCGGTATGATTGGGCACGAAATCGAGCAGCAAGCGCAGGCCGCGCTGATGCAACCGCTGCCGCAGGCGGGCCAGCGCCGCATCGCCGCCGAAATCGCTATGCACCGTGTAATCCTGGACGGCGAACGGCGAGCCGCAAATATCCTCATCCGTTACGTCCGGCAGATCTTGCGGGTAGCCCTTCCGCCAGTCCTGCTGCGTTCGCGAAACGTTTCGTCCCGCCGCTCCCGTCTGCCAGACGCCGAGCATCCACACGATGTCGAACCCCAGCGCCGCCACGCGATCGAGCAAGGCGTCGGGGATATCCTCGAGCGTGGCGCGCGGGCCGATCTCGCCAAGGAGGATGCGCGTGTTGATCTGATACAGAAACGGATAGAGAGGTAAAGGCGTCACCAGATGCTCCCTACAGACACTATCAAAATGAACCGCCAAGGCGCCAAGGGAAAACAAGAGCAAAAAGCTAGAGGAAAAATCGCTCTCTCGTTCCCACGCTCCGCGTGGGAACGCACGTCCGGACGCTCCGCGTCCTGTCCCGCGCGAGAGCTGGATGCGACACGGAGCGTCGCCACCGTGCGTTCCCACGCTCCGCGTGGGAACGAGGAATCCACCTCACCCGCCGTCCTTCCGCCAATCCATCCCCGCCTCTCGCTCGTCGATTAAGTGAACAGCACAACACTTTTTTCCGCGGGCAAACTTTATCGAGGGAGGGTGGATCATGAACGGCAAATGGTACTGGACCTGTTTGGGCGGAGGCGTCATGGTGGCGCTGGGCGCTTTCGTGTTTTTGCCTCCTCGCTCCTCCACCGCCGAGCCGAACAAGTCGGCCGCCAGGGAAGGACCGTCCTTCCAGGCGACGCAGTTGCCCATCGGCCAGGTCGTTCTATTCAGCAGCGGCGTTGGCTATTTCCAACGCGAAGGAACCGTCGAAGGCAACGCCCGCGTTGATTTGTCCTTTCCGGTGCAAGACATCAACGACTTACTCAAATCGATGGTCGTTCGCGACCTCGACGGCGGGACCGTCTCTACCGTATCCTATGACTCCAATGCACCGATTGAACGCACTCTCAAAAGTTTCGCCGTCAATCTGACCACCAATCCGTCGTTCGCTCAGATTCTCAATCAGGCCCGCGGCGAGAAGGTGGAAGTGATCCTTCAGCAGACCAATGCCACCCAGCCCGGAACGCTGACCGGCACGCTGATCGGCTGCGAGAAACACAAGCAGGCCGTCGGCGGCAAGGACACGGTGGAAGTCGAGTTGTTGAACCTCTGGTGCGCCGACGGCATGCGCAGCTTGAAATTGCCCGAAGTGCAGCGCGTGCGTTTCCTCAACCCCATTCTCGACAGCGAGTTCAAAAAGGCGCTCGAGACTCTGGCGTTGTCGCACGATACGCAGAAAAAGTCGGTGGCGATCAACTTTACCGGCGAGGGCAGGCGGGATGTCCGGGTAAGCTACGTCGTCGAGAACCCCATCTGGAAGACCAGCTATCGGCTGGTG
>DASRBG010000181.1:0-30505 GCA_035653735.1 Gemmataceae bacterium
GTTGCCGTCGCGCACGACTTCCTCATCGACGTAGTGGGCGCCGGCGTTGCTCACATCGTCTTTGATGGCAAAAAAGCAAGTAGCACGTTTGCCCTTGAGCGCCTGCGTCGAACACAGCACCCACGGCCCATGACAGATGGCGGCGATGACCTTGCCTTGCTCGGCCATGTCGCCGACCAGCCGCAGCACGGCTTCATGGCGGCGCAGATAATCCGGCGCGAAGCCGCCAGGGACGACAAGAAGGTCAAAGTCGTTGGCCGACACGGCATGGGCCGCCTTATCGCTCTTGGCCGGATAGCCCAGCTTGCTCGGATAGGGATTGCCCGCTTCGGGACCGACCAGCGTCACCTTGCAGCCGGCCTCGCGCAGACGATAGACCGGATACCACACTTCCATCTCTTGATACTGCTGTTCCACCAAGACCGCGGCGCGCTTCCCTTGCAGTTCCATCGTTGACTCCTCGGAGAAAGAATATTGGGATTTCCGGGCATCCTCCTCTTTCCCACGCTCCCGCGTGGGAACGCACGTCTGGACGCTCTGCGTCCCGTCCCGCACGAGACCCCGGCGCGACGCGGAGCGTCGCATCCTTGCGTTCCCACGCGGAGCGTGGGAACGAGGGGGACTGAGGATTTCAGAGCATTCTAAGCGTTTTGCTTATACCAGGCCACTGTCTCGCGAATGCCGTCGTCGAAGCTCCAGCGCGGTCGATAACCCAGCTGGCGCCTCGCTTTCTCGATGCTGAAATCGAGATTAAGCCCAAACAATTTGAGCCGGCCTTGCGTCAATCGCGGCGGTTTAGGGCTGTTCTTCTTGCGGGCGTTGCGTTCCATCCACCAGGCCATGATTCGCGCCGCCCACAACGGCACCGACACCGGTTTGGGACGCGGCAGCCCCAGGCCCTCGATGATGCTGTCGAGAAATCGTCGCTTGGACACGAACTCGCCGTCGGTCAGATTAAAAATCTGGCCAACCGCTTCCGGCTTCTCGACGGCCAAAAGCGCCGCCTCGACGAGATTGCCGACGTAAATGCAGTTCATGGCCCGTTTGCCGCCGCCGATGTAGCGCACCTTGCGCCGCCGCAGGTTCTCCAGCAATTTCGGCATCAACGTGCGATCGCGCGGGCCGTAGATGAAACCCGGCCGCAAGACGACCACAGGCAGCTGATGCTGGCGATAGTAGCTCATCACCAGTTGCTCCGACTCCACTTTTGTTTGCGTGTAGCCATCGATGTGGTGGGCCGGCAACGGTTCGTTCTCATCGGTGCCGTAGTGATGCCGCGCGGCATAAACGCCAAGGCTGCTGAAATGGACGAAACGCTTCAGCGATCCCTCGCGGCAGGCATCGAGCAGGCCGCGCAGCGCCTCGACATTGACGGTGCGATATTCTTCGACTGGGCCCCAGTCGCCGACCTTGGCGGCGCAGTGAAAGACCACCTCAACCCCTTGCAGGGCTTCGCGGAGAGCAGCCTGCTCGGTCATGTCGCCGCGGATGAGCGTGACATGGTGTTGTTCCAACAGCCCGATATCGCTGTTGGGGCGAGCCAAGGCACGGACGTTCCAGCCACGGCCGGTGCATGCCTCGACGAGATGTCCGCCCACAAACCCCGTCGCTCCGGTGATCAAGCAGGTTGTCGTCATTGCAGCTCCGCTTTTCGCATTCCACTCTCCGAATGTGGGACGGGCTTCCCAGCCCGTCCGATGCTTGGACGGCCTGGTAAGGCCGTCCTACTAGTTTATTGGCAGATAGCGGACAGCGGACAGCGGTTAGCGGAATGCACAGCTTTTCTTCGCAGTTCGATGGGGCTTTGACAAGAGGGAGCAACGCTTTGTACTTTTCTCTCGCCAAAGTTGTAAAAGGGTTGCGCGAGCCCTTCCCCTCGAAAGCGAAGCAGGCGCCTGCGTCATTTTTCTTTGCGATCTAAGTTCAAGCCCACCCAATAGCTACGTCGAGACAGTCAAAAAACACCTTGACAGACCGGCGTTTGGTATCCCACTTGCAATTATCCATGCCGACAAACAAATCTTCCCGTCGTTTAGGAGAACAGCCATGCAGGTCGAACTCTTCTGCCCCCACTGCTCCTGCTCGTTCGCGGCCGATCCCGATACGCCGGCCGCCGAAATTCTGGACCGCATGGCCGAAGGCGGCCCGTGGTACGCACTCGGCGACGGCGAAACTTTTGAAGACATGATCTTTTCAACGCTGTTCATCTGCGGCGCCATTCGCTGCACCGAATGCGGCGAAGCAGTTTCCGTCTCCGAGCAGAGTCTTGGACAGTTGACCATGGAAGTGCTTGGCAGCTGGTGACTCCTGGGCCGACCCAGTCCGGCAGTCCGAGTCCCGCCTCGGACTGCCGATTTGTTTGCCAGCTACAAACGGTAAGAATCAGACCAGATCAGCCGGTGCATTTCCCATCCGATCCCGTCCGTGAACGACCGCCGGAGGACAGGTCGCCTCGACAGCGGTAAACGGCTCCAGAATCTTGTAGGTATGCGAAGCGCCCTTGGGCACTACCCAGGAGTCGCCCGGTTCGAGCAGGACCGTCTGTCCCTCCAGGTGCAGCTCCGCCCGACCCTCGATAACGTAGCCGACGGTTTCGTAATCGCGTGTGGTCGGCGGTTTGGCGTCGCCGGTCTGCTCTTTATCCCATAAACGCATCGATATGTGAATGCCCAGGGCCAAATGTTTCTGCCCCATTTCGCCGCGGGGAGAATGCCGCGATTGCACTTTCGTCACGCTGGTGTCGCTCATGATCGCCTCACGGTAAGAATTCGCTCTCTAGGCCCTCATGTTCAATTGAGCAAAACGAATGCCACAGCGAGGAGTGTCATGCTGGTGATCGGCGGTATAGCTTTTGCCCACAAATCCTTTTGAGGAACGATCAATTCATCCCATGCTTCCGCTCGCTATAGGAGAACAGACATGGCAAGCACACGAAAAACGCAGCGTCGAAAAGATAAGGAAAAGACTGACCCCCTTCCTCCGGGCGCGACCAAGGCGGCGACAGATCACGATCTGCGGCCTGGCGAACCGCCGGATCGAACGCCCTCAGGAGAAGCGGCTGTCGGCACACCTGGCGGCGGCACCGAGGCGGGCGGCCTGGCGGGAACGAATATCGATGACGGCGATCCGGAACTCGTCAACATCGACCGCGCGATGGGCAGCGATGCACGCGGCGAAGACAGCGAGGAAGGCGGCCCGCCCTATGCCGGGATCTCCGGCGGCGCGGTGGGCGGCACGCCGGCCCAAGGGCGTGCATCCGGCGGCCATCAACGCCACGGTGTCCGGCCCGGAGGAACACCACCGGCCGATCGCACCATCGGTGAGAAACCGTAGAGCCGAGTTCGCGTAGGTCAGGCTTTCGAGCCTGACCTACACCTGGATCAGAGCGAGACCGCTTTGTGAATCGTGCTTGCGGCGCAGATGACGCGGCGATTCGACAAGCATCACCTCCAGCGTCGGACGGACGCGCGCCTCGATCAGATGCCCGCCGCGGGTCGTGCCGTCGGAGCGGCCGAGAACCACATGGGCATGGATCTTTGGCTCGCCCTTTTCGGAGAGCGTGATGTCGCCCACTAGCGATAAGACTTCGACTTGTTCACGAACGGGGATCTTATCGTAATCCTTCTTGTCCAGGTTGAAGTAGCCGAGCGTGGCTTCCTGGAAGCCGCCGATGGCCGTGAAGTGGCTCGCAGCCAGTCCTTTCTCCTTGGCGAAGGCAGTTAGGCCGGCGATGGCTTCATCGCCGGCAGCAAAGACAAGGACGAAAGTCTTTTCACCCTGGTTATCGTGGAGCAATTGCGCTTTCATGATTTTCCTCTCAAAGGAACCACAAGGACGCAAAGGTCGCGAAGGACGTAAAGGAAATGAGAGAAAAGCAAGAATTATGCGATTGTTGATTTAAGTCTCTCTTTTTTTTCTTGGCGTTCTTGGCGTCTTGGCGGTTCATTTTCTTTGTGGTCTTTCCCAAGCTTCATCAAAAACAATCCACCCAGCAAACCGATAACCCCGCCCACTGTCAACCAGCCGCGGTTGCGATCCATCCACCATTGCAAGCTGAAATCATGGGCCAGGCGATCGAATTCGCCGTGCGCTCCGCGGTCTCCCGGCAGAGGTTCGTAGAGATTATTCGGAGCATTGGGGTCCGCCGGCTCCGGTGTAAATTGCGACTTCTCTCCGGTTTCGCCCAGATACCAATCGCCGAGGCTGGGTGCGAGCTTGTTGCCTGAGATGGCGATTGCGGTCGAGCCGCCCACGTACCACTCACGGCGATAATGATGCGCCGCATGATAGATGGCCTCGGCGGCGATTTCCGGTTGATAGATCGGCGGCACCGGCTGCGGTTTGTGCGGCAATCGGTTCTTGGACCAGCTGAATTGCGGCGTATTCATCCCCGGCATCTGCACCATGGTGACTTTGACATTGCTCTTATCGTGGATTAACTCGCAGCGCAGCGATTCGGTGAAGCCTTGAATGGCATGCTTGGCGGCGCAGTACGCGGACTGGAGCGGTATGCCGCGATAGGCCAACGCCGAGCCGACTTGTACAATCATTCCCCGATCGCGCGGCAACATACGGCGAAGAGCTGCCAGCGTGCCATGGACGAAGCCCAGGTATGTGACGTCGGTGACGCGACGATAATCCGCCGCTGTCATCTCCTTGACCGGCGAGAACACGGACACCATCGCATCGTTGATCCATATGTCGATAGGCCCAAACGCATCTTCGACGGCGCTGGCGGCGCGTTCGACCTGCTCGGCGACCGCTACGTCCGTTAGCAAGACCAGTCCCTTGCCGCCCAGCTTCTCGGCATCGCGGCGCGCTCCCTCCAGGCCGTCCTTGCCGCGCGCCAGCAAACCAATACGCGCTCCGCGGCGCGCGAACTCCCGTACCGTGGCCCGACCCACACCCGCCGAGGCACCCGTAATGACAACGACTTCCGGATTCTTGGCCATCTGCATCCTCCTGTGGCGAACGGCCGGCGTCAGCCGGCTGGTCAAACACTCACCAGCCGGCTGACGCCGGCCGTTCGCCCTTCATCACGCGATCAACACAGGCTCCAGCTCTACTTTCATCCAGCCCGGCTGCCGCTCATCAAACGCCTTGTACGCCTCGATCACATTCATCATCGGCTCAATCCGCGTGAGGATTTTTTCCGGCTTGACCACACCGCTGCGCACCAGGTTGACCAACATCGGCAAATACTTGCGATGGGGACAATTCCCCATTTTGATGGTCAGGTTTTTATTCATCGCTTGACCGATGGGGAACGAGCGGGCGGTTTGCGGATAGACGCCGACGATGGAAAGCGTGCCGGCTTTGGCCAACGCCTCGACGGCCCAAAGGAGCGCCTGTGATGGAGCATCGCCGGGCCGCCAATTGTCGCCTTCGGGGTTGGTCTTCGGGGCGACCTCGCGCACCTCTTGGCGGAACCATGATTTCATTTGTGCCGACTTGTCCGCAGCCGGCCCTTCACGCGGCCGATTGGCATCGACGCCCACCGCATCGATGGCCCGATCGGCGCCGATGCCGCCGGTCAAACGGCGAATGGCTTCCACCGGATCCTCCGCATTGAAATCGATAATCTCGGCCCCCTGCGCTCGCGCCATCTCCAGGCGATCGGGCACCGTATCCACGGCGAGAATTCGGCCTGCTCCCAACAATTTTGCGCTGACGATGCAGAATTGCCCCACGGGGCCGCAGCCGAAAACAACCACGGTATCGCCCGCTTTGATCTCCGCCAGCTCGGCGCCGAAGTACGCCGTGGGGAAAATGTCCGAAAGAAGGATCGCTTGCTCGTCGCTCACTTCATCGGGCAGCTTGACCATACCGACGTTGGCGAAGGGGATGCGGGCCCGTTCCGCTTGCAGGCCGTGAAATGGTCCGGTCTCTTTCGGCCCGCCGAAGAACGCGGTGCCCGCGAGCTTGCCGTTGGGATTGGCATTATCGCACTGCGAGTAATAGCCCGCTCGGCAATAAACGCAGAAGCCGCAGGCGATGGTGGAACCAATCACGACGCGCGTGCCGGGCTTGAAGTTGCGTACATCCCGGCCCACCTCCTCGATGATGCCGACACCTTCGTGGCCGAGGATGGTACCGGGCTTCATGCCGGGCAGCGAGCCGCGAACCATGTGCAAATCCGTGCCGCAAATGGCGCTGGCCGACAGATGCACGATCGCATCGGTGGGCTGCTCGATCTTCGGTTCCGCCACGTCGTCCACGCGAATGTCGCCGACGCCATGAAATACCACGGCTTTCATGAAGCAGCCTTCCTCTCTGATTTGGGCGTCCGCCAACTGGGAGCCAACATCATTAACGGCAAGAAAAGCAATTGCGATGCCAGAGTGCTACGAAGGGATCATGGGGAGAAATCTTTCTCCTCGCCGTTCACTCGGCATTCCGCTTGCACTCAAGAACCGAGAGGTGTCCATACTCACTCGCAGGAGGATCGTTCATGTCTCACCAGGAACATCAATCGTGTATCGCTGCCTGTAGCCGCTGCGCCCAGGAATGTAATCATTGCGCGAACGAATGTCTGGGCAACATGCCGGAGTGCGCCCGTCTCTGCTTCGACTGCTCCGAAGCATGTGGCCTGTGCATCGCGTTCATGAGCCGCGGCTCGCGGTTCATCGACGAGGTTTGCCGCGTCTGTGCCGATGTTTGCGATGCGTGCGCTGAGGAATGCGCCAAGCACCACGAGGATCATTGCCAACGCTGCGCCGAAGCATGCCGCCACTGCGCCGAGGAATGCCGACGCATGGCCGGGGCGGTGGCGTGAGGTAAGTGGCCGAGGATGGTTACGCGGTTAGCGGCGCTTCTACGAAGCGTTGCTAATGGGGGAGGGGTTTCATGATTCGACAAAAAACGCTCTTGAGGGCTGGCCTGGGCCTGGCCGGATGGTTGGCCTATCGCGTCTATCAGGCGAGTAAAGCCTATTCCTTCGCCGGCAAGACGGTGTTCATCACCGGCGGCACGCGCGGATTGGGCCTTGTCATGGCGCGGCGACTAGCACGCGAGGGGGCCAATCTCGCGGTTTGTGCCCGCGATCCGGAGGAAGTGCGACGGGCCGAGGACGATTTAATCCGCCACGGCACGCGTGTCGTGGCCCGGACGTGCGACCTACGCTACCGCGACCACGTCCGTAAGTTCCTTGACGAAGTACGACAGCGGTTAGGTCCCATCGACGTGCTCATCAACAACGCCGGCATCATCAGCGTCGGTCCCGTCGAGACCATGACGCTGGCCGACTTTTATGACGCGATGGCGATCAACTATTTCGCCGCGGTGCATACCATTCTTGAAGTGCTGCCGGAAATGCGCGAACGCCGTCAGGGACGCATCCTCAATGTCACTTCAATCGGGGGCAAAATCAGCGTGCCGCACCTGCTGCCTTACAGCGCCAGCAAGTTCGCCCTAGTTGGCCTGTCCGAGGGCTTGCGGGCGGAATTGGTCAAAGACGGCATCATCGTCACCACGGTTTGCCCCTTCCTGATGCGCACCGGCAGCCCGCGTAACGCCTCATTCAAGGGCCAGCATCGGGCCGAGTATGCTTGGTTCGCGCTCTCCGATTCGATTCCCGGCATCGCCATGGGCGCTGATCGGGCGGCGCGCAAGATCCTCAACGCTTGCCGCTATGGCCAAGCTGAAGTGGTTCTGTCCTTGCCGGGGAAGCTGGCGGCATTGGTCCACGGTATCGCCCCAGGATTGGTCTCGAACATCAACGGCTGGGTCAATCGCTTCCTGCCGGGACCGGGCGGCATCGGCACGCAAACCGCGCTCGGCTGGCAGAGCGAATCGAAGGTTGCTCCGTCCTGGCTTACGGGACTGACGGAACGGGCAGCGCGTGAGAACAACGAAATGGAACTTCCCTCCCTGGTGGAGCCGCGAACGTAGAGGAGTTGCGAGCGGGGTTGCGTCAGCGCCCCGAGAAAAGTCCTCGGGGCGCTAACGCAACCCCGCTCGCCGATCTCCCGCGGAGCGACAGACAGCTTTTACTCCTTGCGATATGGCTTGCCCTGCATGTACAGCTTGAGCCGTAATTTCGCCTTTTCAAGCTCTTTTTTGGGGAAATCGTCGGGAGACTTCAGCGCCTCTTGCTGCGTCTTGACGGCGTCGGCGAATTGGCCGTTCTCGGCGTAGGCGGCCGCAAGTGTATCCAGAAAAGTGGCGTCCTTGAATTCGGTCAGCTTGCATGCTTTCTCGGCGTACTCCACGGCTTTTTTGCCATCACGGAGTTCGGCCTTGGGGCAAGTGGCCCAGATCCAGGCCAAACCGGCCAAGGCGTCGGGGCTGTTGGCATGGAGTTTTAGCACTTCCTGAAAATCGGCGATGCCTTTCTCGTAATCTCCCTTCTCGGTATGGGACTCGGCACGGCTGATCCGTGCCCGAACGTCCTTGGGATTGAGCTTGAGGACGTGGCTGTAATCCGCGATGGCCTTTTCGTGTTCTTCTTTTTCCGTCCAGGCGTCTCCACGCGCCTGGTAGGCTTCGGTACTTTTGGGGTCAATCTCCAGCGCCTTGTCGAATTCCTTAAATGCCTTATCAAGATCGCCTTTCTCCTGGTAAACGACCCCCCTGCCGATGTAGCCGCCGATGAACTTCGGATCAATCTGGAGGGTTTTATCGAAATCGGCCAGGGCCTTATCGAGTTCGTGATTGTACAGATACGTTTGACCACGGTTGGCGTAAGCGACGATAGCTTTGGGGTCCAATTCGATGACCTTGGTGAAGTCGGCCTGGGCCTTGGCGTAGTCGCGTTTGATGTTGTAGGCGCTGCCGCGGCTCAGATAGGCGGCCGCGTATTTGGGATCGATTTCGATCGCGGTGCTAAAGTCAGCCAGCGCCTTGTTGATGTCGCCGGTCTCCAGGCGCAAAGCTCCGCGCGAGGCATAAGCGAGCACGTACTTGGCATCCAGCTTCAATGCTTTTTCATAATCGGCCAGGGCGGCGTCGCGGTTGCCTTTGCGGCCCTGAGCGATGCCGCGCAGCGTGTAGGCGCTGGGGTTCTTGTCATTGAGCTTGAGCGCTTCGTCCAGGAGCGCGATCGCCTTGTCGTAGTCCATTTTCTCAAGCGCCTGACTGGCCCGCTTGAGCCTGTCATCGGCTTGCTTGGCCGAATCGTCGTCCTTCGCCCAACCCAACGATGCGGCTAGAACCAACATCAAGGCCGCACCGCTTGTCCACCGTGTCGCCGTCATGTGTGATCCTCCCGTCCGGGCTGTTCTGTTGGCCCTCGGCTTCTTGATCCGCGTCATTGTAAGCAGGCGAAAAGAGCGAACAACCCCGACTTCCTTTTGCCAATTTGGGATCGACTTCGTATTATCTTCCTCAAGGCCGCTTCCGGCCGCTCTCCATCTTCCTGCCCGAAGCGAGGTGTCTCATGGCCAGTTTGCCGACCGTGCCGCGCACGTCCCGCTTGGTCCTGGACTCCGTGTGCGCCGCCGATCTGATGACGCCGAATCCAATGTCTCTCCGGGCCGAGGCGACGGTGCCGGAAGCCATCGCCTGGCTGACGGAGAAGGGATTCAGTGCCGCTCCGGTCATCGACGAATCGGGCCGTCCGATCGGCGTGGTTAGCCGTGCCGACATCCTTGTCCACGAGCGCGAGCGCCTGCGCTCTCCTCTGCTACCGAACGACGATCGCACGACGGTGGCCGACATCATGACGCCCGCGGTCTTTTCGGTGACGCCGCGCATGCCGGTGGAGTTGGTCGTCGAGCAGCTATTAACCTTGAACGTACATCAGCTCTACGTCGTCGATGAGTATCAGTACCTCATCGGCGTCATCAGTGCCCACGATGTGCTGCGCCGGCTGTGTCCTATGTAATTGGAGAACGATCCGGATTTACACTCCCCTCCACGGACCCGGCGGAGTAGCATGGAGGGTATAGACACGCCTCGTCGGCGTTCTTCTTCCCACACTGCACAGGAGCCTTCGATGCAGAACCACACCTCTCCTCCATGCCCCGAATGCGACGCCTTCGACCGCCGCGACTTCCTCCGCACTCTGGCCCTCGGTGGAGCAGCCCTGACGGCTGGCTCGGCTTCCTTGTTGCTGCCGGGCAGCGCTTCGGCCGACAAGAAGCCCATGCCTCGCATCTCCAACCCGGCCGCCGAGGACCTCGTCAAGGAGCTATTCGCCGGGCTATCCGATGACCAGAAAAAAGCCGTCGTCAAACCCTGGGACCACGAGGCCCGCAAGTCCGTGAATCCGAACAAGGCACTCGACAAGACCATCGGCAGTGTTTACACGAAGCCGCAGCAGGATCTTATCCAGAAGATCGTTCGGGCCATCGCTTCCGATGACCAGGGCTGGCACCAGATCTCCCGCAACGGTACCTGGGACGCCACCAAGAGTTTCGACCGAATGGGGGCGGACATTTTTGGCGACCCTTCGACAGGCAAGTTCGCATTTCAATTCACCGGCCATCATCTGACCGTCCGCTGCGACGGCGACAGCGAGGAGGGGGCGGCCTTCGGCGGGCCGATTTACTATGGGCACAGTCCGAACGGATATTCCTCGAGGAATGTGTTCTCCTATCAGACCCGCGAAGTGATGAAAGCCTACAAAGCCCTGGATGAGAAACAACGCAACCAGGCGACCATCGCGATGGGCAATCCAGGGGAGGGCAAAGACTCCATCCAGCTCAAGAAGGACGCCGAGCTCCCGGGCATCGCCTACGCCGACCTATCGAAGGACCAGCAGGAGCTGTTCGAGCAGGTGATGAAGACAATCCTCTCCCCGTTCCGCCAACAAGACGGAGCTGAGGTGGTCGCGATCATCAAGGCGATGGGCGGGATGAAGAAGGTACACATGGCTTTCTACTCCGAGGATTATGAGAATACCCCAACCTCGAAGGACCAGCCGTGGAGCTTCTGGCGTCTGGAAGGTCCAGGATTCGTGTGGAACTTCCGCGTCCTGCCGCACGTGCATACTTTCGTCAACATCGCGTCGAAGATTGGTTAATCCGTTTGCTGCGACATTAGGCGAACGGCCGGCGTCAGCCGGCTGGTAAGGGTTTTTGCTGCGACATTAGGCGAACGGCCGGCGTCAGCCGGCTGGTCAAACCCTTACCAGCCGGCTGACGCCGGCCGTTCGCCCGCCAACTAGAAACCCTTACCAGCCGGCTGACGCCGGCCGTTCGCCCGCCAACTAGACAAACCTCAAAACCGGCGCTGCCGCTGCACCAAATACTCCAACAGCGCCTTGTCGAAACTCACGCTCGTATCGATGGGAACGTAATCGATATTGGCTTTGGCGCATTCGCCGCGGTAGCGTTCCTGAAACTCGGCGACCGCTTGCAGATAATCGCTGCGCATCCCCTTGGCGTCGAGCACCAATTTGTCCGGCGATTCCACATCTTCAAACTCGATCAATCCCTCGAACGGGAAATGCACCTCGGCCTCGTCGAGAATGTGGAACAGGATGATGTCGTGGCCGCGATGACGCAAATGGTGCAGCCCCTCCAGCACCGGCTCCGGATCGGTCAACAAATCGCTGAAAATCATGACCAGGCTTTTGCCGCGGATCATGCTGGCGAGTTGGTGCAGAGCTGGGGCAACAGACGTTTCGCCTGACGGTTTCAAATTCGCCAACACCGATAGGATGGTTCCCAGCTGCGTTCGCTTGCTGCGCGGCGGCAAGCTGGTTTGGATGCGGGTATCGAACGTCACCAGGCCGACCGGGTCTTGTTGATGGATCATCAGATAGCCCAGCGCCGCGGCCAGGCAAATTGCATACTCGAACTTGGTCAACTCTTGCCGATATGTCCACGCCATCGAGGCGCTAAGATCCATCACCAGGTAGCCGGTGACATTCGTCTCGGCCTGGAATTTTTTGAGATAATATTTGTCCGTTTTGGCGTAGACATTCCAATCGAGATCTTTGAGGTCATCGCCGGGGACGTACTTGCGATGCTCGGAGAATTCGACGCTGAATCCCTGAAACGGGCTGGCGTGCAGTCCGGAGAGAAAGCCTTCGACAATGAATTTCGCCCGCAGGTCGAGGCGAGCGACCTGACGAATGACGCGCGGCTGCAAATACTTCTCGGCGTTGCTCATGGCACCATTATACTCCACACAACTCCTCGGTCATCCGAGCCGCGCACGGAGCGCAGCGGAGTAAGCGGAGGATCGGCCGCTTACTCCGCTGCGCTCCGTGCGCGGCTCGGATGATCTACTATTCCGCCACCAGCAAAGCGCCATCCGCGGCGAAGAAGCCGCGCCCGTCGATCTGATACACGCCCGCCGTCGTCTGCGCGAGGAAGCGGCACAGCGCGACGCATATCTGATCCGGGTTTGCCGATGTATCACTGCATTGCAGAGTGAAAAGTTGTGTCGTCTGGATCATGCGTTCCATGAGGGGGACATGTTCGGGAGCGTCCTCGTGAGTCTCCAGCCAGGCAGCCCAGCTATTCAGCTCGGCGCGGATGCCTTGTTCATCCGCGAGATAACGCTCGATCTGGAGAGATACATCGTCCATGCGGATGTCGGCTTGATACCAGCCGGATGTGTCCGTAGCAAACTCACTGGAGACAGACACGTTCTGAGTCTCCAAAAACGCCAGGATGCGTTCCGGTTCAGGCATCTCGATATTACTGCCGAAAACACGATACCACATAACAGCGTCATTCTCGGCGATTGTTATACGCGAACGGCCTGCACGCTCGGGAGCAGCGCTTCGACTTGCTCGCGCTGCACGAAGCCTGGCAGCAATTGGCCGAGCTTATTGGCCGCGACGGCCAAACCGCGACGGATAGCATCGATGGGTTCTTCCCCCATCAACAAACCCTGGGCGATGCCCGCGGCCATGCAATCGCCGCAGCCGATCGGGTTCACGACTTCCGCCGGCGGCGGTTGCAGCCGATAAAGATGCTGGCGCGAACGAGCGTAAACCGCCTTGCCTCCATCCGTGACCACCACCCATTCCGCGCCGCGCTCGTTGATTTCACGCAGGGCATCGAACAGTTCGGCGTCAGTGAGCAGTTCGCGGCCGAGCGTTTGCTGCAATTCCCCGCGGTTGGGTTTGACCAGGAACGGGCGGGCAGACAAGGCTTCGAGCAGCTCAGGGCCGCGCGCATCCAGGATGGCCTTGCCGGGAGTGTGAGTCAACAAATCTCGATAATAACCGGTCGGCGTTCCCACTGGAAGCGAACCGATGAGGATGACGACCGCCGCCGTCGCTGCTTCCTCCGCGTAGGCAGCTCGGAAGCGATCGAGTTCATCCGCCGTTGCCTCGGCAGCATTGGGCACCAACTCGGTGGCCTGGCGGCGCGAACGATCCAGCAACGTCGTACAGATGCGTGTCGGCGTGTTTCCCTCAATCCACCTCGCGGGGATGCCAAGCTCGGCGATATGATTGCGGATCGACTCGCCGGTCCTGCCGCCCACAAGCGTCAGCGTCTTGCACTCAGCGCCGAGGTGATGCAGAGCGCGGGCGGCGTTCAGCACTTTGCCGGAAGCGCCCCAGTGGACCTGACGAGCGCGGTTGACCTCGCCCAGCGTCAAAGCGTCAAAAAGCAAGATTTGCTGTAAGGCAGGCGTCAGACCGGCGGTGAGAATCATAGTCTTGCTCTCGAACTCGAAGCCGCTATATCGTGCTGATAGTGTATTCGGTTAACAACACTCCGTAGAAGCATTGTTCTGGCTACGCCTTTGAGATGATCTATGTCTACGAATATCGTCTCTCCTCGTCTGGATCCTTGGGAGCACTATCTTATGGCTCTTGATCGCGTGACGGAACGATTGCGGCGGATCACGACAGCCTTGGAGGAAGCGGGAGTACCTTACGCTCTCGTCGGCGGTCAAGCCGTGGCTCTCTGGGTGGCCACACGCGATCCCGCCGCGGTTCGCACCACCAAGGATGTGGACATTCTTCTTCGCCGCGACGACCTGCCGAGTGCTCGCGCCGCCGCCCTGGCCGCCAACATGGACTATTTCGAAGTCGTCGGCGTCGGCATGTTCCTCGAACGCGACGATCCTAATCCCCGCCAGGCCGTGCATCTCATCTGGGCCGGCGAGAAGGTCCGCCCCGAGTATCCGCTGCCCGCGCCGTCGATCGATGAACGGCAAACACTCGAACCCGGTACGCAAGTTGTCTCTCTTCCGGCGCTGGTGCGAATGAAATTACTGTCCAATCGCGATCAGGATCGGTTGCACCTGCGCGATCTTATCGAGGTCAATCTGATCACGCGCGATTTTCTCAAGGATCTGCCGCAAGAACTGGCGGCGCGACTCGCCGCCCTCCTCACCGAATCCGGACGATGAGAAATCGGCGAGAACCGGGGGCAAGCGGGACTCATTCGGAAATACGCAATCTCTTAATCGAATTTACTCTCCTTTTTGTTTGCTTGCTGAGGCTGAGGCAAGTACACTGAACGTGCCTCTTCCAGCATCGTGCGATCGGATATCAACGATAGGTGCCCGGGCAACTCGAAGAGCACCTCGCGTAATAGCAGTGGCGATTCCGTATCGAAGGCGAACCGTTGATCGGACGTGATCGAATTTCTCGTCAAAGGAGACATTCCCATGTTGTACGCTGCCGTACAAAGTTGCCGGCCGAGCGGGAGGCGACATGCGTTCACATTGATCGAGCTGTTGGTGGTGATCGCCATCATCGCCATCCTCATTGGGTTGCTCTTGCCCGCGGTCCAGAAAGTCCGCGAGGCAGCCAACCGTATGAGTTGTACGAACAACCTAAAGCAGATGGGCCTCGCGCTCCACTCGTACCACGACATCAATCAGACGTTCCCATTCGGCGGCAGCGACGACTACTCCGACGCCGGCGGCAACACCTATTATTCTCTGCCTTGGGGCGTCTACATCTTGCCGTTCCTCGAACAACAGAACCTGTACCAGAAGTTTAATGTCGCCCGAATCAGCGGCAGCGGCGGTGGTGTGACCTTCAACCTGCAACCCCCGAGCGCTCTGGGTACCTCCTCGCCCTTGCTCTTTAACAATTCGCCGAACAACACGAACTCGACCGATCCAAATGTCAATCCCGCAGCCATGCCTCTGAAAATTTACCGCTGTCCCTCTTCACCCAGCCCATCGGGAGCCGTGTACACGGATTCGTGGACGAGCCAAGGCTGCTCCAACCAGGTAAATAACATCCCCATGGCCGGCGCTCAAGTTTGGACCGTGGCGGTCAGCGATTATGTGGGCGTAGGGGGCACCACGGGCGGAATGCGCAGAACCTATGGCCTGGGCAATGTTGGCAATGAACAGGGAATCCTGAACGATAATCAGTCGGTCTCGATCATGGCAATTACCGATGGCACGTCGAACACTTGGATGGTGGGCGAGGCGGGAGGCGCCCCAAACGTTTGGGTTACCGGCCCCCGCCAGTTTGCCTCCCCTCCTTTCACTACGACGTGCAACCAGGGTCTGAGCGTCTCCGGCTTGGGTTGGGCGGACGAGAACAACGGCGATTGGTGGATCACGGGTAACACGGCCGATGGCATGAACCCAGGGAGCCACGGCTCGTGCGTCATCAACTGTTCCAACGCCGGCGGCGGCTTCTTCGCCTTCCACACCGGCGGGGCGAATTTCCTGTGTGCCGACGGCCACGTCGAGTTCGTCACGTCCAACATTGCCACCAATGTCGCTTTGTTGCTGATCATGTATGGGGACGGCGTACCGATTCCGTCGTACTGAGGAGGAGCGAACCATGAGACGCTTATGGGGCTGCTGTCTTTGCCTGTGTTTGACCTCCTGCAGCAGCGGCAAGTATGGCGACCATCCCCCCTTCCCGGTTTCCGGACAGGTCCTGGTCAACGGCCAACCCGCTCAAGGAGTGCGGTTGGTCTTCTATCATCTGGGTGAGTGGGGAGACCGAGCGATTGTGCCCCAGGCCTGGACCGGCGAAGACGGCCAATTCGTTTTGGAAACGTATGGCGTCAAGGATGGCGCTCCCGCCGGAGACTACCGGGTGACGGCTGAATGGCCGGCTTATCGGCGCGGCAAGAATTGGGGACCGGATAAGCTCGCAGCCAAGTATGCCAAAGCCGAGACATCCGGCCTGACGGCGCATGTGGAAGAGCGCAAGAATGAGTTACCGCCCTTTGAGCTTTCCATCAGCGCCGCCCAGATCAAAAAGAATGAAGCAGCGGGGACCGAGCCGCCGCGCAAGAAAGGCAGAAATCGGTAAAAAGCTGTTACCAAGTAGATACCTCCGTGCCGCGCACGCAGCGGCGCGTAGAGCCGCGACCGTAAGGGAGCGGGGAATGGACCGCTCCCTTACGGTCGCGGCTCTTCACCTGCTGCGTGCGCGGCTCGGATAGCATTTCATTCTTTCATAGGACGGTATGAGATTATGAGCGAGAAACCAGCGCAAGCGGGGCGCATCGTCTCGCTCGACCAGTTCCGCGGTTATACCGTCCTGGGGATGTTGCTTGTCAATTTCATCGGCGGCTTCGCTGCGATCGGCTCCTCCATGCCGCTCCTCAAGCACCACACCACTTATTGCAGCTACGCCGACACAATCATGCCGCAGTTCTTCTTCGCGGTGGGGTTCGCCTATCGGCTGACGTTTCGCCGGCGGCTGGAAAAGGAAGGAGCGGCGTCCGCCTACCTGCATGTCCTCCGCCGTAGCCTGGGGCTGATTTTGTTGGGGCTGGTGATTTACCACCTCGATGGCGGCGTCAAGAGTTGGACAGAATTGAAGAACCTCGATGGTTGGAACATCCTCAAGGCGTTCAAGCGAAGCCCGTTCCAGACGCTAACCCACATCGGTGTAACTTCCCTTTGGGTTCTGCCGGTGATCTCGGCCAGGCCGGCGGTGCTAGTTGCTTTTGCCTTTTTCTCCGGCCTGCTGCACATCTCGTTGTCCGCCGGCCTATCGGGTTGGCCGTTCTATACCAATTGGAGTTATTACGAGTGGGTCAATGCCGATCCCAAGGGAATTGATGGTGGCCCGCTCGGATTCCTGAGCTGGACCATCCCCCTCGTGACCGGCTCTCTCGCTTACGATCTTGTCGCCGCACGCCGATTGGCACCGGTTGGGCGGCTCCTGATCGGGGGAACGATCCTGATGCTGCTGGGTTATGCCCTCGCGTGCCTCAATAGCTCGACGCCGCCCAACACAGCCGATCCCGGCCTCCGCTCCTGGCTGGTCGAGCCGCCGTTCGTGCCGCCTTCGCGGCCGGTCAATATGTGGACGATGAGCCAGCGTTCCGGCAGCGTCTCCTATCAGACCTTCGCCGCCGGCTTCGCGCTGGCGCTCTACGCCCTCTTCGCCTTGGCTTGCGACCGCGGCCGGCTGCGGCTCGGATTCTTCGCCACCTTCGGCAGCAATGCCCTGGCCGCCTACATTATTCACGACCTGGTTGACGAGGCTATCAAGCCCTACGCACCCAACGACGCGCCGCTCTGGTTCGTCCTGGCCGCGTTCGCGTTGTTCCTCGCCGTCTGCTATCTCTTCGTCCACCATCTAGAGAAGAACCGGATTTTTCTACGCCTGTAGGTCGCGGGAAGAATTCGGCGCAAGAATCCAGGGAGCTGCTTGTGCGCAATTTGACGATTGCGCAAATGGGGCATATCTTGACCGAGTTGTTAATGTGTCGTTTCACCGTAGACGAGAGGAGCTACCATGCAGAAACGCCAAAATGCGGTAACGTTCAAGGGCAATCCGTTGACCCTTGTTGGTCCCCAGCTCAAAGCCGGCGACAAAGCGCCGAGCTTCACATGCCTGAGCGGATTGGATCTCGTCAGCCTCGACAAGACGCCGGCCAAGGCGCGTCTATTCAGCGTGGTTCCCTCGCTGGACACGCCCGTGTGCAACCAGCAAACGCACAAATTCGATGAAGCACTCGGCTCTTACAAAGACAAGCTGGCCTGCTACACCATCAGCCTCGATCTGCCCTTCGCCCAAAAGCGCTTCTGCACGGCCGAAAATATCACCAACATGCAAACGCTGTCGGATGTGCATAATCACTCGTTCGGCCAGAATTACGGCGTGCTCATTGAGGGGCTGCCGCTCGCACTCTTGAGTCGGGCCGTCTTCGTCGTCGATAAGAATGGCACCATCACCTATGCCGAATACGTGCCGGAAGTTGGCGCCCACCCCAATTACGACGATGCACTCGCGGCCATCAAGAATGTCGCCGGATAAGCGCAGCTGCAAGATGCAGGGTTTAGGGTTTAGGGTTTAGGGTTTAGGGTTTAGGGATTCTTGTGTTTTTCCCTAAACCCTAAACCCCAAACCCTAAACCCTCTGACTTTGCGGACCCTACCAATTGTAACAGCCACGTTAGGATTTTCCTGTTCTGAATGCGCCCGCATCTCTTGATTGGCGATTTCAGTCCATTAAGGATTAAAGATGTAGTTCGGCGTGAACCACGGGTGCGCCGAAGCAGACAAGCGGTTTCGTGGTGCTCTCCAGTGCGTGCTGGAGCAGACTAGAGGCCACCATAAGCAAACCCGATGGGAAGGAGAACGTGCCATGAGACCCTTCGGAGGTTCAGGGTGGTGCTGCGCGCTGGCGGTCTTGGCGATGGCGGCCGGCAGCGCCGGTGCGGCCTGGAACAATGTCTTCCAAGTGTGTTGCCATAGCTGTCGAAGCTCGGCCTATGTCGCTGCGCCGGCCCCGGCTCCGGTAGTGGCGTCGTATGACGGCTGCCAACAATGCACAACGCGCTACGTACAGCGGTGCTACTATCAGCCTGTGGTAACATATCGGCAAAGCTGCTACATGGAGCCGGTCACGACTTACCGCACCAGCTACTACTACGAGCCTTGCACGAGCTACCGCTACAGCTGCTACTATGACCCCTGCACTTGCCGTTATCAGCAGGTCGCTCAGCCGGTGACGACGTATCGGCTGCGGTCGCAGTGCTGCCCGGTGACGAGCTATCTGCAACGTTGTTGCTTGCAGCCCGTGACTTCGTACCAGCAAGTGACCTACTACGAACCGCAAACGACCTGCTGCCAGACGACCATCGGCGCGCCTGTGGCCGCCCCTCCCGCCGGGGCGTCGGTGGCGCCGGTTGTTCCTCAACCCGCGGTTCAGGGAGGAGCGATGGTTCCGGCTCCGGGGGTGTCGGGTGCTCCGATGGTTCCCGCTCCGGGCGTGTCGGGAGGTCCGGCGGTTAGCGCTCCGGGCGTGACGGGGCAGCCCAATACTGCCGCACCAGGCGTCAGCGGCGGCCCCGAAGGTCCGCCTCCGCCTGCTAATCCGGCGGCCACCTCGAATAACTACGGTATTCCCAGGATGCCGGGTTCGGATGGCTCGTCCTATCGGCAGCCGCGATTGCAAGCTCCGGTGCCCGCGCAACCGACTGCTCCGGCCCAACAGCCGCGCCTTCGTTTCGAGCGGATCACCTCCACCCCGCGGCACAACACTGAAGGCCAAGTGGTACGAGCCGATCGCCAGCCGCAGGCGGGAATGAAAGTCATCTTCGTCTGTGCCGATGAAAAAGGAGGACGGCAATCGCTGACGACCGATGGCGGAGGACGTTTCCAGACCACGCTGGCCGCTGGGAATTGGCTCGTCTACACCCAAGATGCCGGCGGGCGCTTAGTGTATCAACAAAAAGTGCGTGTCGCATCCAACACGCCCACTGCCCCGATTACGCTAGTCAGCCGGTGAATAATTGTCCTACCAGCCCGCAGCGCCAGCAAGGGTTGTCCTTGCTGGCGCTGCGGGCTGGTAGAGTTCTTTACTTGCTCTCTTTCTCGATTGCCTCCACAATCTGTTTGCTGTCCTCCGCTGGTTTGACATTCGCATTCTTGTAGATGACCTTGCCGTTCTTGCCGATAACGAAAGTCCAGCGCATAATCGTGACCCCGCGCGTGACTTTTACCTTCTTGCCGTTCTCGTCGATGCCATCGACCGTGCCGCCCGGTCTCGTAGGTACACCGAACTTTTTGGCGATTTCCCCCTGATCGTCGGCGAGGAGAGGGTAATTCAGTTTGTGGTGCTTTTTGAATAACTCATGCGTTTTGGCCGTGTCGCCGCTGACGCCGACAACAAGGATGCCCTTGGCAGTCAGCTTGTCCATATCGTCGCGGTAGGTGCAGGCTTGCTTGGTGCAGCCGCCGGTGAAGTCCGCCGGATAGAAGTACACAACGATCACCTTCTTGCCGACATGGTCGCTGGATTTCCAGGTCTTGCCTTCGTCGTCAGTGGCTTCGAAGGATGGGGCCTTGTCACCCTTGTTGAGCTCTGTCTTGCCCTCGTCGGCGGGAGTCCCGCTGGCTGCTGCAAACACGACGCCGACGACGAAGAGGGTGAGGACGAGGCACTTCCACGCAGTCATGATGCTTCTCCTTGTTTGAGGAAAAGGGTTCTCGATTCTCCGGGCGCAACCATTGTGCAGGCGGTCGCAGGTCGCGGCAAGGGGCTGAGCGCGAAATCAGCCGCCCATCCGCTCCAATAGGGCGCGAGGCGCTCCCATACCGATCACGTGAACTTGCCCAAGCCAGACCGAAGCGGATGGCTCCAGGTAGCCTTTTTTCATCGCCGCGACGGTTCCCGTGTGCTGCGCCCGCACGGCGACACCCAACGGCTTGCCGGTGTCGCAATCCAGCCCGCTGGGGATGTCCACGGCGAAGACGCGCGCTGCCGCATCGTTGATTACGGCAATGATGCGGTCGAACGGCGGTTGGACCGCGCCGCGCAGGCCGCTGCCGAACAGAGCGTCCACGACCCAATCCGCATTCGCCAATTCGCGGCGCAAGCGCTCCTCGTCGAGCGGCAGACCGGCGAACACTTCGATCGGAATACCGCTAGTGGCGAGGATGCGATGATTGACGGCGGCATCACCAGAGAGCTGGGCCGGATCGACGAACAAGAGGACACGGACGCGGACGCCGGCGTTATCCAGATGGCGGGCGATCACGAAACCATCGCCTCCATTATTACCCTTGCCGCAGCATATAACGACCAGACCATTGATGCCGAGCGAGCGCAGCAACTCAGCCATGCCGCGGCCGGCGTTCTCCATCAGCACGACGCCGGGAACGCCGAACTCCTCGATGGCGCGGCGATCGAGTTCGCGCGTTTGGTCTCGCGTCAGGGTCATGGTTGAGGTTCCCTTGCTGGCGCTGCGGGCTGGTCTTCGCTTACGCTTCAGGCTCGGATTGTTACCGACTGATTCGCAAACCCGGCCCTTTCAACAGCGCCTCAACCTCGGCGCGGGTGATCCAGGCGAAATCGCCGGGGATCGAATGCTTGATGGCGCTGGCGGCGACGCCGTAATCCAACCCCTTCTGCACATCGCCGTCGAGCAGGCCGTGGATCAAGCCGGCCGCGAACGAATCGCCGGCGCCGAGACGATCGACAATTTCAACCTCATAGGTGCGTGTTCGCAAAATCCGGCGATCCTGGTAGGCGATGGCCGTCCAGGTGTTTTTCCACACCAGGGGATTCTCACGCAGCGTGATGGCGACGACCTGGAGCGGGAAACGATCCGCGACGCGGGCGGCCGCCTCTTCAAAATCCTTGCCGGTGATGCCGAAAACGCGCTCGATGTCTTCCTCGGTGGTGATAAGCACATCGCAGAATTGCATCAGGTCGGTCATGCAGCGGCCAGCCTCGGCCTGGCTCCACAGCTTGACACGATAATTGAGGTCCATGCTGGTCCGCACGCCGGCCGCGCGGGCAGCCTGCATTGCCTCGCGCGTTGTCTCGGCTGCGCCGGCGCTCAGGGCCGGCGTGATGCCGGTGACGTGGAACCACTTGACGCCGGCGAACACCTTCGCCCACGGCACCATGCCCGGACGAATGCCGGCGATGGCCGCCCCCTTGCGATCGTACATCACGCTACTGGCACGGGGCGCCGCGCCAAATTCGAGAAAGTAAACCCCGACGCGGTCTTCCAGCGTCCAGACGATATGCTCGCTGGAGACCCCGGCCTCGCGGGCATGGTTGGCGATGAGCCGGCCTAGCGGATTGTCGGTCAACCGCGACACCCAGGCCGTCGCACGGTCCAGCCGCGCCAGCGCGACCGCCGTGTTCAGTTCCGCGCCGCCGACCTGGACATCGAGCGAACGCGCCTGCTCCAGCCGGCGGAAATTCGGAGGACTGAGGCGAATCATCGCTTCGCCAAAAGTAACTACATCGTAGGACATAGACAAATCCTAATGGTTAGCCGCGACGCGCAGCGGAGCGCGGGAGCAATCGCGCGCTCCGCTGCGCGTCGCGGCTAACCGCGTACGGATTTCACAATGGCGACATACTGGCGGGCGAGATCGCGGATGCGGTCGAAGTCGCGTTCGGCGACGGCGCGCGGCTCGACAAGCTGGCTACCCAGACCGAGACAGCACGCTCCGGCCCGCAGGAAATCGGCGGCGGTGGTCAGATCGACGCCTCCAGTCGGCATCAGTCGCACCTGCGGCAGCGGACCGCGCATCGCTTTGAAGAAGGCCGGTCCCACTACCTCGGCGGGGAACACCTTGACGATGTCAGCCCCTGCCTCCCACGCTGCCAGGATTTCGGTCGGCGTGAACGCGCCGGGCATGACCAACTTGCTGTAACGCTGGCACAGGCGAATTACATCGAGGTTGAGCGTCGGTGCCACGAGGTATTCCGCCCCGGCGAGCAGGGCGGCGCGGGCCGTCTCGGTATCAAGGATCGTGCCGGCTCCCAGCAGCACGCGTTCACCCAGCGCCTGACGCACTTGCCGCAATACACCCAAGGCATCCGGTACGGTCATGGTGATTTCGGCCACCGTGACGCCGCCATCGGCTAGCGCCCGCACCACCTCGACAAGCTGCTGGCTGTCCGGCGAACGGACAACGGCGACGATGCCGCAATCGAGGATGTGACGAAGCTGCGTTTCTTTGCTCATGACGGCTGGCCCACATGGCGGGGAGTTCACGACTCTGTGCCGCTATTGTGCGAGTTGGCAAGCCGGGAGGAAAGGGGAAAGCGATCGGACCGTGCGAGCGCCCTGAGCCGCGAACCAGGATTACCCGCGTTTTTCGATCAGCGACTGCGTCTTGACGACCGTGTGCTCGGTGGGGAAGGTGTGGAAGGAAGAGAGAAACAATCGGCCGCGACCGGCCTCGGCGCTGATGAAGCCCAGCGGAGCCACCGACAGGCGATTGTGCGACGGGAAATTGTGCAGGAGGCCTCGTTTGCTGCCGTCGGCGAGGATTTCATCGTGAATATGGAGGAAAATCTCCGGCGCCAGCACTTCGACCTGGAAGCTCATTTCGTAATGGATGCCGTGAGCGCACAGCATCTTGCCGCATTGCTCGTTTCGCAGTTTGTAATGCAAAAGACGGCGATGTTCGGGCAGTTCCTGCTCGGCGGCTGCGGTCACTTCGGTCAGGTGGACGTCGGCATTCTCCCAGGAGATGACGTGGCCAGTTCGGGTGATGCGGACAGTCAGCTCGTAATCCTCGCGTTGGATTTTGCGCACGGCAAGGATGTCAAACAACTCCGGGTGCAGGGGCCGACCGTAGAGTTGAAAGACGAGATCGCCCACAGCAGGTCGAAGGAAGTCCACGCCCATGGTTATGAATAGTAGAGCCGGCAAGACGCAAATCCTGCCGGTCCCCTGTAACGCCTCTGATCCCGCGAGCAAGCCGCAACGAGTCCGCGACGAGCGGTTATGCCTGTCCCGCTGGACCAAGACTCTTCCGATTATAACCGCTCGTTGCTGTCCCGCAATGCGGTTTTACCGCAAGCCCGACCACGATAGAATGGTGACGAAGCCAGGACAACCCAAAGCGGGAGTAATCGCTATGGACCCCATGGATCCGACTCGCCATCTGAGCCGTATTTCCACCTTGTGGTCACTGGTCAGCTTGGCTCATCACGATGGGCCGACCGACCAGGTCCGCACGGCCCAGGAGAAACTGCTCGATCGCTACGGCCGCGCCATCAAACGTTACCTGTTGGGCGCGCTGCGCGACGCGGACGCGGCCGAGGATCTTTATCAAGATTTCGCTTACCGCTTCTTGCACGGCGACCTTCGCCGAGCCGACCCGCAGCGCGGCCGGTTCCGCGATTATGTCAAGGGAGTCCTCTTTCACCTCGTCGCCGACTACCACAAGAAACGTGTGCGCGCCCCGCGCCAGCTGGAGTCGGATAAACCCGATCCTGCTGTAGTGTGCCAACCGGACGCCGAACAGGAGCAGGCCTTCTTGGCGACCTGGCGCGACGAGTTGCTGATGCGCACCTGGGCAGCCCTTGCCGCCGCCGATGAAGCCAACGGCCAATCGTTTCACGCTGTCTTGCGTTTTCGCGCCGAGCATCCCGATCTGCGTTCGCATGAGATGGCCGAAGAATTGAGTCAGCTTCTTGGCAAACCCCTGACTGCCGCGGGCGTGCGCAAGACTCTGGAGCGCGCCCGCGATCGCTTTGCCGATCTGCTCCTTGATGAAATCTCCCAGGAGCTTAGCGATCCAACAGTGGAGCATCTAGAAGAAGAGTTAATCGATCTGAATCTGCTGGATCATTGCCGTCCGGCCTTGGAGCGCCGCCGCGGCGAGTGAGGATACCAGCCTCAGCCAGTGCGGTTGAGTGATCCGAAGAGTTAGTGTATCTTGGCCATCGCTGTCGTCGCCCGCCCAGCGATTCTGGAGGGGATTGCATAACATGGTAACAGCTGCCCCAGCTACACTTCGCCTTCTGAGTGCCGCGGAGTATGCCAAACTCCCCGATCGGGGCATTCCGACTGAGTTGGTCCGCGGGAGGGTCGTGGAAATGAATGTGCCGGCCCCACGCCACGGGGAGATTTGTGCCAACATCACCACTCTGATCAATCCCTACGTTCGAGGACACGGAATGGGCCGCATCGTGAGCAATGATGGAGGCATCCTCACCGAGCGCGATCCCGATACGGTTCGCGGAGGCGATGTAGCCTACTATAGCTACAACCGAGTCCCACAAGGACCGCTGCCGGCGGGGTATCTAGATGTAGTGCCCGAACTCGTGTTTGAGGTCCGCTCCCCAACCGAACGCTGGCCGCGCCTGATTACGAAGGCCGGTGAGTATCTCGAAGCAGGCGTTTCCGCCGTCTGTCTGCTCGATCAGGTGAGCGAAACGGTGCAGGTTTACCGGGCGGAGGAATTGCCCCGAACGTTGGATGCCGACGATGAACTGTACTTGCCGGATATCCTCGGTGAGCTGCGCGTTCCCGTAAATCGCTTCTTTGAGTGATCGCTTAATACACCCTGTCACTTACGCCAAGACACCGCCAATGGTCTCGCCGGGACTAATCGGCAACGGACGATTGACCGCGTCGCGTATCTCCGTCTCGGGATCGATGCCGAGAAGATGGAACATCGTTGCGGACAGATCCTCCGGTCGCACTGGATCGTTGACAGGATATGCGCCGATCTTATCCGAGGCGCCGTGGACGTGTCCCCGTTTGACGCCGCCGCCGGCCAAGAGCGCGGTGTAGCATTGCGGCCAATGATCGCGCCCGGCTTGCTTATTGATCCGCGGCGTTCGGCCGAACTCGCCCACCCATACCACCAGCGTTTCATCCAGCAGGCCGCGTTGATCGAGGTCTTCCAGCAGCGCCGGCAAGGATTGGTTAGCGATGGGCAGCAGGTATTTCTTGAGGATGGGATACATCGGTTTGCCGCCGAAGCCGTGCGTGTCCCAACCGCCCTCGCAGCCGCCGATGATGCGCGAGAAGTACACGTTGACGAAACGCGCCCCCGCCTCAACGAGACGCCGCGCCAACAGACAGCCCTGACCGTAAGTGGTCCGCCCGTAGCGCTCGCGCACCGCATCCGGCTCGGCAGACAGGTCGAACGCTTTCTTGATGGCCGGCGACGAGAGCATGGTGATGGCTCGTTCGTAATGGGCATCGATGCCGCGCGCCTTGGCCGAGAACTCGAGCAATTCCGTTTGCCGATCGATTAGCCGCAGGACCTCGCGACGATTGCCGAGACGCTCCAGGGACAAATTGTCGGGCAGACTTAGCTCCGGCAAGCGGAAATCCGGACTATTCGGGTCTTGATTGATGAAGAAAGGGTCATGAGCCTTGCCGAGGAAGCTGGCGTGCTGGCCCGGTGTGATGGAGCCGTCGCTGATCGTGTACGGATAGGCGACGAACGTGGGCACGCCGGCTCGAGCCGGTGCTAGATAATCGACGATGGAACCGTACGCCGGAAACAGGTCGTTGGAATCGCGCAGCCGAATATCGTCGGTCGCCGGCGCGCAGCCGCTGAGGCTGTAGTAGCCTGCGGAATTGTGGTTCTTCATGGTATGGTGCAACGTGCGCACCAGCGTTACTTTGTTCATGACGCCGGCCATGCCCGGCAGCCGTTCGCACACGGACACGCCGGTGACATTCGTTGCGATCGGCTTGAACTCACCACGGATGGCCTCGGGAGCGGACGGTTTCATGTCGAAACTATCGTGATGACTGGGGCCGCCCCACTGATGGAGGAAGATCACGGCACGAGCGCGGGCCTTGCGTTTGCCGTTGCGTTCGGCGGCGCGGAGCAATCCTGGGAGATGCAATCCAAGCAAGCCCAAGCCGCCGACTTGCAGCAGATGCCGGCGTGTTAGCGATCGGGACAAAAGAGAACAATTGCCCGAATGATTCCTAGGGGCGTTCATGATCTGACCTCCCTTGCTCTGCGCTTGGCCCTGGCGAATCTACTCGTGAATGCGAGTGGTATTCATCGTAAATGGCATCAGACTCCGCATAGCCTTTCAAGAATTCGGCCGCTGCGAGTTGTTCCCATTCTCGATCTTCATTGTCGTCAGGAGTGTCCATTTTCTCTCCCATTCACACGGACCAGTCTTCTACGACGAGGTTGGGGATACGTTGGAAGTCGCGCAGATTTCGCGTAACAACAATCGCGCCGACTTCGAGAGCAATGGCCGCGATGCGCAAATCGGAACCACCGATGTTGAGGCGCATAGTTCGCAACTGTTCATAGCGAAGAATGGCCGGCTCCGTGTATGAAAGAATCGACCGCCCAGTGAACCATCCCACCGTATCAGTCAACAGTTGATAAACGCGAGCTAACTCATCGCGTTTCCGCGCTTGCCGTATCCGAGCATACCAGCCTGTTAACTGTTCCTCCACGGTGATGATGGTGATAGCCAAGTCCGCAGGTGCGTGAGAGCTAACCCGCTGGCTGATCTGCGGGTGCCCTCCTCGCAAGAGAGTCACGACATCCGTATCCAGCACGTAGAGACTCATAAGTAATCCGGAACCTCATCAGCTTTCCGGCGATTTTCTTCCATGATTTGAATCCATTCTTTGACAAGCGGATCTTCTAAATCAAGCGTTCCGATACCGCGGAGCCACGGATTCTCTGGCATAGGGAACTCTAGTTCGACGATTTCTGCTCCCGCACTCAGTTTGGCATCAATCAGGCTTCGAATCTTCTGCAAGACCTCGTCTCGTGTCTTGCCATCCGCGGTCAAATTGAAGGGGAGTCCTGCCGTTGCGCGAAAACCTTCGCCGGGAATCAATTCAATCAAGACGGGAACTTTCATGGCCGATTCTCCTCTTAATGATCGATTTCTCTATCCATTATATCTTTATCGTCGCAGCAGAAACTCCTTCGCATTCACCAACCCCCATACCAAATCCTCCAGTCCCGCCCGTCGATCCCTCGCACGCCCAATCATTGCCAACGCCGCTTGTTTTTCGTTTATCGACGGCAAGCGGCACAGCGCCGCGAGGTAAAATTCCTCAACGATTTCCCCATCGGTCTTGCCCGCCGCGGTCAGGCGGCCGATGCGATTGTCTGGGTCGCTGAGCATCTTGTTGACGAGCGGTCCAGTGATGAGTTGAAACGCTTGATTGAGAGTGGTGTCGTCGGAGCGCTCGCATTCGCAGCTGAGCAGACGGATGGGTTTGCCGAACGAGGTGAGGAAGCGCTCGCCGTCGCTGGCGCGTTGACGCCGACCGCGATTGGCGGAAACGCCCGGCAACTGGACGGCGCGCGTGCCCGCTGGATGGCCGGGAAAGCTCGGCGTCACGCCGGTTACATGCCCTAGAGCATCGAGCAATTGTTCGGCTTGCAGCGGACGCACCAGGGCGCGGGCAAAGTTGGATTCGTCATCGGCGTTCGTCTCGTTGGGCTTGGCGGACAATTGATAGGTCCGCGAGTTCAGGATGGTTCGGAGAAGAGAGCGCAAATCAAAGCGATGATCGGCGAAGTCCTGGGCGAGGGCATCAAGCAAGGGAGCATTGACGGGCGGATTGGAAGCACGGAAATCATCGTTCGCCTCGACGATACCGCGGCCAAACAGGTGATACCAGACACGATTGACCTGAGCGCGGGCAAAAAATGGATTTTTCGGATCGGCTATCCAGTCGGCAAGAGCGAGCAAGCGATCATCATGGGGCGAGAAGACCGGCGTATCGCTGCCGAGGAACAGAGGCCGCAGCACTTCGCCGCTGCGCGGGTGCGTGATCTCACCCGAGCGATCCATCCACACGATCTGTTCGCCGGCAAATTCATGTTTATCGAGGCCGTCGCGGCGGTTGTTTTCGATGATGCGATACTGCACGCGGCTAAAGAAAGCGGCGAGGCTGTGATAATCGGTCTGCGTCCAGCGGTCGAAGGGGTGATTGTGACAGCGGGCGCATTGCATGCGGATTCCCAGAAACACCTGGGCGGCAGCCTCAGCGCGGGCCTGTGGATCGCGCAGAGAGCGGTACCAATTGGCAGCGGGCTGGCTATAAGTGCTGCCGCGGCCGGCGATCACTTCGCGCGCGAATTCGTTGAGCGGCTTGCCTTCGGCGATGCTGCGGCGAATCCAGTCGTGAAACAGATGCACCCCTTTGGAATCGAGCGCCTTCTCTTCGCAGTGAAGTAAATCAGCCCATTTGAGGGACCAAAAGTCGGCAAACTCCGGACGCTGGAACAAAGCATCGATCAAGCGCGCGCGTTTGTCGGAGCGAGTATCCGCCAGGAACCGCCGCGTCTCATTCGGCGTAGGCAAGATTCCGAGTACATCCAGATAAACACGACGCAGAAACACGCTGTCGGGAGCCAAGGGCGACGGGTTCATGCGCAGCGTGCGCAACTTGGTAAATGCGTGGTGATCGATGTAGTTGGCTTCCGGCGGATTGGACCAGACGAAATCGGGCCGCGCGGGCACGAATGCGAGCTGCACGGCGGCCTGGCGGTCGAGATAGCGGACGAGAATGGTGGTTTCGCCCATGTCTTGGCGCTGAGCCATTCCCTCCGCATCGACGCGGACCACGAGATTGGATGTCTCGAAGACGGCCAGGCGCGTCACGTCGCGGACCTGCCCATCGGAGAAAACGGCGCGGACGCGCAGCGGCACATGGTCGGCCGGCTCGATCAACACCTCTTGGCGCGGCGAGACTTCCAGCCGCCGCAGAAAGGGAGCGTTCGGCGGATCGCGGCGCATCCCTTCGGCGATCCAGCGATGGAGCAGCCGATATTCCAACGAGTCGCACTCAAAGCGTTTGCCGCCCTCGTGCGGGACACGGCTCGTCGCCTTGGTGAGCATCAGGCTGTCTTCAGGATGCAAGCGGTCGGCGCGGCGTCCGAGCGTGTCGCGCGTCAGGGAATCCAGATCGAAATCGGGATCCTGGCCGCGCAGGGACAGCTTGAAACCGTTTTTGCCGTTTTGATTGCCGTGGCACGCGCCCTGATTGCAGCCGGCCCGCGAGAGCACGGCCATCACGTCATTGCGAAAACTGACCGGCTCAGCCTGCACGACCTTGGCAGGCATCACGGCCAGGGCAACAATGCCCCAGGTTATCATCATTCGTGTCATGAGACTATCTCGCGGCTTAGGGCGGGGCGCCTGGCGGCGCTGGTAGGATAGCGAGCAGCCTTTATATTAAGCCCGCCGCTGGAGAGAAGCAATCATTCATTTCGCTCGATTGGCACGCAATCGGTCGATGAAGTCCCTCATGTCTTTCGGCAAGTTCGAGTTCCAGCGCATGCGTTCGCCGGTTGCGGGATGCTCGAACCCCAGCAGCGTGGCATGGAGGGCAACGCGGTTCATGCCGCTGCCATCGGGCAACGGCTTGCCGTGGAGGGGACGATCGTAAATGCGTTCGCCGCACAACGGCGTGCCGGCCTCGCCCAGATGGATGCGCACCTGATGCGTTCGGCCCGTCTCCAATCGGCACTCGACGAGCGTGTAATGGCCCAACCTTTCCACGACCCGAACATGAGTGACAGCCCGTTGGCCCTGGCCGGGCGCGGCGGAGCTGCCGCGGCGGCCGTCGCCGCGATCGCGGACTAGCCATGATTCGATTCGCGCGTCCTTGGCATGGCCGCGCACCATTGCGCGATAGACCCGTTCGGTGGTGTGAGCGCGGAACTGTCGGCCCAAATGACGCTCGGCCTCGACTGTCCGCGCGAAGACGACGAGACCGCTTGTGTCCTTGTCGAGCCGATGCACGGCTCGCACGGGTTTACGCTCGCGGGGCGAACGCTGCGCCAGCAGGTCGGGCAACAGATCGGCGAGAGTCGGCGGGAGGAAGCGTTTACCGCGCGGGCCGAACTCGGCGGCCTCCTCGGCATGGCGCATCGTCGTCAGTCCGGCCGGCTTATCCACGATAACGACATGCTTATCGGCATAGCGAATGGTCGG
>DASRBG010000182.1:0-21632 GCA_035653735.1 Gemmataceae bacterium
GAGCCAGAATCAACCCACAGATTCTGCTGAGGAGGCACATTTTCCTGGATTCGTTATGGAATCGCTCGACAGTGGAGAGCGTGCAGATCACCATGGCGGAGGACTTCGGAGTGCAAGGCCGAGGCGCATTTTACGATCACACCGGCACCATCCGCGATGTGATTCAGAATCACATCTTTCAGATCCTTAGCAACCTGGCTATGGAGCCGCCAGTCAGAACCGACAGCGAATCGATTCGGGACGAGAAGGCAAAAGTACTGAAGGCCATCGCACCCATCGAAAAAGCGTCTCTGGTTCGCGGACAATTTCGCGGATACCAAAGTGAGGGCGGTGTTGCGGGCGGCTCGCGGACGGAAACGTTCGCCGCCCTGAAGGTCGAAGTGAACACCTGGAGATGGCAGGGCGTTCCTTTCTATATCCCAGCCGGAAAGCAAATGCCGGTCACCTGCACCGAGATTCTGGTCCGCTTGCGCCGTCCGCCCGACGTTTACCACTCGCAGGAGTCGGCCGAACAGAATCATATCCGTCTGCGAATCAATCCCGAAATAGAGATTGCGTTGGGAATGATGGTGATGAAACCGGCGAAAGACATCGAAGGCCGGGCCGTGGAGATGTTGGCCAGCCATCATCCCGAAGCAGACGAGATGGACGCATACGAACGGGTGCTCGGCGAGGCATTGCCGGCGACGCCACGCTCTTCGCGCGGGAGGACTACGTAGAAGAGGCATGGCGCATCGTTGACCCGGTGCTGCGCGCGGACACTCCAATTTACGAATACGAGCCGGGCAGTTGGGGTCCGGCGGAGGCGAGCGAAGTACTGGCGCCGCGAGGCGGATGGCACAACCCGGTGATCGCGGCCGCAAAGGGCACCCAGAAGGCAGCGTGAGTTGCTTCGCCCGCAAAGATTTATCGAGAGAGGCTCTATGAACATCGAGATTTATCCCAATTCCGGATCTGTCGCCGAGAGGGCTGCGTCGGTCATTGCCGACTGCGCATGGGACGCCATCGCCGAGCGTGGTTTATTCATTATGGCCGTGAGCGGGGGGCACACTCCCTGGACCATGTTGCGCCGTCTCGCCGCGGCTCTAGTCCCATGGCGGGCCATGCAAATCATTCAGGTGGATGAACGGGTGGCGCCGGCCGGGCACGCGGAGCGCAACCTCACTCACATCTACGAGAGCTTGCTGGCCAATGCCCCGCTCTCTTCCGATCAGCTCCATGCCATGCCCGTCGAATCACCCGACCTCGAAGCTGCCGCCCGTGCGTATGCCGCTACCCTGCGGATGATAGCCGGGGAGGGCCCGGTCATCGATCTGGTGCACCTCGGCCTGGGTCCGGATGGCCACACGGCATCGCTTGTGCCCGGCGACCCGGTCCTCGACGTCGAGGACGCGGATGTCGCGCTGAGTGGACCGTACCAGGACTGGCGCCGGATGACGCTCACTTATCCGATTCTCGACCGTGCGAGGCGCATCCTCTGGGTCGTCACGGGCGGAGAAAAGGCGGCTATGGTGAAGCGTCTGCTCAACAGCGATCGGCAAATTCCGGCGGGACGCGTCCGCAGTGATCGAGCGCTTCTCCTGGCCGATTCCGCGGCAGCCGCCCAATGGGCCGGCAAGACCGGAGGAGTAATATGCGTGTAGGCATCGCAACCGATCACGGCGGATTCCATTTGAAGGAACATCTGCTTGGCCGCCTGCGAGCGGCGGGGCATGAGGTCGTGGACTTTGGAGCAGATAGGCTCATCCCCGGCGACGACTATCCCGATTTTGTCATTCCGCTCGCCCGCGCCGTTTCCGGCGGCCGGGTGGAACGCGGGGTCGCGGTCTGCGGCAGCGGCGTTGGCGCCGAGGTGTGCGCCAACAAGATTCCCGGCATTCGGGCTGGCCTCATTGGCGATCACTTCTCGGCGCGACAGGGCGTGGAGGACGATCACATGAACGTTCTGTGCATGGGCGGCCGGACGATCGGCCCCGAAGTCGCGTGGGAGTTCGTCGAAACATTCTTGGCATCGGAATACAGCCGGGCGGAGCGTCACCTCCGCAGGCTGAGCAAAGTGGCGGCCCTCGAGGAAATCACAAGGTGAGCCTGGCGGTTACAGGCGCGGGTCTCGGCAGGCCGCCGTCTGCGGGCGTGGACCGAGAGTGAGTCAATGTCTACTGCTTACGCCACACTCGCGGATACCGCCACGGGACAAAGCTCACCGCTCGGAGCGAGCGTCTTGGCGAACGGGGTCAATTTCAGCGTTTACTCTCGCAGCGCCTCGGCGGTGGAACTACTGCTCTTCGACCGCGATGATGATGGCCAGCCATCTCGCGTCATTCCGATCGATCCTATAACCAATCGAACCTATCATTATTGGCACACGTTCGTGCCTGGACTTCAGCGAGGCCAACTCTACGGATATCGTGTTCATGGGCCGTACGATCCTGCGAACGGCTTCCGGTTTGATCCGGAGAAGGTTCTACTCGACCCATACGGTCGCGGCGTCGCAGTTCCAGCAAGCTATTCCCGCGACGCGGCGAAATTGCCGGGTGACAACACATCGGTCGCGCTGAAGAGTGTGGTGGTCGACCCGGCGGACTATGACTGGGAAGGCGATCGTCAGCTACGGCACCCGTCCGCGCGGACCATCATTTACGAAATGCATCTTAGAGGGTTTACGCAGCACACCAGTTCCGGCGTTTCCCTGGGCAGTCGTGGTACCTTCGCAGGCTTGATTGAGAAGATACCGTACCTTCAGCGACTCGGCATCTCCGCCGTAGAGTTACTGCCGGTGTTCCAGTTCGACCCGCAGGATTCTCCGCATGGGCTCGTCAATTACTGGGGTTACTCGCCAATATCCTTTTTTGCTCCCCATCGCGGCTACAGTTCGCGGCAGGGCCCGTTGGGGCCTGTAATCGAGTTTCGGGACATGGTGAAGGCATTGCACCGCGGCGGTATTGAAGTGATCCTGGATGTCGTCTTCAATCACACCGCTGAGGGCGATCATATGGGACCTACACTGTGCTTCCGCGGGTTTGAGAATGACGCCTACTATATCCTGGGGCAGGAGCGGTCGCGCTTTGCGAACTACAGCGGCACCGGCAACACGCTGAACGCCAATCATCCAATCGTACGCCGCATGATTCTCGATAGCCTCCGCTATTGGGTCGGCGAGATGCACGTGGACGGGTTTCGGTTCGATCTCGCGTCCATTCTGGCGCGCGACTCGTCGGGCCAGGTACTGGCGAATCCGCCGGTCCTGTGGGACATTGAATCAGACCCCGCGTTAGCCGGGACGAAGTTCATCGCCGAGGCATGGGATGCCGCGGGGTTATACCAGGTGGGCAGCTTCGTTGGTGACAGTTGGAGGGAATGGAACGGCAGGTTTCGCGATGACGTACGAGACTTCTTTCGCGGAGGCGAGGATTCCGCGACGCGCATCGCCGATCGGATTCTAGGCAGCCCCGCCATCTACGGTCATAAGGAACAGGATCCGGAGGAGAGCGTCAATTTCGTCACATGCCACGATGGCTTCACGCTCAATGACCTGGTTTCTTACAACCAGAAGCACAACGAGGCGAATGGTGAACGCGGTCGTGACGGCGCCGATGACAATCGAAGCTGGAACTGCGGCGTCGAAGGGCCGTCCGCCGACCCGGCCATTGAAGCGACGCGCAATCGCCAGGTCAAGAACTTTCTGACGGTCACGCTGCTCTCTCTGGGCATCCCGATGATCGGAATGGGCGACGAGGTGCGGCGCTCCCAGTCTGGTAACAATAACCCGTACTGTCAGGATAACGAGACGACCTGGTTTGACTGGTCGCTGCTGGAGAAACATGCGGATGTCTACCGTTTCCTGCGGTTGGTGATTGAGAGGCGGCGACTGCGTGACGTCGGTGCGGAGCAGTATCACCTGAGTTTAAACCAACTGCTTGCCCGGGCGGCGAAGACGTGGCATGGAGTCCATGTGGGCCAGCCGGATTGGAGCTCCTCATCGCATAGCATCGCTTTGAGCGCCCAGTTGCCGAACGAGAACGTGATTATGTACCTGATTTTCAATGCGTACTGGGAGCCTCTCGAGTTCGAACTCCCGAACGGCAATCGCGCTCCCTGGAAAAGATGGATCGATACCGCGCTCGAAACGCCGAACGACATCGTTCCGTGGGCGGACTCACCCATCGTTCCCGATTTCGCGTATGTTGCCGAACCGCATACCGTGGTGGTGCTGCATACCGAGGCCAGCCATGAGGTCGCTTTTGTTAGTGAAGCGCACTGAAAGTTCTGCCACTCCGAGGTCAAGCGGCGAATGAAGATGCGCTCCTCCAGTTGCCTCGCGCCTGAGTGTCACGGTAGAAAAGGAGAGACGCCGAGGCACCTTCGCGGCTCACGTGAATGGAGTCTCCGCGGTGGATCTGGCCGGATGCTATCAGGTTGGAGAGGGGTTGGACGAGGTGGCGCTCGATCGCGCGTTTCGAGTGGCGCGCCCCGTACCTTGAGTCTGTGCCTTCCTTCAACAGAAACCTACGGGCGCTTTCTTTAACGCTGAGTTGAAGGGCGTCGCCGCCGCTTTAGAGGCACTGTTATATCACATCCAATTCGAAGTTTCCGTCACGGGTAGGCGCGACAGAGGCGCGCAGGGCCGTCGGTGCGGGCGCAGGTGCCGCAAGCGGGTCATGCGGCAAACAGTCCGCCGCAAAGCAGCCGCGCTCACCCATTGTTCCGGAGCACTGCGAAACAGCACTCCAGCCAACAAGCCTCTCGCGTTCCAGCGACTGGTTCCGCCGAGCAGGAGTCGCAGAGAAGTCGCCGGCGCGACGCACAGTTCTGTGTGAACGAGTGGACAAAGAACTCCCGGTTCCCGACGCAGCCGGGTTAGAGGAAAGGACTGTCAACCGCTACGCATTCACCAGCGGCGCCTCAGTCCCGGATTCCAAATCAGCCCCCTTGTTTTTCCCCAAGAGGCGAAGGGCGGCAGCCACGACGTGATCGGCCGTGAAGCCCAGATGCGCAAGAACTTCCTGGCCCGGTGCCGAGGCTCCGAACCGTTCTACACCAATGACGGTCCCCTCGTCGCCTGCCCACCTATGCCATCCAATCGGTGAGCCTGCTTCCACCGTGACACGCTTTCTGACGCTGCGTGGAAGGACGCTTTCGCGGTAGGATTCTTCCTGGGCCTCGAACAGGCTCCAACTCGGCATACTGACAACGCGAGCTCTTACTCCGGAGATCTTCAGCTCCTCCCGTGCCCGTGCGCAGAGGCTGACCTCGGAGCCGGCGCCAATGAGGATCACATCCGGCGACCCGCCTTCGGCATCGGCGAGCACATAGGCGCCGCGAGCGACACCAGGATCTTTCGCAGCGGCGCGGTCGAGATGCGGGACCGTTTGCCGCGTCAGCACCAACAGCGTTGGACCGTCATGCTGAACCGCAAACGCCCATGCCTCAGCCGTTTCGTTCGCATCAGCGGGCCGAATGACCGTAAGCCCTGGGAGCGCGCGCAGGCCCGCGAGCTGTTCGATTGGCTGGTGGGTCGGGCCATCCTCCCCGAGCCCGATGCTGTCGTGGGTGAAAACGTAGATCGCCTTGAGATGACTCAGCGCGCCGAGGCGGACCGCGGGCTTCATGTAATCGGAGAATGTGAAAAACGTTGCGGTGAAGGGAAGCACTCCGCCGTGCGCGGCCATGCCATTGACGGCGGCTCCCATGGCGTGCTCCCGAACACCGAACGCAATGTTCCGCCCTGCGTAGCTCCACTCCCCACCGACCGCACCCAGCGTTCCCGGCCCAGACATATCGGGCGATTGGAAATCTCCCAGTCCCTTGAGCGTCGTCCTGGTCGACGGGTTGAGGTCGGCCGATCCGCCGATTAGGTTAGGGATGTGCTTGGCCAGGGCGATCATCACTTCGCCACCTGCGGCGCGAGTGGCAATCGGTTTGTCGGTGGGCTTCCATTTGGGAATGTCCACATCCCAGTTTCGCGGGAGCTTGCCACTCACGATGCCCTCGAACTCGGCCGCCGCCTCGGGAAACGCGTCTCGATATCCGTCGAACCTCTTGCGCCAGTCATCTTCCATTTGCGCGCCGTGCAGAACTGCCTGGCGAAAATAATCCACTGAGTCCTGGGGCAGGTAGAACTTCTCCATGCTCGGCCACCCCAGAGCCTTCTTGGCGGCTATCAATTCCTCTTCTCCCAGCGGGTCCCCGTGTGCAGTGTAGCTGTCCTGCTTGTGGGGGCTCCCATAGCCGATGTGCGTCCGCGCCAGAATCAATGATGGCCGCTTATCCTCGGCCTGAGCCTCGCCAATCGCGCGCGCCACGTCTTCGGTGTCATTGCCGTCTGAAACCACGCGGGTGTGCCAGCCGCACGCCTGGAAGCGCTTGGCCACGTTTTCGGTAAAATCGATTTCCGTGGCTCCCGCGAGCGAGATGTGATTCTGATCGTACAGATAAATCAGCTTCCCCAAGCGCAGATGTCCGGCCAATGAAGCAGCCTCGTGACTGATGCCTTCCATCAGATCGCCATCGCCGCAGATTGCGTACGTATAGTGGTCGACGATTTTGTGTCCGGGCCGGTTGTAGCGGGCCGCGAGCCAGGCTTCGGCAATGGCCAGGCCCACGCCGTTGCCGAACCCCTGGCCAAGCGGTCCCGTCGTGACCTCGACGCCTGGCGTAACACCGCGCTCTGGGTGACCCGGCGCGATACTTCCCCATTTCCTGTAATGTTTGATCTGATCGAGGGGAAGGTCGTAGCCTGAAAGGAAGAGCAGGCTGTACAGCAGCATCGACCCATGTCCACCGGACAAGACGAAACGGTCGCGGTCGAACCATTGCGGATTCTTGGGATTATGCTTGAGGAACTCTGTCCAAAGTGTATAAGCCATGGCTGCAGCGCCCATCGGCATGCCAGGGTGACCGGCATTCGCGTTCTGGACGGCGTCCGCCGATAGCAGTCGGATCGTGTTGATGCAAAGGTCCTGCAGTTCTCGATTCGGCTTCCGATTCATAACTATCTCCACTGACGGCCGCCACGCGCCAACGACGCGGAAACAAAAGCCGCTGGCGAAGCAGAGTGCAATCGCCGGTCCGTTTGGGTCGACCCGCGTTCTCAAGGCGTTAGACCGTAGATCCTAGTGCCCAGAGTCGGCCTGCCGACACCCGGAGGACATCGACGGGCCAGGGCGCGATTAGGTCCGCCGCCAATCATTCACTCCCAACCGAGATCTGGTTCGCCAGGCGGCTTGTCAGCCGGTCAACCTGCCGCAGCAACGGGACGAGCGTACTGCCGTGCTCGGAGAGCAATAATCGGGCGTGGTCCGCGTTACACGATGTCTGTAGCTGCCCCAGAACCGCGAAGGAGTTCGGCGGGCGTCTTGCGGGCGTCTTGCCTTCCATTCGATCCGCCATGTCCTCCAGCACCTCGGCAGAACACTCGTCATATGCCCGAAGGGATGCCAGAACCGCCTCTGGCAGCACAAACCCCGGCAATTGCAGGCGGTACTTGAGGGTTGCACTCCGCATGAGGAAGAGCGCACGCAATTGCGGTTGCCACCTGCGTATGCGCTTGCGCAGAGCCAACGCCTCATGCCGTGACGGACCGAATTCGAGAAGGACCCCGTCGGCAAGCGATCTAACGCTGTCAAACTTGCGATTGATGGTGTCGCGGAGGGCAGAGGTGCGCCGGATAGCGGAGGGGATATCCGACGAAACCGGCTCCCGCGCGAGCTGAGCTAACAGACGTAAAGTGGAGACAGAGACGCTTCGCATCTCGACACTCGACGGGGAACTCCAGAGCTGATCGAAAATCAACCACATGACCAGCAGGCCCAGGAACACTCCGGCAACGCGGTCCCGTGCCACTGCGAGCGAAGTCTCCCTCGCGAATTTCTGCATGTGAATCACGAAGAAAACCGCACCGAGTTGCAGGCCAAAGAAGGACAATCTGGGGCTCGAGGTCATGAACCAGGAAGCCAGCGCTGTGACGAATACGAAAAGAACCGTGAATCCCGCAATTGAATCCACGTGCGGTAGGACGAACACTTGGCTGCTCATGCCAATGACGAGGCCGCCTATGACAAAGCCAGCGAAGCGCAGAACCTGTCGCTGACGAGATGCGCCGATCGTGGATAGAGCAGTCAGGAAGCAGGTGAGCATCACTGGAACACCCATGCCCAGCCAGTCGATCGAATTATAGATTACGTAACACGCGCTTGCGGCAAGGCACCCCTTCAGTGCGAACCTGGCGTGCTCGGGGTTGACGAAGGCATCGGCGGCGATCAGCGTGGGGCCCGGCATCTCGTCTGATGTGGCCTGATACTCGTCCATGGACCGAGCGCCCGCAAATACCTGCGGGATGAGTGCGGCGATGTTCTCCATCTCGCGCAGGAGCGGCATACGATGCGGTTGATCCTCACTACTTAACGGAATCGGCCTTGGAATTCGCCTGTCCATCAAATCGGCGCGGATGCCCGCGACGGCATCCGCCACGCTTTGCAAGTGCTCCTGGTCCATCCCTGGAGGCGCGACAGTCAACTGGACGAGCGCGGCTGTAATGTCCACAAGATTGCCGACCAGCGCCACCACGGCACTCATCTGCGCTCGGTATTCGGGCGAGTAATCCGACCGGCTCAAAGCACGCCGCAGTGTGGATGTCCCGAGCGTGGCCAGCCGGGCGATCTTATCCTCGTCGGCCTGGTCGATCGCACTCCCTTCCGAGTAGCCGATCAACAAATTGTGGATCGCAGCCAACCGGTCGGCGACGGGCAGAACAATATCGTCTCCGGGTCGCCCATGCCTGAAGACCAGTTCGACCGCCGAGGTGGCAGCGACCGAGATGAGGGCAACCAGAGCAAGCGCGAGCGTATTGAGAACGTTCTCCCCACCTGGCATGTGCCGGTCCCAAATCGTGACGGAGATGGAGATCACCATCGCAAATCCCACGAAGGCCCCGTAATTGGTGATCGCCGTGAGTGCGTAAAACGCCAGGAACAGCGAACCGATATTCCAAACAAAGTGAAGAAGCGGATCGCTGATTACGAGCTGGACTGATAACAGCACGTAGACGACGCCTGCTGCGGCGAGGAGCATGATCGTTCCCGCCGAGCTCAGGGTCGCACGCGGGCTTTCGCGCGAGATGAGCAGCGCATAGATCCCCCCCAGGAATGCAAAAGGAATGCGAAACGTGTTGCAGAGGATCATAACAAGCGTCACGGCAAGAACCATGCGCGCCACCGTCAGTGCCCGGCCAGGGTAGGGGGCAAGTTCGTGCTTGAGGAACCCGCACAACCACGTGAACGGCCGCCGTACGTCCGCTGCTTCGTGAGCAGGTGCGCCCACCTCAACGTCCCCGAATCACAACAACCGCTGATTCACTTACGCGGAAAAGGTCTTCCGGCGGGTTCTCTACCCGCACCCGAACCGGGTAGCGCGTGGCCAGGTGCACCCAATTCAAGGTCCTCTGCACATCGGGTAGCACCGATCCCATACGGCCGACAACGTCCGCATCGGGAGTCACGCCGAAGCCGATGCTATCCACGATGCCCGTGAAATGCATCTCGGGCTTCGACATCACATAAACCTCGGCTCGCATCCCTGGCGTAATGTGCTGGAGTTGGCCTTCGCGAAAGTTGGCGACCGCCCACCACGTGCGCTCGTCGATCAGCGTGAACACCCGCTGGCCGATGTGCGCGTACGCACCCTCCGAGATCGTCAGGTTCGTGACGCGAGCCGGAAACGGCGCGTAGACCCGGCAGTTGTTGAGATTGTAGCGGGCGGTCTCCACAGCGGAAGCTCTAGCGCCGCGCTGGTTGACCAATGGTTCGAGCGTGGTAACGGCATTCTGGGCCTGTTCATGCTGGGCCTTGCTCTGCTCCAGGATTGCCCGCGAGCGCTGCTCTTGAGCCAAGGTCGACTGCAATCCCGCCTGCGCAAGCCGCAGTTGAGACTCCGCCTGCTTCAGAGATTGAGCCTCCGCAATCTCCGAAGTCCTCGCCCGGTCCACTTGATCCACCGTGACGAACTGCCTGGCGAGCAGCGGCTCAATCCGGTGCAGATTATCACTCGCATAGGTCCACTCTGCTTTGACGCGGCTGACACCCTGTTCGGCGTTTGCCACATCCGCACGCGCCTGATCTACTGCCGCCGCTGATCGAGTCACGTCGGCTTCCGCGCTCCGAATGTTCGCCTGAGAGACGGAAACCGCGCTCACCAGTGCCGCGATTCTACGCTGCTCATCCACGATTTGTCCCTCAAGGGCTGCCTGATCGGAAACCGCCTTTTCCAGTGCGTAGCGATAGGGTCGGTCATCAATTTCGTATAGCAGTTGGCCTTGCGTCACGAATTGGTTATCGTGCACCTTCAGGTCCACAATTCGGCCCTCCACCTGAGGCGCAATTCCGATGAAATTCGCGAGTATCTCTGCGTCGTCGGTGCGGGGATAAGCGTCCACGTGGTACAACACCATCAGGCCCAGCACCACCGCACCAATTACGATTGCCCCACTGAGCACGATTCCAAGCACCCTTCTACTGTTCGTACCAGCGCTGGACGTCATCGACCTTCCTCCCTATCGGAACAGCGCGAACCAAAACGCGAAAGAGAAGAGCGCCGCCAGGCTCGGATAAGTCAAAACCGGGAACTCAAGCGTTATCCGAAGGCGCGCCAGGAGCCATCGAGCAACCCCCGTGAGCACCAGGCTCAGCGCCAGACACATGAGCCACGCGGGAAAGAACGACCCTAGAACATCAAAGGAAGGAGCCCGCCCGCAGCCTGTCAGCAAGACCGCTGCGAGTACCAACGCACACCCCGAAATCCGCCGATGTCGATTTGTTGTCATGGCCGGGCATTCCTGTTGGTGGATTGGATTGAATCGCCGCAGCGAAATGCCAGTTCCGCGACTGCCGTCAATACCTGTGTTCGCGCCAGGATATCCGCGGAACGGGCTTGGGCGAGAAGTTTCTGGGCTGCGGTCACGTCTAGCAGGTTGCGGACACCGTAGTTGTAGGACGCAAGGGCGGCAGCGTAGGACTGGGCGGCGGAGTCCAGAAGCGCTGTAGCCGCCTCGCGCTGACGAAAGGCGGTCGTCAGATTCGAGTAGGCGGTCCAAACTTCGTCCTCGATGCCATCCCGCGCAGCCGCGACCTGAGCTTCTGCCCTACGCGCCTCGGCTTCGGCCTCCCTGAGGCGGCTTTGGCGAGCGCCCCCGTCAAAGACGGTCCAGTTCAAACTCAGGGCGAGCCCGCCGGTTAAGTCGGCCGTATGGCCCCAGGGCAGCGTCTGCTGCTGGATATATAGCGACTGAGCAGTCGGGTAGGCTCTGAAACTCAGGTTGGGATAGTAGGCAGCCCCCGCCGCCTTCCGCCGCGCCTCTGCCGCGCGGACGCTGGCAAGCCGCGCCAGGAGGTCCGGCCGCTGCTCGAGAGCGCGTTCGATTACCTGCTGGACCGTCTCGCCGATCGACGCGGGAGTGGGCACTTCGCCCAGCGACGCGATCTGAATCATTGTGGCAGCGGGCGCCCCCAGGGCCGTGGCTAGATCGCCACGGGCAATCTGCTCCGCCCCGAGCACCGCCTGCAGATCGTATTTTGATTGCGCAGTTGCGCTACGCGCTTCCAGCACGTCGGGTAGGGTTGCCAACCCATCCCGTAATCGCTCTTCGGCGGCTTGCTCCACCGCCTCAGCATTCGTCAAGCTCGCCCTTGCGGCGGAGTCCTGTGCGGACGCATTCAGCAAGCGATAAAACGCCAGCTCAACTTGAAGGATGAGCTTCCGGTGAACGTCGTTAAACCCGAAGTTCGCCGCCAGCAGCCGGGCACTCTCCGCCGCGATGCGGCCGCGACGCGCCCCGAAGTCAAGGATTGTGTAGTTGAGAACCAGTGACGCCTGAACGAATGGAACGGTATGCCTGTAGAATCGGACGCCAAGCGGAATCTCCTCCCGATCGACTCCCGAGAGGGCCGCAACCGATAAGGCCGGGTACAGTTCGCTGCGTGCGATTCCAAGCGCCGCTGCTTGGGCGCGCGCCCTCTGCCAGGCGACGCGGGTCTCCGGGTTTCGGGCTTCCGCCAAATCAATCAGGTCTGCCAGGGAATAGGCCTTCCCGGGCTCGATCGGGAAGGTCTCCCGACTGCCGCGCTTCGCATCGCGTACGATACCGCGTTCATCTGCGGTGTGCCACGCGCGATCTGGTGAAGCCGGCGGCTTTTGAGCAATTAGCGGCGCGGCAGCAATCAAAATGACAAGGGGGACCGCTCTTCGATCAGTCCAGCGACACTTCGGTTTGAGATCCACTTGCCGCATCGATTCGGTCCCCTCTGTTTAAGGCCATCCGGCAGGCCGGCTTTGCTTAGGCAGCAGCGTCCTGAGAAATCGGCTGGACTTCCGTTATGAGGCCGCTCTCCACGTCGAAGATGAAACCGCGTACGGGCACCTCTTTGGCGATCCACGGATGTGATCGAACCTTCTTCATCTGCTCCCGGGTGTTCTGCTCAGGCTCTTTATATGAGAAGAAACGCATCGGAGCAGGCGACGCGTCGCCGGTGAGCGCAATGAGTTTCGCGTTCAGCTCTTCATCGGTGAAGGTCGTGAATCCGCAGCCGGTGTGATTGAGAAGCATGATCTCCGTCGTTCCGAGGACACGGGTGGAAACCACGAGTTCTCCGAGCACATCTTCTGTCACCGCCGGTCCACCGGTCCGAATGACGTCGAGGTCAGTATGCGGCAACCCCAGAATTCCAGGCAGGTCTGAAAGCCTGGGATCCATACAGGTGACAACGGCAATCTTGGGGGTTGGATGCGCCCCCAGTTTTCGGTCGTGCTTCTTCGCGTACGTTCGATTCGCGTTTAGGGCTTTGTCGATATTGCTCATGGCAAGTCTCCACTCGCTACAACTGCAAGTTGGGTGCCTTCCGGGCAGGGGCTCGCAAACTCCCGCGGTGAAAGCATCGAGAACCCGCTGGTCCGATTTCAGAAGAGCTTGGAATCCGGCAGTTGGCGGATGTTCGACGCGGAATTCGGTCGCACGGCGGGGATTTGGGAAATGCTCTACAGATCGATCACGACATCGTGAACTGGCCGTGAGCAGCAGACGAGTATATTGCCCTCAGCGGGCCGGTCGAGCGGCTCGGGGTCGTATGCCACCGCTCCCGAAACCAATCCGCTCTCGCAGTTATGGCACACGCCGCTGCGGCACGACCAGCGCACCGCAACATCGCACGCTTCGGCCAGTTCGAGGATGCTCTGATAGGCCGACCGGTCCCAGTGTGCGGCGACGCCGCTTCGCGCGAACGACACCAACGGCCCACTGCCACCATCGCCTTCGGGCAGGTGCGGAGGTCGTTTCACCGCACCGGTCACACCAGGACTCATCGCCTCGCTGCCGTTGAAGCTCTCGGAGTGAATCCGCGACGGCGGAACCCCACGAACTGCCATGGCTGTTTTCATATCCGCCATGAAACCAGTCGGGCCGCAAAGGTAAACGTCCGCGTCCCAGGGGATGCCGGCGTCTGCGAGGGCCGATTGCGTCAAATGGCCGACGGCGTCGAAATCCACGCTCGATTTGTCGAGCGGAGCCGGCCTACTGTAGCAGATATAACTCCGGCCGTGCCGAAGAGCGGCTATCAGTCCCTGGACTTCGGCGGCAAAGGGATGATGCTCGCGGTCTCGCGCTGAGTGCAGCCATGAGACTTGGCGCGTCGAGCCGGCCGCGGCCAACGTATGCAGCATCGCGAGCACGGGCGTAGCCCCGATTCCTGCGCTGAGGAGGACCACCGGGCCCTCACCGTCTTTCAGAATGAAGGTGCCGCGGGGGGAACTGACGTCGAGGACATCGCCCGCCCGGACTTGATCCCGCAGCCACCTTCCGGCCACACCGTGCGGCTCGACTTTTACGCTGATTCGATAGCGCTCGTCCGACACAGGCCCCGAGAGTGAGTAGCTGCGAAAAATCGGGGGCCCTGCGGGGTCCGGTCGAACGCGAAGGACCACGTGCTGTCCCGGCTGAGCGACTGGCAGCGGCTGACCGTCAAAAGCCTGCATGGTGATCGACAGGACGTCGATCGACTCCCGATCGATCGACATCACTTTTAGCCTGTGAAATCCTGGCGCCGCCGGATGCGCGGCCGCTTCCGGCATGAGGCCTGCGTTTCCGGCCCTCGGGTTTCGTAGTAACGCCTCGAACGAGCCGCGCCATCCCGGCGAAAGCGCCTCGATTCGCATTGCACATTCCAACAAGTCGTGCGAATGATTGGGCAAATAGAGAAGCTGATTGATCTGAGAGACCGTCATGCGCACATCCGCCTCGCCCACTTTGACGATTTCGTCGCCCGCTCCGACTTCGCCTTCCTCGAGAACGCGGAGGTAGAATCCGGGACGGCCGCTGGACGTCAGCAGCGCAGCCATTCGAGGCTCGTTCATCCGGATGCCCACGCGATAGCACGTCACCCGGGGTTGAGTGACCTCGAACACTGCGCCCCCGATCCGATACCGATCGCCAATACAGACCTGGTCGTCGGGCAAGCCTTCGACTGTAAAGTTTTCGCCGAATTGCCCGAAAGACGTCGCGTCGCCCAGAGCGGGCCTCCCAAGCTGCCGCTGCCAATAAAGGTAGGACTCGATTTGGTAGGCAAAGACAGCGCGTTGTTCGCCTCCGTGGCCCCGCAGATCCCCCTGGCCATCTCCCTCCAGATTCAGCCGCCCGGCCCGGCACCGGCCATGAATCGGATTCTTCCAAATTCCGGTGTGGACTGTGCGCCCCTTCCACTCGATGTCGCGCGGAAGACCGACGTTCACGGATAAAAGCCGAGCCATAGATACAAGTCCCGCCTTTTACCGGCATACTTGATGCCAGATGCACCAGATATCGCGGCACGCGAGGGCGCCGGCCCGGTGGATCCAGATGCGTCGACCGGTCGAGTCGGCCCGCCGACACCCACCTCACCCGCGGGCCCTCTCCTCGAGCCGCTCAGGCTCGCCCAAGCCTGAACTGGCGGCCAACGTCTGCCGGTAATCGGCGAGAGAAAAATCGTCTTCTACCGCGCCCGCCGAAATCACCCGCATTCGCGGCCCTCCGATTGAGACGTCATGGTCAGGCGCCTCGATGCTTTGGAAGGCGACTTCCCCGGTTGGCGCGCCCTCGGCTTTTGCCTTAGGTGCAGCCTGTTCCTCCGGAGTTGGAGTCCAAGCCAGTTGCCGCTCATCTGGCAGTCTGCCGAAACGCCGACGTCCGTTAGCCGCCAACCGCCATGACTGAGCGCGTCGCAGTCTGCGTTTTCAAGCGGATGAAGACCGGGCGCAATGGTGGGCCAGATGCAGATCAAGCAAACGAACTCTCGAGGAGGGGACGTTGACCATGACCGGAGATGCCTTCGAGGCCTTGTTGGGCCCGAACCTGCCGTCGGTGCGGAGGTTCGTCCGAATGCGCCTGGGGACTTGCGACCAAGCCGACGACGTGATTCAGCAAACTCTATTGCAGGCATTCGTTCACCGCGATCAATTACGTGCCGAGTCCAAATTCAAGAGCTGGATCCGCTCTATCGCCATGAACGAGGTACGCATGTTTTTTCGGACCGGTCGGCCGAGCGTCTCGTTGGATGAGCTGCGGCCGATCGATTCTGGCGACTCAAGGAATTCGCCGCTCGCAGACGCCGAGCAACTTGAGCGGTTGGAATGGCTACGGGCGGGCATGGAAAAGCTTTGCGATCGGGATCGCGAGACTATCCGCCTGCGCGATCTCGAAGGGATGAGTATCACGGAGATGGCGGACGCATTTGAGCTCTCAAAAGCTGCTGCGAAGTCCATTCACTTTCGTGCACGGCGCCGCCTGGCGTGTGCTCTGCGCAGCATGGGGCGGCGCCTTCCAGCACGGGAACTCCAAGCCGCAAAACGGGGAGTGAATGGCAGCGCTGGACAAGGTGGGCGTCTCACGTCCTCGAAACTGAGGGGTGGGCAGCAATCGATTGGCCGCGCCGCGATCGCCACGGTTCCCGGCCAGTGCGCCAACGGCGGGCACGCATGACTACAGCACTCATATCGGCGACTCGCGCGGCAGAAGTAGACAGACGTGCGCAATCCCCCGACCGAGCGCTGACAATGCGGATCCTAAAAAGCGCCGTCCCGATCTTCTGCACTGCGGCGGCAGCGCGTGCGAACTCGGCTGGTGAGCCGCTCAGCCCCACAAACATATTCGCCCCCGCGTCGACGCCGGCTGACACCATCTCAGGCCTTTCTCTCCTGGTGCTCACGATTACAGGCGCTATGTTCGTGATCGTGCTCTGCCTGCTTTTGTGGGCGGTGGTGAAGTTCAGGGAAAAGGCCGGGGCGGGGCCGGGCGAGCCAGCGCAAGTGTATGGCAGTACGCAGGTCGAATTGGCATGGACGGTAATTCCAGTGCTGATCGTAACGATCCTGCTACTGGCGACGGCGCGCGCGATCGCGAGCATTCAAAATGCGATCCCGCCGCCCGGCGCCGTCGAAGTGTCGGTCATTGGGCACCAATATTGGTGGGAATACCACTATAAGAAATCAAATGTGGTCACGGCGAACGAGCTTCATGTGCCAGTGAGCAGCCCGGTACATCCTACGCCGACTTTTTTGAGCCTCTTTTCCGCCGACACGGATCACAGCTTCTGGGTGCCTCGCCTGGCAGGGAAAACCGATTTGATTCCGAACCACCCCAACAGCATGTGGATCGACCCCCGCGAAACCGGCGTCTACCTGGGCCAGTGTTCGCAATACTGCGGCGTCCAGCACGCCAAGATGTTGCTGCGCGTCTACGTGCAAACGCGCGACGAGTTTGACCGTTGGCTCGAACAGCAGAGCGGACCCGCGGCCGCCAGTGACAGCACCATCGAGGGGCGGCGCACGTTCGAATCCACTGCCTGCGTCAACTGTCATACTATCCGCGGCAGCACAGCGACCGGAACGTTCGGCCCGGACCTGACTCACCTGATGAGCCGCGAAACGATTGGCGCAGGCGCGGCGCTCAACACGCCGGCGAATTTGCGCCGCTGGATTCAGGACCCGAGTGCCTTCAAGCCCGGATGCCTCATGCCCGCAATGGGACTGAGCGATTCACAACTCGACGCCATCACGGCCTACATGGAGACTCTCCGCTAATGTCCGCAGCAAGAGCCACTGTTGCCGTCGTACGCTCCGAGCGCGCTCCGTTGGTCGATACGCTCCACGAGTGGGTGACCACGGTCGACCACAAGCGCCTCGGCATTCTCTACATCATCTATGCGTTGCTGTTCCTCGCTTTCGGGGGTATAGAAGCGATCATCATACGGATCCAGTTGATCCGGCCGCACAACACCTTCGTGTCGCCGCAGGTGTTCAACCGGATGTTCACTATGCACGGCACGACGATGATCTTCTTCGCTGCCATGCCGCTTGTCTTCGGGTTTGCCAACTACTTAGTCCCTCTGATGATCGGGGCTCGCGATACGGCCTTTCCGCGGCTGAACGCCTTCAGCTTCTGGTTGACCGCCTTCGGCGGTCTGTTGCTTTACTTCAGTTTCCTGGGTGGGAACGGCCTCTATGGGGCCGGCAACGCTCCCGACGTCGGATGGTTCGCGTACGCCCCACTTACATCGCGGACTTTCTCCCCCGGGCATAGCACAGACTTTTGGATTCTTGCCCTGCTGCTTTCGGGTATCGGCAGTATGGGGACCGCAATCAACATCGCCGCAACGGTCTTGTGCATGCGCTGCCCCGGAATGACGCTCGGGAAAATGCCGCTTCTTGCCTGGCTGAACTTCACGATGGCCGGGCTAGTCATCCTATCGATGAGTCCGCTGACAGCCGCGCAGTTGATGCTGTTGGTCGACCGCTACCTGGGCGGCCACTTCTTCGATGTTCAGGCCGGCGGCTCGGCAGTGCTGTGGATGCATTTCTTCTGGATTTTCGGCCATCCCGAGGTCTATGTGCTCGCGATTCCCGCGTTTGCCTTCGCTTCCGAAATCATTCCGGTTTTCTCCCGGAAGCCAATCTTCGGATATCCCGTGATGGTGGCCGCGACGCTGGCTATCGGATTCATCTCGATGAGCGTGTGGGCGCATCACATGTTCACTGTCGGAATGACATCAGCCGGCAACACGTTCTTCGTGTTGTCCACCATGGCGATCGCAGTTCCCACCGGAATCAAGATCTTCAATTGGCTTGCCACCATATGGGGCGGCAAGGTGCAGTACCGGACTCCCATGTTGTTTTGCGTCGCGTTCCTGTTCCAGTTCCTGATTGCGGGACTCACGGGGATCATGCTGGCCGCCGCGCCTTTCGATTGGCAACTCAGCGGTTCCTATTTCGTGGTGGCCCATTTCCACTATGTCATCGTGGGCGGCATCCTATTCACGATCTTCGGAGCCTTCTACTATTGGTTTCCCAAAATGTCGGGCCGAATGTACAACGAGGCGCTCGGCAAGGTTCATTTCTGGTTGTTCACTGCCGGTTTTCACCTGACTTTCGACTTCATGCACGTTCCGGGAGTGCTCGGGATGCCGCGCAGAATATACACCTACGAACCTGGCCGCGGATGGGACATCTGGAACCTAGTGATCACCATTGGAGTGTTGTTTCAGGCTGTCGCGACTCTGGTGTTCCTTGGCAATTTACTGTGGTCGAAGTTGTGGGGTAAGGTGGCCGGCAGTGATCCCTGGGACGGTTGGACGCTCGAGTGGTCTACCGCATCGCCACCGCCGGCTTACAACTTTCCGAGCCTGCCTGAGGTCAGGAGCCGGCGTCCTCTGTGGGACCTCAAACATCCAGAGGATCCGGATTGGCACTACGAGTAGCCTTATGAGGGCACTCACCACGACGGGTCCCGAACATGTCCCTGAGCGTCAACCCGAGTGGCGTCTGCCGGCACGCGGACCGGTAGCGATGTATTTCCTGATCGCCGCCGAGGCTGCCATATTCACGATATTTGTCGTCGCGTACATCTTCTATGTCGGCAAGAGCGCTACTGGCCCTCAGCCCGCCGCCGTCCTGCACGCTCCACTCTTCTTGACGGCCTGCCTGTTGTCGAGCAGCCTGACGACTCACCTAGCGGTGAGAGGCTTGAGGAGCAGGAATGTGCGCCGATTCACCTGGTGGTGGTGCGGCACCGTCATTCTGGGCGGAATCTTCGTTGCGGGCACTGCCCGGGAGTGGCGACATCTCGTTTACCAGGACGGCTTGACGATCCAGACCAACCTCTTCGGCACCACCTACTACTCGCTGGTCGGCCTGCATGCGTTCCACGTGATAGCGGGCCTTCTTGCGCTGGCAGTCGTACTGGTTTTCGCGATTCGCGGAGATGTGCGGCAGGAACATAGCGCGCGCACCGAAGTCCTCTCGATGTATTGGCATTTCGTCGACGCGGTGTGGGTTGTGATCTTCACCGTAGTGTACCTCATCGGCCGCTAAGGAGGAACAGGCATGAATATCGGGGCATTCAGGTCGGATCCGGCGATGGTAACCCAGACCGTCGAGGTTCCGGCGTCTACCGCCTGGCCGATTGTTCTGGCGTTCGGAATCATGCTGGTGGTGGCAGGGCTGGTTACGAGTGAATCCGTCAGCGCCTTGGGAGGGCTGCTCGCCGTGACTGGGGCGGTTGGTTGGTTTCGCGACGTATTTCCGCGGGAGCGCCACGAACTACTCACTGTAAGCCCCGAAGTCCCGGCAGTGACAACCGGGCGGACCACGATCGATAGAACCGCACTCGCGCCTGATCGACATCGCATCTGGCTGCCGGTCGAGATCTATCCGATTTCGGCGGGCTTGCGCGGCGGTCTCGCCGGGAGTGTGGCGATGGCCATGCTGGCGATCATTTATGGACTCGTGAGTCAGCGGAGCATTTGGTACCCGATCAATCTGCTGGCGGCGACCTTCTTTCCCACGGCCGGACCGCAAGCCGCCGGAGACCTGACTCGTTTTTATCCGTCAATGTTCTTCCTCGCTGCCGCTTTGCATCTCAGCACTTCGATTCTCGTCGGTTTGCTGTATGGCGCTATGTTGCCGATGCTCCCACGGCGGCCCATCCTGCTCGGCGGCCTGGTGGCTCCAATCGTATGGTCAGGCGTCGTCTACAGCATTCTCGGCATTGTAAGCCCGGTCCTCGATTCGCACATCGACTGGATCTGGTTCGTTATTTCGCAGATCGGATTTGGCGTCGTCGCCGGCATCATCGTTTCCCGCCGCGAGCGTATACCCACTTGGCAGCGGCTACCCTTCGCGCTCCGTGCAGGGTTGGAACAGTCCGGCATGCGCGATGAATCGCATCACGGAGGCGAACAGTGAGCGGACAGTGGCCCGCGATTCTCGCCTCGCTGCTCATTACCTCTTGTGGGGGATTTCGCACCGTACCGGGACAGCCGGGCGGAACTTCAGGGCCCTCCGCACCCGCTCAGATTCTCGACTTCACCATCCTTTACGGGAGGAATTGCGCCGGGTGCCACGGACGCGAGGGACGCGGCGGCGTGGCTATCGGAATAGGAGAGCCGGTGTATCTGGCCATCGCCAGCGACGCCGCAATCACTCGCGCGACCGCCGACGGCGTGGCGGGAACCGCCATGCCGGCGTTCGCGAAACGATCGGGCGGAATGCTGACCGACGACCAAATCAGTGCAATCGTTCGTGGCATTCGGTCACGGTGGGCGAAGCCCGATGCGTTGCGAGACGTGGAGCCCCCGCCTTATGCCGCCTCGCAAACAGGCGACGCCGAGCGTGGCGCCGCCGTCTACGGAACGTTTTGTTCCTCCTGCCACGGCCCCGGCGGGCGCGGAGGAGCCCGCGCAAGTTCTATCGTAGATGCCGCATACCTCCAGTTGGTGAGCGATCAGGAACTGCGCACCCTGGTCATCGTCGGCCGTCCCGACTTGGGCGCACCGGATTGGCGCGGAGATCTGCCGGGCCGCCCGATGTCGCCGCAGGATGTTTTCGACGTAGTGGCGTGGCTCGCCGGGCAGAGGCCGGCATTGCCCGGTCAGCCTTATTCCACTGCGCTGCTCCCGGGAGGAGTTCGATGACCAGACGCGGAATCCTCATGAAGCTTGGCATCCTGTTGAACGGCGTGGCGGGCCTCGCCCTCGCGATCCCGATCGTCAAGTACCTCCTTTCTCCGGTCTTCCGCGAGGCCAGGCCGGGGTATGCGTCGTGGCTCTCGCTCGGCTCAGCCGCCCAATTCCCGGCGGGACAGACTCGGCTGACCGCCTTTCAAAATCCACACAGCTGTGCTACCGATGGCGTGACGGCGAATATTCCCTGCTGGGTGCGCAATATAGACAACGTCAGGTTTCAGGTCTTCGCCATCAATTGCGCGCACCTGGGCTGCCCGGTGCGATGGTTTGCGCAATCCGGGCTGTTTCTGTGTCCGTGCCACGGTGGCGCCTACTACGCAGATGGTTCGCGCGCCTCCGGACCGCCGGAACGGGGATTGTTTGAATACCGTTACAAGCTGGAGTGGGGAGTGCTCTGGATTGAAGCAGGCGAGATGCCTACCCCGGGTGCTCCTTCCGCGAGCCTGACGAATATCTCAAGGGCTCTATAGCAGAATCTGTGGGCAGAGCGACGACTGAATTACCTGGCTGACAAGCTGTTTGACTGCGACGAATGGGAGCACTTTGAGAGAGCCGCCCCCGGTACCTGCGGTGAAGGGGGAGCTGTGGAAATGACGGGGC
>DASRBG010000183.1:0-36392 GCA_035653735.1 Gemmataceae bacterium
AGCCACTTGACCGCTGATGCTACGCTAACCTCGAAACGTTCAGCCGCCTCGCGCCGCGACGCGCCCGCAGCCACGGCCTCGATAACGCGTTCCCGCAGGTCACAAGAATAAGCCTTCGGCACCGCCCGCCCCCGCCGGCAAGGAGAATCAATGCACAGAGTCTCCATCATCGCCAACCGTTTGGGAATCCCTCAGATTCAAATCCGGCGGAAACTGCTTTAGCTTCTCTTCGTTGGCGTAATGCCTGTCGATGAAGTGGGACGAGCTATTTTCGTCAGACATGCCGCTGTTGAGCTGAGTCCCGTCGTGCGCGCCTAATTCTGCGCTGGCCGCACTCCAATGTGCCCGCTACGGCGTCACTGCGCTGATGTCGCCAGGATCACGGAGCACCCGGACGGGGCGGTTCGCACTGTTCAGAGACCATCAGTAGCGTCAGAGCATTGCGTTTACACCGACACGCCATCGAGCATGAGCACGCATCCGAGGCTCATCCATGATGCGGCAGATCGAGCGTGCCACCGAAACATCAGCATATCGCGCGACAATCTGGGTGGGAAGCCGCGACAATCTGGGTGGAGGGCTAATCCTCCAATGGTCAGGGTCTGAATACAGGAACGTCAGGCCTTAGCTCGCGCGAACGTGGAGAGCAGCGCCGCCGCTTCCTGGAAGTCCGGCCCGGTCCGGAATTCGGTGATCCTGTCGGCTATGGGTGATAGAATGTCTCGCGCGCTGACTACATTGTCGTCGTCGGCGACGAGCTGCGCTAAGTCGCGACCGGACCGCAGAAGATATAGTCCCGCATCCTGCCGCTGGGCGATGTCTACGGCCTCTTCAAATTCGCGACGGGCCTGATTACGAAGATCTCGCCTCAGGAGCACTCGTCCGGCGAGCCTTTTCAGTTCCGCGAGTGCGAAGGCGTCTCCATTCTTTTCGGACGTGTCGATCCCGTTGAACACTGCTCTCTCCGCGCAATCGACATCGCCAACGCAGAGCGCGGCTTCGGCCAGATAGGACGACCAGGTCGGGATGTGAAGTGCGGCGCCGGTCTTCTTCCAGCTTTGGATGCCTTCTTTCAACTCGACCAAGCCTTCCGGGTCTCGGTTGAGACAGGCTCGCGACGCGCCATGCAGAATCTCGTGGGCGGCGGACCAGAAAACGAAACCTTGCTCCGAGCAAAACTCGATCTGCTGCCGCACGAGAGCGGAGCAGGGCTGGTACTCGCGACGCAGCATGAAGACCATGCCGACAGCGGTCGAGGCGAAGGCTACCATAAGCGGAAAGTTCAAGGTTTTTGCCAACGAGAGAGCGGACTGTGCCGATGCGAGACCGGAGTCCGCATAGCCCCGAACCGCGAGCGACAGTCCCTTGTATTGCAGAGCGACGATGCACGGCTCCTCTCCGTGATGCGCAAAGGAAGAGCCAAGCTGTATTTGGCTGCCATGCGTGATGCTGCTTTCAAATGCCTCGATCGCGCGGACAAATTCACCTTTGCTCATGAGGGTCGAGCCGATGGCGCGGAAGGCCAGACTGCTGTTCTCGGTGTTCGACTCTTCCGCCCCAATATCACGCAGCCGCTCGGCAAGAGCCAGCGCGCGAGCAAGCAAGCTTCGATCATAGAGGTAGTGCCATTGCCCACGCGCGCTCGTGAATATAGCCTCCCTGTCAGATAAGGCCTCTGCGAGCCGGCTTGCCTCCTGATAATTTCGTTCCACCTCCTCGGACGCATACCCCCGTGCGGCTAGCAGAGCCGGACCCAGCGCAAGCCGGAACACCAGTTCTTGTCGGTCGCGCTCTTCACCAGCCGGCAGGTCCGCCATCAGGCTCAGTCCGTTTGCGTAGCTCAGAGCGGCCTCGTGGTTGGCAAAGCGGCGCATTGCACGATCGCCAGCGCGACCCCACCACTCGATTGCTGTTTTCGGCAAACCTGCCTGTGTGAAGTGATGCGCCACTATCCCGGGCTCGCGCTCGGCTCGCTCCGGAAATCGATCGCGAAGGCTCTCAGCGATCCGTTCATGAAGCTGCTGCCTCCGGCTCTTGAGGAGCGTTGCATAGGCGGTATCCTGCACAAGCGCGTGCTTGAACGTATAGCTCGCTTCGGGCGGCGTCCCGTGGCTGAAGATCAGGCCCGCGGTGACCAACTGAGCGAGCGCATCCTGGAGCGCGACACCCTGAGTTGGCGAGACCGCTTCCAGAAGGTTATAGGGGAATTCGCGGCCGATCGTTGCGCCAATTTGTGCGATCTCCTTGATGGGCGCCAAACGATCGAGCCTCGCCATCAAGGAGTCCTGGAGGGTTGACGGGATCGCGAGCGGTGTGAGCGCTGAAGCGAGGACGTACGATCCGTTCTGTTCGCGCAGGAGGCCGGACTCGAGTACGGTCTTGGTCAATTCCTCCACAAAAAGGGGGACGCCGTCGGTCTTGGCTACGATCTCCTCCAGAACTTCCGCTGGCAACGCCTTGCCGCCGGCGACACGATCGATCATGGCCAGGGCATGGCGTCGCCCAAAACGGCTCAACGCCAACGAATGGACGTGACCCCGGCCAAGCCAGGGCGGGACGAATTCCGGGCGGTAAGTGATGATGAGGAACGCACGCATTTTCGGAATCCGATCGACCAGCCGGCTAAAGACCTCAAGCGAGGACGGGTCGATCCAATGCGCGTCTTCAAGTAACGCGAGCACGGGCGCTTCCATCGTCAGGCCTTCAAAGAGCGCAAGCAGGGCAGCGATCAAACGCTCTTTCTGTTCGGCAGGCGACATCTCAATCGGCGGATAGTGTCCTTCAAAAGGAATCGAGCACAGCGAGGCCACGAATGGAACGATCTCCGTCAGCTCGAGTCGCGAGCGGCGGGCCATGGCCTCGAGCTTTTCAAGTTTCGCCTTGGGAGCCTCTTCGGCCGCAAATTCTGCAGCTCGCAAAATTTGACTGACAAACGGGTGAAATGCATCATTCACATGGTGGGGGGAGCATTGGTAGCGGATCGCCAGATGAGGCTCGTCGGCAAGCCGTTCGAGCAAACTGGTTAGGATGCGCGACTTGCCGATGCCGGCCTCGCCCGAGAGCAACGCGACCTTGCCTTCGCCCGCGCATGCGTCCCGCCATCGCTCGATAAGCAGTGCGACCTCGGGCTCACGTCCGACGAACGGCGTCATCCGGCTGGATCGCGACGCTTCGAAGCGAGTCTCTGTCTCGGCTTCGCGCAACACGGCCCATGCGCGGACTGGCGCGTCGAAACCCTTCAGGTCTTTCAGATCCAGCGGCTTCAGCTCGAAAGCGTCACCGAGAAGACGACGAGTTTGGTCGGCAATGAGGACGGCGCCAGTCTCGGCAAGCGTCTGCAGGCGTGCGGCCAGATTGGGCGTATCGCCGACGACGGCCTGCTCCTGCGCTGAACCTTGACCGACAAGGTCTCCGACGACAACTATTCCGGTCGCGATGCCGATGCGTGTCCTCAAGGCTTCTCCGTCGCGCGTCTGCAAGCTCGCAACCGCGTCGGCAAGATCCAGCCCGGCCCGCACAGCCCGTTCAGCGTCGTCCTCGTGGGCGCGGGGAAAGCCAAAATAGGCGAGGACGCCATCGCCCATGAATTTTGCGACGAAACCATCGTACCGAGCAATTACGCCCGAACAGATGTCCTGATAGCCCCGAATGACCTCCCGCATGTCTTCGGGATCGAGCCGCGCGGACATGGCCGTCGATCCAGCTAGGTCGCAGAACAAGACTGTCAGCTGGCGGCGCTCCGCCGGTGCCTTAGGCGGCTCTCCGATCGGTGGCGTGCGCTCGGTGTCCACTTTTGCAGGGGAATCCGGAGCCGGCGCCGACAGCTCCGCGATCGCAGTCAGAATCTTGCGGCGGTGTCCAACGAGCGCTACTCCGAGATCCTTCAGGTCGTCGGCCGTCAGGTTCCGAAGAACCTCGTCCTCAATCTCATTGTCACGAAAGGCGGCTTCGTATTGCCCGAGGCCGATGCTTCGCAGCCACTCGCCCATATCCATGGTCATGTCCCTCGATATGCGACCCGCATCGTCATTTGGCCTCGTGGCCGAGCGACGCGGTGAGTGGACGATCGTCTTCCGGCTTCAAACCTGTGGCGGCCCTCCGGTCTCATCTCGAATCTCGATGGTCCGCCCGAGATGGACGATCTCACGTACCAAGAGGTCCAGGTCGGAGCGTCGCGTGCGATGGTTGTTAATCGCGACCCTTAAACAGTGTTTGCCACGTACGGTCGTGTCCGAAATGGCGGCGATGCCGTCTTCTTGCAGCCGGATCATGATCTCGACATTGAGACGCTTCAGGGTGGCCTCGTCGAGGCCCGGCGGATGACAACGAAAGCAAACGATGTTGATCGTCGCTGGAGCAACACTCTCGAGGAGCGGCTCTGAGGCGATCAAAGCATCAAGGTAATGAGCCTGCGCAATATTCTGATCGATGAGACGCCCGAACTTCTCGACGCCGTGCTCCTTGAGCGCCATCCAGACTTTCAATGCGCGAAACCCGCGGCTCGTCTGCAAGCCATATTCATAGAGCCACTCTGCGGATGCGATTCCGCGCGTCGTCTTCTCCAGATATTCCTGCGCGACCGAGAAGCTCGCAAGGTGGGCGGCGGCGTCGCGAACCACGATGCATCCGACCTCGAAGGGCGCATGCAGCCACTTGTGCGGGTCTAGCGCGACGGAATCAGCGCGCTGCAAGCCGCGGACCCGATGGGCGTTGTCCGGCGCAATAGCGATCAGCGCACCAATGCAACCGTCGACATGGAACCAGAGATTCTCTTGCGCGGCGAGATCGGCGAGAGCTTCCAGATCATCGATGGCCCCAGTGTTCACCGTCCCAGCGTTGCCGATCACGCAGGCCGGTTGAAGGCCGGCCGCTCGGTCCCACTCAATTGCTCTGCCCAGCGCACTGAGGTCGACGCGAAGATCGCTCCCGGTTGGAATTCGTTCAAGCGCGCAATTTCCGAGCCCCATCGCTTCGATCGCTTTGCGGTGACAACTGTGGATCTGGTCCGAGGCATAGAAGCGGAGTGGTTTCTCGATGGCTGCTACCCCGTGCTCACGCACGTCGACACCCGCCTTGACATTGCGCGCGACGATCAAGGCGATGGTGTTGGCCATGGACCCGCCGCTGACCAGCGTGCCGCTCGCCGAAGCCGGAAAGCCGATCATCTCCTTGCACCAGTCAACGACCTGCTCGTCCAATCTTGCGGCGGCGTGATTGCCGCCGCCAAGGTTGGACCCCTGGATAGCGGCTAGAAAGTCAGCCAAGGCTCCAGTGAAGTTGCTCGACCCCATGTACCAGGCCCAGAAACGGGGATGGATGTTACCCATCGGGTAGGGCATCACCGTTTCGGCAACTTCGCGATAGACCTCCGACAGTGGCGTGGGTGAACGGGGCAAGGGCGTCTCGAAGGACCTCCTGACCTCACGAGGCATATCCCGCCAGACCGGACGATCCCGAATATCCCGGAGATAGGCGATCGCGTCGTCGACGGCGCGATGTGCGACGGCTTGCGCATCGGTCCAGTCCCGGGGATCGAGGGCTTCTTCGGGGGCTTTGTCCTCTCGGGGACGCTGGATTTGCATTGCCAGTGTCTCAGGCAGCGGCGAACTGGCAGCTCGGAGTCGAACGAGACAGCGCGAGTTCCTCCTCGTTCATTTCCGCTCCAATAGAATCGAACAACGGTGTGCTGAGATACCTCTCTCCGGTATCCGGCAACATGCACAGGATCACCGATCCGACCGGTGAAGATTCGGCTATCCGGCGCGCGACCGCAAAGGTCGACCCGCCAGAAATTCCCGTGAAGATGCCCTCCTTTTGGGCGAGCTGTCTGGTCCAGGCCATCCCGTCGGCACCGGCTATCGGAAGGATTTCGTCATAGAAACCGGCATCAATGCTCTCTTGCAGCACGGCAGGAATGAAGTCCGGCGTCCACCCCTGGATTGGATGCGATTCCCACGACGGATGGCTGCCCGACGGCGCCCCGCCGGCAGCGCGCTGCTGTGCGATACCGCTGCCAACCAGTTGGGCGTTCGCAGGTTCGCACAGCACGATGCGAGTCTCGGGCCGTTCACGCCTGAGCACGCGGGCAACGCCTGTGATGGTTCCCCCAGTGCCGTAGCCGGTGACGAACACATCCAGGCGCTGACCGGCAAAGTCATTGATGATTTCCCGAGCGGTCGTGCTCTCATGGATGTCGGCGTTCGCCTCCGTCTCAAATTGCCGAGCGAGGAACCAGCCGTGGGTTTCCGCCAGCTCGACCGCCTTCTGATACATACCGAAGCCCTTCTGAGCTCGGGGTGTCAGCACCACCTTGGCGCCGAGCATGCGCATGAGCTTTCGTCGCTCAACCGAGAAGCTGTCGGCCATCGTCACCACGAGGGGATAGCCTTTGTGAGCGCACACCATGGCGAGCCCGATGCCGGTGTTGCCGCTGGTAGCCTCGACAACCGTCTGGCCGGGCTTGAGAGCGCCGGCACGCTCGGCCGCCTCGATCACGTTGAGCGCGAGCCGATCCTTGACTGACGACGCTGGGTTGAAAAATTCCGCCTTGACGTAGAGTGTCCTGCCGCCGACACCGAGATTGTTGACCCGGATAACCGGGGTGTCACCGACGGTATCGAGGATACTGTCGAAAAGGCGGCCACGGCCCCGCGTGCTTCTGATGGGTGTTGCAGCCGGCATAGTCGTCTCCTGTCTAGCGGGCAAGACACCCGGCGCAATGCCGGATGCGGCCGAATTGATTCAATGATACAAGCTTTTAGGGACCTCCACCGTGGAAGCGACCGTGGAAATGCCTATGGAATCGAGTCCCTTGGAAGGCGATCGCGAGATCGTCGGCTTTCGGCTCCGCATGTTAGGCCCGCTGGCGATTGAGCGCGGGGGCGGGCCGCTGGAATTGCCAACCTCACGCAAGACGTGCGGCCTCCTCGCTTATCTCGCGCTCACGCGCCGCCCGGCCCAGCGTAGCCGGTTGTGCGAGTTGCTGTGGGACGAGGCAGCCAACGACCCGAGGGGCGAGCTACGCTGGTGCCTCAGCAAGCTGAGGGGCCTGCTCGGGGACTCGGGTGGAAAGATAGTCATGACGTCCGGTGATACGGTCGCGCTGCAGTTGGACGGCTGGTTCGTGGATGCCGTCGAACTTGCTTCCGCTATGGAAAAGGGGGTCGAGAGGCTGAACGTCGACCAGCTGCAAGCCCTGTCTGAGCTCTACAGCGGCGAACTGCTCGAAGGGCTCGCCATCGAGCGCTGCCCCGAATTCAACTTGTGGCTGACCGGGCAGCAAAGCCGATATGCCGGATTTCGCGTCACGCTCCTTCAACGGCTCGTCGAAAGTCTGCCTGCGGATTCCAGCAAGGGCCTCGCCGCGCTTGAAAAATGGGTCGAGCTCGCTCCATTCGACGACAAGGCACAGACCGAACTTCTGCGCCGCCTTGCTAGGTGCGGTCGAATCGACGCATGCAAGAGGCAGCTGGCAGCCGCGGCGCGGCTCTACGAAGCCGAGGCTCTCGATTTTGAGCCGATCCGAAAAGGCTGGCAGGAGGTATACGAAGCGCGAGGGGCGGCTAGAAGCACCGTCATCGCGGTCTCATCGGCGGCCCCCGCGCATGGCGAAGTGGCCGAAACGGGTTGGAAAGCGGCGCGCCGCCCGTCGCTGGCCGTGATGCCCTTCCACGCGCTGCCGGACCGGCGGGAAGGCGCCGGCGAAATGGCGGACGGCCTGACTCATGATATCATTACGCGTCTCGCCAAGCTGCGGAACTTCTTCGTCATTGCCGAGGGCTCCGTCTTCGCGCTCGGCGGCCGACGCATGGGACCACAAGAGGCCGGCCGGCGGCTCAACGTCGAGTATGTGGGCAGCGGATCGGTCTGTCGCCGGCCAGGCCGGCTCGGCGTCAGCGTGGAATTGATCGAAACCGCCACAGCGAGAATCCTCTGGGCCGAGGATTTCGATCGCAAGCAGGACGACATCTTTTTGGTCATTGACGACATCGGCAACCAGATTGTCGCGTCGATCGCGAGTGAGATCGAAGCTGTCGAGCGCAATCGCGCGGTGCTAAGGCCGCCCGACTCGCTTGACGCTTGGCAGTCCTATCACCGCGGCCTTTGGCACATGTACCGCTTCACCCAGACAGAGAACGAGACCGCGCGCCATTTCTTCGAAATGGCTGTGCGGCTCGACCCAACATTCGCGCGCGCCCACGCCGGCCTGTCGTTCACCCATTGGCAGAGCGCGTTCCAGCATTGGGGTGATCGCAAACACCACACGACCCGTGCCTTGGAGGTCGCGGGGCGCGGCCTGATCGTCGACGAACACGATCCTGCGGCGCATTGGGCGATGGGGCGAGCGCTTTGGCTCAGCGGCCGACATGACGAGGCGGTCGGTGAGTTGCGGCAGTCCGTGGACCTCAGTCCGAATTTCGCGCTAGGCCACTACACACTCGCCTTCGTACAATCGCAGTCGGGCGATCCGCTTGCGGCGATCAAGGCTGCCGATCACTCGCGCCTTCTGAGCCCATTCGATCCGCTTCTGTTTGGCATGCTGGGAAGCAGGGCAATGGCCCATGTGCGGCTCCGGCAGTTTGATGAGGCAGTCGCCTGGTCGGCTAAGGCAGCGATGCAACCGAACGCGCACGTCCTGATCCTTGCGATGGCCGCCTTCTGTCACGCGCTCGCAGGCCAGATAGAACAGGCGCGTGCTTACGCGAGCACAATCCGTACAGTGCGGCCCCTGTTCACCGTCGATGAGTATTTGAACGCTTTTCAGTTCTCTACCGATGCGGCCTTGCTCTTTCGCAAGGCCGCCGAAACAATCGGTCTCGCTTGAGGCCCGCTGCTTGCTGGCGCGCTCGCCAACAGCAGCTCTCAAGCCGCCTCCTTGCCCGCGGCAAGCGCCTTTACCGCCTCCGTCGTTAGCGGTTGACCCCCAATGCCCCATTCGCCACTTGTGACCTCCGAAATTTTTACCCAGGTCACGCTGCGCATATTCTCGCCTTCGATGCTGACCATCGCATCCGTAAGCTTTTCGATAAGCTGCTTCTTCTGCGTCGAATCAAAGACGTTCTCGATCAGATGAACCTCGATAAGGGGCATAGCTCGTTCTCCTCTTGATCCTGAGCGACCATGAGCCCAGCGCGACGCCGGCGTATCCGGTCGGTCGATCTTTAACGCCCGACCGCTTGGCGAGCTGTGGAACCAGGCGTGGAAATGGGCGTGGAATCGCATTGCCTGACCATACATCCGGACGCCCGCTTGCTTGCCAGGCGCGGTTGGGCGCACAGAGGTCGAGAGTAAGGCAGCGGGAGCCTAGAGCAGTAAACGATTGGTATCACTAATAAAAAAGCGCTGAAAATCTTGAGCCGGAGCGCGTCACCCGGTCCATCCCCCAACGCCTTCTTATATAAGATGGCGTCGACGGACTCTGGGGCCGTTGCGGTCACGGCCTTATGGTTAAGATAGGCTTGTCGCGCAACGGAGGGGTGGATGGTCGGGAAAAAGAAGGCGCCGAAGCGGGGCAAGAGAACCCCGATTGGGGACAAGGTTCAGTTCCTGGCGATGATGCATCCGGACGTCATCGCGGACATCACGCAAGTGGCTCTCGACGAGCATCGGGCTGCCTGGGACATCATGGAGCAGGCTGCCGGCAAGTTCATGAAGCGAAGGAAATCAAGGAGAACGCCCCGAAACTCCCCGTTTGTTCTTGCGGTTGCGCAGGCGTGACGGTTCAATCGGCCAGCTGAAGGACCGAAAGATGAAGCTGTTTGGTTATCTTCCGGAGACCCTTTTTAAGCCTCTCTCGGGGCCGAAGAAGCACGTCTATGCCCGCCTGCTGATGCGCCTCTACGAAAGGGTCTATTCCGCCCGGATCCTGGAAACTCCGCTTAGGGAAGAGGTCGTCAAGCAGATCGAGATTGGGCTGTCGGAGTTCGGCATCGGATCGATGGGCGATCTCACCGAAGGTGACCCGGAGGAGGATCAGACCACAAGCCAAGCTCACTATCTGGCCTATTATCGACTGCGCGACACTGGGTGGCTCACCGAAGAGACCGAGAAGTGGCGCACCTATGTCGACATGAACCCGGACGCGTTCATGGTGCTGGGCGCGATCACCGATTTCGGTAACAGCCGAGTGCGCGTCGCCGGTGCCGTGGTCGACGTCAAGAACAACCTGGAGGCTGCGTTCCGTGAGCCGGAGACCATGGCCCAAGGTCTGGCCAACGCGCACGAGACGGCTGCGCGGTTCGCCCGCAACATGCGCCGCATTCTCGCCGGCATGCGTGAGATTGAGGACCGCATCCTTGGCAATCCGAATGCGGCGACCATCCTTCGCACGTTCTTCCATGACTTCGTCGACGGGCTGCTGATCGCCGACTACAAGCAGCTCAAGACTTCCAACAATCCCTACCGTCATCGTCGAACGATCGCCGCCCTGGCGGGCGACATGCTCGCGGACGCCGTGCTCGTCGGCAAGATCTCGCGCGCCTACATCGAGCAGGGTGTCGTGGCCGCGGGCGCCACGGTCGTCACGGCCGAGGAGCGCGTCATCGCTGAGCTCGGGAAGATCAAGAGCGTCTTCGAGGACGTCGGCCCCTTCATGGACAAGATCGAGGACTTCCGCGACCGCCTCGAGCGCCGCATCCGCACCACCGTCCACTACATGGATGTCATGGGAGAAGGGTCGGCGGAACGGATCGTCCAGCTGATCGAGCAGCTCTCTAGGATCGGCAGCGACGAGGTGGAGATCCGTCTGAGGTCGCCGGACGTGGGGCTGCCGATCACGTCGCTCGCGCTATACACCCCGCCGCCTCCGAAGGCGCCGCCCGAGCGGACGCGCTTCAAGGTGCCGAAGCAGGATCCCTTTCTGCGCGCCTATGTCCAGGCTACGACCGAGTTCGACCGGATGGTGCGCGTGACCGATCAGAAGCTGCTGGAGTTCGCCCGCCGGCAGATGCAAGGCCGCGACCGCGTGTCGTCTGGAGAGATCGAGATTGAGAGCATTCCGGATCTCTTTGCCTACCGCGCGCTGCCGAACCTGGCGGCGGTCGGTCGCTCCGTGCGGCTGGGCGAGTTCACGATCACGATCGAGGAGGGGCGCACCGCCAACGACTGGATCGACGTGACCGCCTTCCGCATCGAGAGAACGAGGACCACGGCCGATGCTGCGTGATCTTTCCAAAATCATCGACGACGCGGACTCCGAGGGTCATGACGGCGACCAGTTGCAGAAGGAGTTGCGTCAGGCCGCCCAGGCGCTCTGGCGGGCCCAGTTCATCTATGAGAACGACTGGGGCATGAAGACCTCCTATGAGGTGCTCCGCCGCTACATGGGCTATTTCGAGAACCTGTTCGATGCGCTGGGGTATCGGGTCGTAGGCAGGCCGAACGACGGCTACGTCGGCCTGGTGGCGATCGAACTACCCCCGCGTCAGAGCATGAAGCTCGACGAGAGCCTGCTGCTGTTGGTGTTGCGGCTCCATTACGAGGAGGCGTTCACGCGGTTCGAAGCTAAGGAATTCGGCGAGGTGGAGGTCGAGAGCGAGCAGATACTGCAGATTTATGAGGACCGGACCCATCGGGAGCGGCCCAACTTCGGGCGGGTGAAGGAAATCCTGGCCGGCTTCAGGCAGCGCGGCCTCGTCCGGATCGAGGATCCTGACGACAGGAACTTTACCCTGTTCCTGCGGCCCGCCCTGCCGATGGTGGTCTCCAAGGACACGCTCGGTTCTCTGGAGGAATTTGTCTCGCGCTCCACCGCGGCGACGGCAAAGGCCGACGCCGCGAGCGAGGTGCAGGCGTGATCGAACTCCGTCGAATCATTCTGGTCGACTGGTACCTTTTCCGGGCGCAGCAGGTCGATATGCGCGGCATGACCGCCATTATCGGTCCGAATGGCGCGGGGAAATCGGCGATCATCGACGCCGTGCAGACCGTGCTCTCCGGCGCCAGCATGGCCAGCATCCGGTTCAATCCGAGCGCTCAGAGCGACGTCAGGAGTAAGCGCACGCTGCGCGACTACTGCCTGGGCGTAGTCTCGCTCGACGAGAAGGGCGAGCGGTCGGAGCCCACGCGCCAGCATGCATACACCTACCTTATCCTTGTCTTCGAGGACCTGGACGATAATTCGGCGGTCAGCCTGGGCGTAGCCTTTTCGGCATCGGCATCACGAAGCGAGGAGACCTGCGAGGCGCGCTTTATCGCTAAGGGGGCGCTGACCAAGGACGATATGCTCGCTTCGGTCGGCGATGACGAGGTCGAAACGCTGCAGTGGCATGCCGTTCGTAACGCCTTGCGCGCCCGGAAAATCGAAGTCGACGACGCGTTCTCGAGCGCGACCGACTTCGTAGCGGAATCACTCAGGGCCTTATCGCCGACGGGCTTCCCGCTCGATCCGAGGCGATTCCAGAGGGCGTTCCGGAATGCCCTGCTGCTGAAGCCAGTGGACAATCCGACCGAGTTTGTGCGGAACTACGTTCTCGATGTCCAGCGTCTCCAAGTCGACAGGCTTCGGCGCGGCATCGAGCATTGGCGTTCATTGACCCGCCGCATCGAGGAATTGAAAGCGCAGAGCGCGAGCCTCGCCGGGATCCTCCGCATCGTCGGCCGCACCCTCGAAAACGAGAGGCTCATCGCGATCGCCGGCTGGCAGATCGCCCGCTTGGAGTGGGAGAGATTTCGACGGGAAGCCCGGCGCCAAGAAGGGGCTCTCGTTTCACTTCGGACTGCCGCGAGTAAGGCTGACGTCGAGGCGACCCGGGCCGCAACCCGGCATGCCACGCTCGACATCGAGCACAAGAACGTTGAGCTCTCGATCAAGACCAGCGATGGCGAACAGCTTGCCCAGATGTACGAGTCGGACAGGAACCTGATGTTGGGCCAGCGGGCCAACGCCATGGCGCCGGTCAAGGAGATCGATAGTCTCGTGACTTCCGTAAAGAGGGCGGTCGAGCTCAATCTCCTGGTTCGTCGTGACGACCTCTTGCACGCGCTACTGAGCGCAGTTGTCGTCGCTCGAGGAAGGGCCCCGCTTTCAGAGTGGGACAAGCCGCTGCCGGAAGACTGGAAGGACAGTGCCTCACATCTGGATGCGGCCCTCGTCGCGATCGATCCGGCGCGGCTCGAGGCGGCTCGAAAGACTTTTTCGGATGCCCATTTCCACGCGCGAGTAGCGACCAAGGCCCTGCAGGACCGCATCGAGCTGATCGACAGCAACCTGAAGCGGATGGAACAAGGGTTAAGCCCCATCGAGGGCGGCACCCGGGATCTCATCAGGCAGCTCGCCTCGCATGGCATCGAAGCCACCCCATTGTGTGAAGTCGTCGAGATTCGCGACGATAAATGGCGAATGGCGGCCGAGGCCGTGCTCGGTCGCTCCCGGGAAGCATTGATCGTCGAGCCATCGAGGGCGGTGCGCGCGCTCGAGATCTTCCGCGAAGGCGGAGAGCATTCGTACAGGGACGCCGAGGTCATCAATACGACCAAGACGGACAATACCCGGCCTGCCGAAAAGGGCTCTCTGGCGCAGATCATCAGCACAGAAAACCGTCACGCCAGAGCCTTCCTTAACTATCGCATCGGCCATCTCATGTTGGTCGAGGCCATGGACAGGATGGTGGCTGCGGAGAACGCCATTACCCCGGACTTGATGATGCAAGGCGGACGCACGGTCCGGCGGCTGCAGAAGCCGCGCTACTTGAAACTCGGTCGCGCCACGCAGGACCAGATGCGTCAACAGCTCCAAGCCGAACGACAGCAGTTGCTGCAGGAACTTGCTGAATCGGCCGGCGGCGTGCGACGGGCGGAAGAGGACGCCCGTTTGTTCGACGGCATGTTCTCGCAATTCCAGGCGATCCGGGACGCCGGCCTGACATGCCTCGACTGCGGCGCGGCTCTGGTTGCCTTCGATCGGAAGCTCGATGAGATCGGGAAGAACATCGAGGACGCCAGGCGGAACCGCGATCCAAAGCTTGTCGCCGAACTGGAGCGCCTTGCTATCGAGCTCGAGACGGCTAGTCGGGGGAAGTCAGAGACGCAACAAGCCTTCAATCTTGCGCAAAGCGCGCGGGATCGTGCCGAGGGCGCGTACGACGACTACATACAGAAGAATCGTGACGTCTTGGTCGCGGCGCGGCGCGGCCGCGCGCGTCAGATGCGGGACGGATTCCCGCAGTCGACGGACATGCGCGACTACCGGTCGAAGGTGACCGAGATGGCCACCGAGTCGATTACGGATCGCATCACGGGCCTCACGGCGGACAGGGAGACTCGATCCACGACACGCCGTTCCACTCTCATACGGGAGATGACCAATGCGATGAACAAGCACGGTCAGGACTTCCACGTCGTGCCGCCGTTCACCGCCGAGGAAGCAACCCCGGCGGCCGTGGAGCGATGGGCAATGGCGGAAAAAGAACGGCTCGATGCGCACGAGCTGGTCCAGTACGAGGAGCAGTGCCGGAACGCTGCGACGGAGATGACGTCGGCGTTCCGCGACGATCTCCTTCATCGCCTCGACGATGCCTTTACCGGCATCAAGTCCACCCTGAATGAACTCAATCGCCACCTGAAGGATCGTCAGTTCCACGGGCGCGACTATTACTCGTTCAAGGCGTTGGAAGCTCGGACCCACGTCGACATGATCGAGCTCGTCGAAGAATCCAGGAAGCCGGAATTCAATCTGCCGCTCTTCGGGGACCGTAGCGAGAACGCGAAAACCCCCATGATGCGCGCCGTCCGCCGGATCGAGGAGATCCTGTCCAGTCCGGAGGCGCGGACCGAGGAAATCGAGGATCCGCGCAAATATTTCAACTTCGAGCTCTACATCCAGGACGCCGAGGGCAAGATCCGCTCTTCGCTGACGAGCCGCGCGGGCACGGGATCCGGGGGCGAAGGGCAATTGCCGTTCTATATCGCCATCGGCGCCTCGCTGGCCGCCACCTACCAGAACCGTCGCACCGGCAAGAGCGGGCTGTCGCTCGCCATCTTCGACGAGGCCTTCAACCGGCTGGACACGAAGGCGATCGGACAGTGCTCGGAATTCATGCGGGATCTGGGGCTGCAGGTCATGCTGGCCACCCCCGACGAAAAGCGCCACGTGTTCATGGAGGTGGTCGATACCGTCGTGAACGTCAACCGGCTCGGCAACCAGGTGATGATCGACACCGAGTTCCTAACGGAGAAGGCCCGCGACGCGATCGTTGCGATCGATCCATACCGTAAGGGCTTCGACGTGTTCAAAGCCGAACTGATCGCCGCTGAGAAGGCCAAAGCCGTCCCACAAGACCAGGCTGCGGAATGAGCGACGTTCGCATGGTGGATGCCGGCGTCGAATTCCTCGAACGGCTGCTTGAGCGGAGCGAGCGCAACCCCGATCGCTCCCGGCCGGCTTCCGCGGCACCAGGGTACGACAGGTTCTCCAGCGCGCAGCAGGTCAGCCGCTTCCACGATCTGATGGCCGCAGCGGAGAGGTTCGGCGCCGTTGAGCTGCAGTGGGGTAAGAGGGACCGCAGCCATTTAATCGAGCGGGTCCGCGTTCGCGACCCTGAACAGCTCGCCAGGCATCTGGGCCGCCCGACCGCAATAGCCATCGCGCAGCGCGCCAGAGGCGAATTGCTTCCGATCGTAGCGTCCGGAGAGCCCTGGGTTGCGGGTCTATTGGAGGAGATGACGGTCAGGTGGGCGAGGGGCGAACCGGCCTACCGCCTGATGGCCGCGCAGATCGATGCCGCCAAGGAATTCTTCACGCTGCTGACGTCTATCTCGCGGCAGGAGGCACGCGGGCTGGACGCGCGGACCTTCTCCTTCAAGGCAGCAGACGACACAAAGGCGTTCGATCGGCACGCTTCGCGGCTCGCTGCCGTTCTCGGGGTTCAAATCGGGCAGCCGGGGGCTGCTGCCGACGTGGTCTGGACGCACATCGGACTCGAGCGTTTCAGTCATCCTGTTAATTTGAAGGGGCCCGTTGCCGTGGAGTGGGCCGGCGGTCGTCTGGTTGATGGCCGTGCCAAGCCGTTCGCCTCAATCCATCCGGAGATGCTCTCGCAACTGTCGGTCTTGGAGCGGCCGACAGCCGTCCTGACGATCGAGAACTACGCGAGCTTCAATCGGCAGGTCCGCGAGATCGAGGACGGCAGCCTCGTCGTGTACACCGGCGGCTTCCCGGCGGCGGGGGTCATCGAGCTTCTAGCAAAGGTTCTGACGACCGTGCCGGCCGACGTGCCGTTCCTTCACTGGGGCGACGTGGATGCCGGCGGCGTGCGCATCTTCCGGTACCTGGAGGAAAACCTGCCGCGCGGGCCGCGCCCCCACCTGATGACGCAAGAACTGGCCAGGCAATCAGGGCAGCCGGCAGATGCGGATCCGAGCCTGGCTTCGATCGCAAGGTCGGACAGTGCGGTGCGCGAGCTGACCGAATGGTTGGCGTACGGTTCGGATGTGCATCACCTGGAGCAGGAGGCGCTGGATCCCACTGCACTCTAGCTAACGCCTGTTCTAATGACGATCGTCGTCTTCCTCGTCATCGTCGCTCATGTCGACCGTCAGCAGCGTCGTTGTGTAGGATTGGCGAGCCGAGACGCCGATCAGCCGATTTGGCTGGGTAGGTCGAGAACGACTTTTTGGGCAAACACTTGCTAACGACAAGGAGCCGAGTGTCGAGCGCCAACTGGATAAGATGGCCAGACTGATCTGCGCAGCCAAACCAAAGCGATCATGAGTTCCGCCTTCACGTGTCGTAGAGTGCACGCGCACTATTCATCGCCGAACACATTGCCTTGGGAAACGGAGCATTTCTCGCCACTCATTGCGATGGATCTAATCTCCACCATCTTATTTGTGATGGGGCTCCGAGCCAGGCTCGTCTGCGACCCGGCTTCCGTAACGTAGGAAAGCTTCGCTGAGCAGTCGTCAAATTTTTCTCCAAAATCGATGGCCAGGTGCCGGTGCCCGCCTTTACGAAAAGGTTGGTCGAGGGTCATTGATCGACCGGTGAAAGTGGTCACTCGCTTGCGAATGTTCGGATCACCGGCTGAGTGTTCTTGGACATGGTCAATGCTGCCGGAATTTGATCCCACTGTATTGGTCAGCCGGCTGAAGATCCGGCCAGAACTGCTTATGTAAATGCTCATGCTGTGGCTCCCATTCACCTCTCTGAATTGGCCCTCGCCCTCCGGACGCTGAATGCGGTTTTCACTCCAGGTTACGACGATCGATTTGCCCTGCAGCTGTTGCGGGGGCCCTTCAACCGCATTCGACGGGTTCAGAGTCACGAGAATGCCAAAGAGAGATACGAGAAATCCGAAAGCACGTCTCATTGCTTGTCTCCCCTGCCGGCTTGCGCCCAACGAAAAATCACACTCTAAAAGCCGCCATCTCTAGCCAGAGGTGCTGTGCTCCCTCCTTGGGTACCGCTGATGAGATATTGCGCTCGGCATCAGGAGGAGGCAACCTGCAAAGGACATCTAGGGGAGCGGCAACGTGATGAGATACATGCATTTTGAGGCTGCTCGTCCGAAGCACGAGGAGTGGAAGCGGAAGCGTACAAGTGCCGCTATCACGCGTATCTCAATTGTCCTCTTAACGATGGGTATGCTGGTTGGGTCGGCCTATGGCCAAGGAGGTGAGAAAGCGAATGTGACGCCTTCAGCACCGTCGGACCAAGCCGTTACACTTGCCGATCTCGAAGGGGCTAATATCCACGCGAGGCTGGTGACCGAAATGCTGGCACAGCGCAACGGCCGGCAAGGCCAGGTGACCCAGGAGGCCGATTGGCAAATCAACGTGCTGCCCGAACAAAGTATCAAGTTCAGCTTCCGCGCCACGGCGCACACGCCACGCGGGACCAAATCGTCCCCGACCAGGGGAACAACGGTCAAGCTGGATCAGCCCTGGTCGACTGACAATGGCGAGGCCGTCTGGCAGTTCAAGGATGGCGACCTCACCTTCGTGCGATCTCATCAGACTGGCGCCGTAAGGACTATCGTTTCGCTAAAACGGGATGGGCAGAAGCTGAGCTGTACGACAAGCATGATCTTTGCCAAGGAGCAGGGTAAAAGCGGACTCGTGCTGACGTCTCCGATTGACGGTGCGCCCGTGACCATTCTCAGCTGGAAGTCGGTTTCGTCGAGCTGTGAGATCACAGCCAAAAAGCCGGATTCCGCCGATGCCGGCAAACCAGCAGCCGCTGAAGGAACGTCGTCTCCGAAGCGATCTCAATAGCTTGTTTGGTCAAACCGATCCGCGCGGAATTCAGCTCAAACTGGTCCAAGCATCGAATGAGCCGCCAAATGGAGATTGTGACCGGGGTCGAGCGTCGAGCAGCGGTGCTCCTGCTGGCTGTGCTTTTGGTCGGTTTACCGGTTGAGAACACGTCCGCGCAACCGCTTGACACGCAGGCATTATGTTTCGACATCATCAGCCCGCGCGACTCCGCTCGACTCGACGGCTCGATTCTCCTGGATCGATGTACCGGGCAGACTTGGTTGTTGGGCCGGAGTGGAAAACGCAGCGGTATAGTCGTTTATCGTTGGATAACGCTTGCCGCCGAGGGCGACCTGATCAAGAAGCCTTTGGCGCGCTCCGAGCCGAACGTGCCCGCCCCAGTGCGGCCGAATACAGGGAAATGCTTCAACTTCCAGGGACGACAGTTCTGCGAGTGAGCCTCTTCGATCAGTGCCGTCTTTTATCGAGCGACAGCGCAGGGTCTTCCAGCTGAAGTCACTGGCGCTCCGTCAATGGCTGAATTCATCGTAATATTGTCCTTGCCACGCTCACGGGCAAACGTGGTTGCAACGCTACAAGCCAAAATTATGTCCATCCTGCTTCAACGCGATGCTCATCCGGTAAGCACCGGCATTCTTGTAGGAGCGTACGAAGACGAGCGTACCGTCAGTGAACTGCGAGATGGCTTCACCGTTTGGCGTGTGCAAAATTTTATCCAGCGTGGTTGGTGAATTTCTGGCCTGCGCGATCACCAGACCGGGAGTGAACGGACGCGTGGAAGGTCCAGTCGATTTTTCCTTCGGGCCCGATCGTGAAGCTCCGGTCCGTACCCTGTTTGGGGGAACCCTAGAAGCCCTCTCTTTGCACCAGCATTGCGGTGACCAGTTCGATCGTGATCTTGACGCCTTCAAGGTTGGCAAACGTAAGGGCCTGAGCTGATGCCCAGACAGCTACGAATTGACAGAATGGATCCTCGTCCTTGCTGCGATCCATTGGCGTCAGGGTTCACCGTCGAGCGAACAGACTTAGACCGTACGAAGACGCGTCCTCCAGTCCTTCGGGACCAATGCCCTCCGAACTGACACCCTATCGCCTGTCAATTGAAAAAAATCCATGATCTGCTCGCAAACAGCGGGGTTCTCGTTGCGAGGCGAGGCATCGCGCCGGTAACCATTCCCGCGAGCCGTAACTGCTGCTGGGTGCGAACCACTTTCTGCCACGCGAGCAATTTGTTACCATCCGCCTTTTCACCAGGGGAGCTAGGATGGGGTGGACCAGATGTCCCGATGTTCTCGACAGAGCGGCTTACCCGCTTGCTGAACGAGTGCAGCCGAACCCGCTCGCAAGGTACGCTTTATTCAGCTTGCTGGCCGTGGTCGTTGCACTGGGCTCATCGGCCCCCTTGACTGGGGCGGAGGAGCCCGTGAGCGCCGCCGACCTCGTCGGTAGCGTCATGAAATTGTCGGTCACCAATGATCGCATCATGCGGCGCGAAGGTCGGCAATATCCAGACAAATATCAGACGGATTGGACGATTGAGTTTGTCTCCGAAGAAGCAATTCGTGCGTCATTTGTCGGGACTGCTTATGGCCCGCGAGGGATCTTCAAGACGCCAGTCGAAACTGGCGGGCTCATCTTGCTTGGACGTTCGATAGAAACTCCATCGCGCGGCGGGGGTACCTTTATGTGGGTCTTCGAGAACGGGGTCCTTAGCTATGTGCGCACGTACGAGGTTGGGGCCATGAAGGCAAACTTTGGGGTGAGCCGAGTTGATCGCGGCTTTGCCTGCACCGCCACCGTCTCCTGGCCGAAAGAAACTGGAAAGCCCAGTATCGTGATGCGGTCATTCGTCGACAACAGCAAGGTTGAAATCATCACCGCGAAGCAATCGGCCTCATCCTGCGCCATCAGCAAGGCCGCGAGCGAGAACCAACTGAAGAAACCCTGAAAAATCAGGCCTGCAGCCATAAGCGCGATAACCGTAACCCGGTCGCTACTCGCAGAACTCTCGTCCCTGGAACGTGAAGCATTTCTTTTCGCCTGAAACTCGAGGTGGCGTAGCCGTTACGCGTATGCAGGAGTCGCCTTCCGCGCGCTCACCGGGTTGGCATGACAACGGGCAGACCCGTTGTTCGAAAGCGCGGACGGCCTTGATTGCATCGACGGAGAGATCTTCATATCGCAAGCTTGTTGCCGAGTATTTGGCAAAGTTTCGCAAGGCGTCACGTGTTGCATCCCCAAATTCGCCGTTGACGGTCCCTTGGTAGCAACCAACTCGCTTCAGTTCGAGTTGCAATGAGCGCCCCAATTCCTGATTGAAAGACGTCATGGCCAATTGACTTTTCTTCAGTTCCTCAAGCCGTGCGCGCGCCATGCTGCCGTAAATGGAAGTGCCGAACTGTCGGACAAAGTCCTCGATCACTGCCTGGCTCGTCGTATCGCGGATCACCGCCCAGGCCTGCGCAGCCGGATCGACCGGCGCCGATGCCGTCGCCTCTTTGTTCGCCGCCGATGTCTCCGTCTCGGGCTTCAACTTGTATTGTCCGACCAGGGATATGGACAGCTCGGGTCTCTGCTTGCCAGCGGTCACCCGATCCACTTCGTCCTGCACATTGAAAAACATCTGGCGGACATCGAGACCGGGCTTGTCCAAGTTGTGCAGCAAAGCCGAGGCGAAAGGGCTGTTGCGTCCCGAGCCGTCTGACGCCACATCGTTTGCCTGCGTTGCGTAAGCGACAATCAGCCCGTTCGCCGATACGCGCGAAAGGCCTCGCGTCAGGTAAGCGTCGCGACTGGCTCCGGGAATCGAGGCCATCCGGCGCTTGATGTCGTCTTCCACAGGATTGTTGCGGCATGCATCCAGGATGACGATGCGCGCACCCTGCGCGCCTTGAAGCACGTCGAAAACGTCGTCGACAGGCATCAAGCGAAACCGATTTACATCCTCCGCGTTCTCCAGCCGAGCTTCCACCGGCAGTAGATAGTTCTTGCCGGCGAACTGCATGCCGTGCCCGGAATAATACACCAGTGCAATTTCGGCGCCGCCGACGGCACGGGAAAAGCGGTCGAGCACGTCGTTCATGCCGTTGCGGTCGAGGTCCGTCGCAATGATCGTGAAGAAGCCAAGGTCGCGCAGGGATTTGCCGATGTCTTGGGCGTCGTTCTTCGGGTTCATCAGCACCGGCGCATTCTTGTACGCGCCGTTGCCGATAACCAACGCTACACGCTTCTCGGCGCGAGCTATGCCAACGCTAAAGGCCAATATCAAACAAGCAAAAAGGGCCGAAGCAGAGCGCACCTCAGCCTCCCATAAGCCGGAGAATAACGTGAGATCTTGTCATAACCGTCGCTTGGCCGGAAGAGCAAATTGGCTTCGGAAACCCCGATCCTCCTTAAAATGTTACCATGACGGACCGGCCGCCGGCCATCAACGCCAGGAGATCGTGAACGCTCAGCGTTCCCTGCTGAAGAGACCCTGGATTCCATATCTGATCTGTGAGTTCGACGCGCTCCGTTTCAGGGCCTGGGCTGCCGAAGCTGCTTCCTTGCTTCCATCCAGCTTGCGAAGCGTCGCCAGCAGGTCTGATTGTTCCTGCGCCGAGGCGACCGCAACGAGATGATCGGCGCCGAATGGGGCCGAGACGTCGAGCGGCAACTTGTAGGGAGCCTCGGGATCAATCGCGGGCGGATCATTCCGCTCCAGAAGTGGATAGAGGAACTCCAACGTCCCGTCACCGGTGATGTTGAACAGAATGAGGTAGGGATAGCGCCGGCCAGTGGCCACCAGCATCAAATGCGTGCCACGAACATGGGTGCTGTCGGACGCTAGAGACGGTGACGAGAAGATCGACTCCTCCGGAAGCACAAGCCGCATGTCCAAACCGGATGTCAGCGTCATCTGACGTATGGATTCGATCGCCCGCGCGCTGTCGACAACCGCCTGCAGATCCTCGGCCGGGAGACGCGATACTTGGGTATTTCCGAACTTGTCGAAAACCTCACCGGTAGAGGCATCCCAGGTCAAATCGGCAGGTTGCCCGAGATCAACCAGCGTGGCGCCCTTCAGCGTTTTGGCTATCCTGCTGCGTTGATCGTCGGACGCTCCGCGGAGCTCGAGTCGAAACTGGTCAGTCTTGGGTTCTCGATCCGAGCCAGCCTGCATGGCGCCAAGGAAGAACAGTGGTGCGTCCGGACGTACCTCGAGGCCGGAGCGGACGTCCGCCTGAGGCCATCGTACGTTGGGATGTTGTCCGGAGTCAGAAAGGATTCGGATCGAGCGCAGAACGTAGTTGCTAAGTTCCGCGCCGCTGATGACACCGTCGCGATTCGTGTCGGCGCGCCCCGCGATCGCGTTGGCAAAGGACCAGCTGAGTGCGCCCTGTGGTCGGCCATCAATCGTGAATTCCGGCACCAATTCACTACTCTGCGCGCCTGACAAAAACACCACGTGCGGAAGTTCGAGCACATCGGGCGCGCGAGGCATCTTTACTCCAGTCGTCAGATCATTGTCGACATCGTAAAGCCCGGCCGTGCGGTATCGCAGATCTCCGCTGATACGGGCATCGACCTTCCGGGTCATGCCTCCCGAATGGCACGCATCGGCAACGAATATAACCTTGTTCCGATCCTGAACGGATTTCCAGAGACCTTGCATCTCCTCATCCAGGATACGCTCCTGGTTCAGCCCCGGCTTTGAACTATCAAAGTTCGCCAGAATGAACGAATCGTGCAGCCCATCAGCGCTGGCTCCCGGGCCGGCGTGTCTTTCCTGGCCCCCATGGCCGGAATACGTGACGAGGAGGGTGTCGCCTGGCGCCGATTTGGCGACCATCTCCTGCCAGGTTCTTAGGAATGCTGCGCGCGTAACGTCGCCGTCGAGGAGAAGGCGTGTCGTCGCGGCCAGTGGGCGAACCGCTGCCTCGATCGCCTTGGCGTCATTGATGCAACCCTGCAGTTGAGGAATCGGGACGTTGATCGTCGACTGGTCGCCATTGCGACGAGCAATGTGGCCCTTGTAGGTGTTGATGCCGACGATCATCGCGTGCAGGCGGGGCCGCGGAGTCTGTCCGAAGGCGTACCTTGCACCGAAATGAAAAGGAAACGACCAGGCGCCCAAACCCAGCAATACGGACCGGCGCGTCAGCATGGCACGAGCCCCTTCTTGCACGGGACCGTCAGCGGTATTTGACCTCGACCCGGCGCAGCATCTGATTGATTTGGGCCTGCGAATACTCGGAAGCATTAGCCAGCGCCAACGGTTCGCGCCGTCCGCGCCCGTCAGCATCGACATTGGCCGCGGGATAGCCGTGCTCGACCAGGTAGCGGCGTACAGCCCGGGCGCGCTCGAGCGACAATTTGAGGTTATACTCGTCCGAACCATCCAGATCAGTGTGCCCGACGACAGTGACGCGCGGGTGGCCCTGCTCACCGAGCAATCGCGTCATCTCGGCAGCGTATTGCTGGCCAAGTGACGTCATCTTGTCGCGGTCGCGGACAAATTGAATCGGCACCGGCACGGCTTGCACGGCAACGTCGCGCACCGATCGCGTCAGCAGAACGTCACCCCGAACGAAGGTGTTCGAGAGCATCCGCCCCTCGTTTGCCAACATCATCAATTCTTGAATGACCTCATTTGGTGGCGGTTCAATAACGCTCTGACGATCTGCGATGTCTGCAAGGGCGGACTGATAGGCCAGGCTTGCGGCTCCATAATCGATGCTGCCGTTCGAGGACGGCACTTTGCGTCGTAGATCCCCGATCAGCTTCATCATCTTCCACGGTTGCGCATATTTCATTCCGCTTTCGAGCGTTTCCAGCTGAAGCTTGGGCTCCTTGATCTGGTTGGCCTCTCGTACATGCGCCAGCGCCACCTTGACGCCCACCTCCTTGCGCGTAGACGCCGGACATGTGGGGGAACTCAGAATTGGCTGCGCGGCGGCGATGATGGCACGCAGATCAGGTTGGGGGAGCGCTGCATTGAAGGGAGCGAGTAGCTGTTCGCAATCAGATTGCGCCCAGGATTCCGAAACCGGAGTCAATACCGCGGCCGCGGCAAGCAGGCAGGAGAAGAGAGGTGTCCGAAGCATGGCCCTGAACCCCAAGATCTGAACTGACCTTTTGCGAGGATAATTCATTTTTCTCGCTTGTCGACAGGCGATATGGTCCGCGAGGCGTTGTTCAACCCCTACACGGCTCAGGTCGCATCTTCAGAGCCACGTTCGGTGGCGCCGCGTCATTAATGAAAAGATTAGCCCCCGACCGGACCATAAGCGTATTGCAAAAACCTGTTCCGGGTCCGAGGATGACCCATCTTATCGCAGGGGAGAGACTTGCCGGCAAAGCCATCACAGGTCGTTCGCAGGAGCAATATCGCCAGGGCAACGGCGGGCGAATACGCATTTGCCGCTCTGCTTTGGGTTGTTTTGTCCGCTCTCGTCATTTCTGCCTGGACTTTGCTTTTCGAGGCCTGTTCGCTGACTCTGCCGGGGCATCTGGGTGCGGATTTCTGTTCGCGTCCTGCGAGTCAGGCTGAGCTCATGGACCAACAGGTGCGCAACCGCGAACTGGCGGCCGTTCTGGCCAGTATCAAATCCGATCTTGTCAATCGAGCGCCATGCGAGACCCCGCAACCGTGAGTACTCGATGATTAACGCATCAAATTACGTCTGCGCGACGACCCTGGAAAACTTGATTCTCGCGAAAGGAGCTACAGGCGCCGTGCTCGATCAGTCGGCAAGCATGCTTGCCGAGATCGAGCGCCGCTGTGGCACCGATGTAGCGATGCTGTTCGCGCAGCCGACAATAAAATCGACCACTGGAAGCGCCGTCGTTTCGTGGTACGCTGCGCCGGATGGCTCGCCGCGTCCGTTGGCCAGCTTCGATGCGATCGGTCAACGCCCGTTCGCCGAAATCTTGCGCACGCGGCTCGCGCGTTTGCTTCCCCTTATGGCCGACCCGGTGATCGGTGCGAACATTGGCGCCGCACTGAATATTCGCTCCTTTCAGGACATTTACGTCATGGGGAGCGACGTCGTCATCGTGAATTGGGGAATGTTGCCGCGCGACGTCGTTTTCTCCGAAACGGCCCGCGAAGCGCACTTCCGCAGCACCTTGGGCTCTTTTGCTCCAAGTCATTTTCCAACTCCGCCGTTCGATTTCAATGATGCGGAACGTTTCGCGGCTGCTGTTGTACGTGAGCTTAAGGCTTCCGCAGGGCGCGATTCTGCCGAGGCGCGCGACATCGCCGCTGCAGCCTCACAGGCCCGTAAGGCTGTAAGCGGACCGGCCGAATGGACATCCGCAGCAGTCTCAGCGAGAAAATACCGTCCGTGGGTTCCGCCGCTTGTGGCGTCCGTTCTGGCTGGCGTCGTACTCGGGGTTCTGCTGATCCCCGGCGTTCTGCAAAATGCGACGGTTGTTTCTCCGGATTCCGTTCTGATTGATCAGCAACGGCGCATCGTGCAGGACGTTAATCGCTCGATCGAACAGCAAATTACCGAGTTGAGGAGCAACAGCACTGAACTGGTGTGTCGCGCGCTGCCGGGCACGACCAACGCCACCTATGCTTCCCCAAACCTGCTGCCTCCGCCGGCCCAGAGCATTCCAGTCGCTGCCCCAACACCTGGCGGGCCGACCAACGCCGCCGAATTGGCTGAGAAGGCCGTCGTTCTGGTGCGGGCACAATTTGGCGAGAGCGGCTCAATGGGCAGTGCCTTCTTCATCTCCGACCAGTTATTGGTCACAAACGACCGCCTGGTCTCGGGCCCCGGCGGCCGTGATCCGGCGAGCGTGACGATCGAAAACAAGGCGCTCGGTAAGCGGATTCCAGCAAAAATCCTGGCGCGGACGCATCCAAAACGCCCCGGCGATGTGGATCTTGCATTGCTGGAGGTCTCTGCAAACACCTCGTTGGCTTTCCTCAGGCCTGCCGGACAACCTCAACCAGCGTCAGCGGTCCGCTCAGTGGGATTTCCCGGCCTGAACCTGGATGGCTCTACACGTCCTCAGGCGGTCATCATCGATGGGATTGTCTCGAGCCTGATCGATTTGGACGGACAAAATCTCGTCGCGCACTCGGCTGCGACGGCTCAGGGCACCAGTGGCGGACCGTTGATGGATCTCTGCGGCCGAGCGGTCGGTGTTAATTCCTATTCAGATACCGGTGCGTCGGTCGGGTTTTCCCTGGCGCAGCCCGCCGCCGCACTGCTCGACTTCCTGAAGGCCAGTGGGAAGAATGTTGCGCCGGATAACACGCCTTGCGCGCCTCGCGGCGTCGCCTTCGGAGGATCTGCCTCGGCATCGCCGGCAACATCTGCGCCGCCCGGACCGCCGCAGCGGCCGCGCGGCTGAGAAGCACCACATGGCACGCAGGCTGATCGATTTTACCGAGGACTCCTCGCTCCGGCCGACGATCCCGCCGGCACTTGGCTTTTCTTACATTCGCACACTGGTTGAGCAGCATCTCGGCGCAGAAGCAGCCGCTATGCTCTGCGAGCCGCAAGTCGTACCGCGGGAGGGGCGCCACCAGTGGCTGGCGGAGGCCGCAATCGACGCGTCGCTCATACGACTAGACCGTGCTTCTCCCGACCAAGCAGCGTCGGCCAGACGCAGGCTCGACGAGGTTCGCTCCCGGGCGCGCGCGATCTGGGAGACCCTCAGCTCCGGGAACGAACAGAATCGGCTTCAGGCGGTTGCGATTCTGCGCGCGTTCGAGATTCCAGATGATGCCGAATACGTGTGGTTGCTTGGTGAGCGGCCGCTCCTGGTCGGCTGGGGTCATGAAAAGGTCGATTTCGTTCCGCTGGAGCCGGCGGCGCTCGCGCTGACCTACAGCCGGCGCTTGGCGGACCCTGATCCTGTTATCGCACTCTCGGAGTCCGAACGGGGCCCCGCAACGTTGCAACCGGTGTATTCCCGGGAGGTGCAGCCCAGGACGCGATCGCGTAGTCGGTTCGCAACATGTCTTTGGCTGTTGTTCATCGCTCTCGCCCTCGCGATAGGAGGACTGCTTCTACCAGCTTGCTCAATCCGCCTCCCGGGAACGGATTGGCGCTGGACGTGGACGGCGGCCTGCGTTTCATATGCGCAGAATCCGCTCGCGGAGGTGGTCGCACAAAATCACGCCCTCCAAGAGGCTCTGCGCACCCAGCAAATTGCATTGCTATCACGCGACTTTTGTCCGGCACCTCGTTCGCAATCGGCGCCGCTATCCTCCGTCCCCAGCCTGCCGCCGAGTGTTGATGTCAAAGCTCCGGTTCAAGTCCGACTTGACTGGGACAGCAATGATGATCTCGACTTGGTCGTCAAATGTCCGTCCGGGGGATGGATCTCGCCGTTACGTCAACACCTATGGGACGAAAGTTGTGGCGACGGCCGGCGCGACCTTGATGCAAATTACAAGATGATAAAAAGGGATTACCCTACAACGGAGCACATCAGCTGGCACGACCTTCGGCCGGGCAATTATCGGGTGATCGTCTGGCCGGCGAACACCGGCTCGGGCAACCCGATTCCGTTTCGTGTCGCGTTAACATTGTTCGGGCAAACGCAAACCTGCACAGGTGAGGTGATTTGGGATAATACAAGAGGGGAGGGATATGTCGCTTACATCATCGACTTTGACCCTAGTCGGCCAGTCCCCTCCTGTAACGCGAGCCCGACCGCAGAGGGCCATCTTGAATCCTGCACAACAGCGTGCGGAAAGGAATGAGACGTCGGTGGTGCACGGCTGCCGGCTCCGCGCGTGTGATTAACCATCACGCTATCAACGCCCCCGACGGATGTGTCGCGGCTCGACCGGTGAATGGTCGCGATTCGGGCCCAAGGGCCATGCTCCTGCAGAGCCGTGCAAACCCTCCGAGATTACTCGCGGTTAGCTGGGCGAGAAGTGTGTTGTTGATTGTTTCGCAACAGTCCCTAAGATCGACCGGCACGGGCACTCGGGGCAGAATTTTGAGGTAATTGTTGAAGGGGCCAATGTCCGATTTGAATACGCTAGCGAGCTGCAAGCTGGTTCCGTTCAGCGGGGTTCAGTTCTATGTCACCACGTTCGACCGCGATGCCAGCGGGCCATTCAGCAAGAATTTCTATGTGGTGCAACAACGCGTCCGCGCTGGCGGAGTCGAGGAAGTCCACCTCTCGCTGAAGCCCGACTGGGATGACGACAATCCGGATGAACAGATCGACCCACCCGCCGAATATGAGTACGAGTCGATTTCCAAGTTGAAGTCCTACGAGGCGTTTGTCGGCGAATGGATGCCCATCCCTTTGCTGAAGGTACTTGGAGAGTCCCCGCGAGGGACCAGGTTCGATGTCGGTCCCACCAACTGGGCGCGAGTGCTCGTGACGCCGCACGAGCCGGACGCATCCGCCAGAGAGGCTGCCAAATTCGACGTCATCTACGCGTTTGACACCCAGGTCGCTCGCGAGCCTCCGGACAACACGATCTACATCGCCCCAACCGAGACAGACGCGTGGCAGGAGGTGGCTTTTCGATTTGCGCCCAAGATAGGCGAGGTAAGCCGCTTCCTGCGCGACGAGCGACGGTTCGACAATGAGGGAAGATCCGAGAAAGTGGACGTACAGCGCTGGGTATCCGCGTGGGTCGAGCGGGTATTCGAGCGGTATCAGCGCGGCCTGCGCCGGGGCAGGTTGCCGGACGAGGAGGAACGAAGCAAGTGGCCGATCCAGGCCTGGTGCCGCTACATGGCTTTCGTGCAAATGCTGGCCAAGTTCGCGCCACCGCCCGAGATCCGATTTGCCGATACCTTCTCGGGGGATGTGGCATTCCGCAAGCGCCACGACAACGTCAGCGACCAAAGCCGTAAGCCGGTCGATGTATCCTTGGTGCTCGACATCGGTAATAGCCGTACCTGCGGGATCCTGATCGAGAGACTGCCGACGGCTCTCACGAAGGCCACGCTGGGCGACGCGATGCTGTTACGGCTTCGGGATCTCGCCCGACCGCACCTGACCTACAGCGAAACCTTCGAAAGTCACGTCGAACTCGCTCAACCCCGCTTCGGAGAGGATGACCTGTCGGAGCAGTGCCGCGCGAATGCCTTCCTGTGGCCGAGCATCGTTCGTGTTGGTCCCGAGGCTGTCCGCCTGCGCGACCAGGCCGAAGGAACGGAAGCGCTAAGCGGATTGACCAGTCCAAAGCGCTATCTGTTTGACGTTACGGCGCAGCAGCAGCCGTGGCGTTTTCAGCAAGCCGATTACGAAAGGTTGGGCGGCCCTCCACCACTTGACACTATCGTGCGCAACTATGTCGGGCCGCGTGGAGACGTGAAGCGGCAGATCAACGCCGAGTCCGCATTTTACAGAAAGAAGCTTAGTTATCAGCACGAGAAGATCGACATATCGGGCTATCCGCAGCGCCTATCATTCTCCCGTTCATCGATGTTCACGTTCATGCTCGCTGAGATCATCTGGCAGGCGTTCACGATGGTCAACAATCCGCAGCTGCGTGCGACACGTCCCGAAGCCGACACGCCAAGGAAGCTCATGCGGGTGATTCTTACGCTTCCGACCGCCATGCCCATCACCGAACAGCAGATCCTCCGCTCGCGCGCGCTTGCCGCTGTAAAACTGCTGTGGGATTTGACCGGTTGGACCCAGCATCGTCCCCCCGGAGTGGAGGAGCCGGAGATACAGATCTCACTCGATGAAGCGAGCTGCGCACAGCTCGTCTATCTCTACGGAGAAATCACGGAGCGCTTTGCGGGCGATGCGAATGCATACTTCGACCTAGCCGGCAGAACGCGGCCAAGGCCGGTCGAGGGAGATAAGGCCAAGTCTCAGAGCGAACCCGAGCGTTCGGTGCGAATAGCCAGCATCGACGTCGGAGGCGGCACGACCGACTTGATGGTCACGACGTACTTTGTTGAAGCCGGCAAGGCACTGGTGCCTTTCCAGGTCTACCGTGAGGGATTTCGAATTGCAGGCGATGATCTGCTGCGCGACGTTATCGAGAGAAGTATCGTGCCCCTGATCGAACAGCGGCTGATCGAGTGCGGCTTGCATGGGGCTCGCGAATTTCTCAATCGCTGCTTCGGAATAGACCGGGTGGACATGAGCGAGCTCGACCGGCACCTGCGGCGTCAGTGCGTGACGCGGGTTCTGCGCCCAGCCGCGATTGCTATCCTTCAAGCCGCTGAAAATGCCGATTGGGCCGACGAAGTGCAGACAAAGAGCCTGACATTGCGTGATATGATCGTGGCTGCGGGCGCCAGAGTGGACGATCCGGCGGCAGGTCGTGCGATTCGGTATGTCGACGATGCGGCCAGGAAGGAAGGTGCGAGGGATTTCTCGCTGCTGGACACGCAGATGGATATTCCGCTGCTGGATGTGCGTAACGCGGTCGGAGCCATATTTGGCGATATTTTCGATAATCTGGCTGAGATCATCGAGCATCTCGATTGCGACCTTGTTCTGTTCGCTGGTCGGCCGTCCCGGTTGCCGGCTTTGGTCGAACTGCTTGTGAACAAGCTGCCGATCGCGCCTCACAAGGTGATCGCGTTGGGAAGCTATCAAGCCGGCCCGTGGTACCCATTCGCGTCGCTGCAAAATTTTACAATCAGCGATCCAAAGACAGTGACGGTCACGGGAGCAATGTTGGCCCAGCTCGCGCAACGCGACATCGAGAACTTCACCGTATTTTTGGATCGGCTAAAGCACCGGTCCTGCGCCCAGCAGATCGGAGTGCTCTCGGGGACAGGTCAGCAGCTGAGAACGGCTGACATAAAGTTCACGTTCGACCCGAACCGTCCGCCGGGTATGCCGGAAACCGCGACGTACTCCTATTATGCTCCCGTACGTCTGGGTTACCGGCAGATACCATTCGATCGCTGGGTGGCGACCCCGCTCTACTTGCTACGTCTGCTCGACGACGGAAAAATACCCAAGCCGGTCGAGGTGGAACTCGCGAGAGGGAGCTTCGACGACTCCGAAGACTTCGCGAGTACGGAGGCCGCTAGGGAAGAGATTCGGATCGTATCCGCCACGTCCGCCGCCGGCGCCGACGTCACAAAGAACATGGTGTTGGAGCTCAATACGATGAAGGGCGCGGGCGGTTACTGGCTTGACACGGGACTGCTGACGATTGGTTGAACCTGATGACGCAAAAACAGGAACTAGTGGCGGCATGCGCTGACACAAGCAGAGCCATCACGGAGGCTTTGGGATGGGTCAGGAACGACGTGAATGCCCGTCGAATAAGCTCAGTGAGATCAACGCTCGATCGCGAACTCCGCCGGTCGTTCATTGAAGCCGATCGTTTGGGAAAGGCACTCGAGCGCCCAATGTGCGTCGGCGTCTTCGGTCCTAGTCAGGCGGGGAAGTCCTATCTTATTTCCGCGCTCGCACGGCGGGAAATGGAGCGGGTACTGGTTGCGTTCGACAACATGCCCGGGCTCGATTTCGTGCGTAAGATCAACCCGGAGGGCGGCCGGGAATCTACGGGGCTGGTCACGCGATTCTCAATGCGTCCGGTTACAACTCCATCGGGCTATCCGGTCGCAGTGCGGCTGCTGTCGCAGGCCGATGTCGTTAAGATATTGGGCAATACCTATCTCCTGGACTGCGAGCTCGACGACGAAGTCATTCCGGACGAAAGCGATTTGAACGCGCTTGTCGCAAAGGCGCGGACAATGAGGGCAAGCTCACCCGGGCTCAGCGAAGAGGACTTTTGGGACATTCGAGAGTATTTCGAGCAACGGCAATTCAAGGGCGAGCCCATTATGCGGCAGCTCTCGGCCATCGGTTATTGGGACACGCTACAAGAGCTTGCACCAACGCTATCGACCGAAGGCCGCAGCCTGCTGTTTAGCATGCTCTGGGGGCGCATCACCGAGTTTACCAGCGTCTGCACCCGACTCTGCAAAAAGCTGGACGAACTTGGCAACGCCGCAGACGCATTCTGCACAATTGAATCGCTAGTGACCCGAAACGGAGATCGCTTCGATCGCCGGTTGGACAGCATCGTCAACGTCGTCACCCTCAACACGCTGAGCAACCCCGAAACTGAATCGGTGGAGGTATGCACTGCGGCCGGAAGGAAGACTAAGTTAGCGCGGGCTGATCTCACCGCCCTTGTCGCCGAACTGCACCTTTCACTGTGCGCACGGCCTTGGGACTTCTTCGACCATACCGACCTGCTGGACTTCCCCGGTGCGCGCAGCCGGTTGCGAATACCTGATGTCAGGGCGTTCTTGAAGACAAGTGGCTCCTCCGACGCAGCCGCGCCTCTCGCAGACTTGTTCTGCCGGGGCAAGGTTGGTTATCTGTTCGAGCGCTACAATTTTGAACGAGAAGTCACTAGCATCCTCCTCTGCATGGGCCCCGGCCCCGCAGAGGTCCGAACCTTGCCGACGATGGTCAAGGATTGGATTGATGTCTCTCATGGAGAAACGCCGGCGGCCCGTGCTGCGAGTGAGACAGCGCTGTTTTTTGTACTGACCAAGTTCGATCGTGAGTTCGAGCAGGCGGCTGGACAATCCGACGATTCTTCCCAGCGGTGGACCACCCGCCTTGAGAGTTGCCTGACGAAGTTCTTCGGGCAGGCCCATGATTGGCCGCGCGAATGGAAACCAGGGCGTCCATTCGACAATCTTTACTGGCTGCGCAATCCGAATGTGTTTTCGCCGCAGATTCTCGATTACGATGCGACGCGAAGGGAGGTCGGCATTCGAGACGGCGAGAGGGGCCGGCTTGTAAAGCTGAGAGACGAGTTCCTTGAAAATGCTGAGGTCAAGAAGCATTTCCACGACCCGGGAAAGGCCTGGGACGAAGCCTTTCGGCTCAACGATGGCGGCGTAAGTTATTTGGCCGATTCGCTCCGGCCAGTCTGCAACCCGGACATCAAGCTTCGGCAAATCGAAGCCCGGCTTGGAGTCCTGCGCGGTCGTATCCGCGACCTGCTACAACCTTATTTCGTACCGTCGGCTCCGGGCGAGCGCCTGCAACAGCGTATCGCGGTATACCACACGCTTGTGCGAGCTATCGACGAAGCCGACCAACGCGATCGCCTCGGAAGCTTGATCCGCCGGCTCGGAGTTGAGCAGTCCGCTCTTTATCAGGCAATTCGAGCTCGGATCGCAATCCAGAATCCGGATCACGTTCGCAAGCGCGGCGACCCTGTCGGCACAGACGACGGGGCGCGCTCAAGTGCACGCATGCACAAGTCCGATCAAGCGGCGAAAGCGGCCATCGAGTGCTGGACCCAAGGCCTATATGAGTTGTCGCAAGACCGGTTCTTTCCGCAAGCCGTTGGCGTCGATAGTTCCGCCCTTTCGGAAATTAGGGATGAATTGATCGCGACTGAACGTCGTCGCAATCTTCGCGACAAGGTCGCCGAGCGTATTAGGGCTTCCAGTCTGGCGACCGATAAGCCATCCACCTTCGCCGACAAAGCGAGCATCATCGCCGGCCAGCTAATCAATGGATTCGTGGCCAGCTTTGGCAGCAAGTTGCCGCCTCTTCTAGCTACAGCTCCGGCACCGGAGCCGCGCACCCGACGAGGCGCTTTGGAGAAGCTCTTGGGCAAACAGGCCGTCCCGGCGGAATCGACCAGCGAGCCCTCGCAGATCTCGGAGGTGCGCGATGAGCTAGTGCGCGCACTTCGGTTTGATGGATCGGTCGAGGTGATCTTTCGTCAACATCCGCCAAATCCGACTCCAGAGACGCTTTCCGCCGAGCCAAGCGCGTTTCGCAGCCAGTACCTTCTTGATTGGGGCCTGGCGATGGAGGATGCGATGCGCGCAAACGTGGAAGGTGGAGTCATCGGGTCGCCCGAGGAGCGCGCGCAGAATGAAATTCTCGGCCGCGTGCTGGGGCAACTTGATGAAGCTGCTGCCGTGTGAAAGGCATATGAGGATGCTGCGAGCGAGCGGCGCACAAGTTGATGGAAACCTGCGATGGCTAGTGTTCGCGAGCTGATTGAAGCAGGGCCGCCGCCGTACGAGAACGAGCGCGCGCTCGTCGTGCTGGACGAGGCGACTGAAGCCGAGCTCGAACTCTCGTTTTACGACTATCAACAAGGTCGGTTCATCGCCTCCAACGGGTTGACGAACGAGCCGTATTTTTTCAGCGCGTCCTTGGTTCGGAAGGGCGGCAAGCAAGGTTACCTGGTCGGACCTGAGGTGACGCGCTCCCTTCGGCATCGGGCGCTTGTGGGAATCGCATCGCGCGACGGCCCCCTTGGTGACATACCAAGCGATGTCCGCGCGTACAGGACAGTTGGGCACGGAGCGACGATCGATATTCGGGTGCCGGAACCGATCGCGGTCACCAGGCCGAGCCTTGGGACCGGAAGTGACCGCGGTACTGGCGCCGAAGCCGACGCAGTTGCAAGTGTCGGCAAAGATCGCGCCGGAATGGGCGAGACGTCGGAGTTGGCGGCCACGAAGTCCGAACCTGAATCGGGGCCCGAGGAAAAGGCTCAGCGCACTCGCAGGCTCGCATTCGCGACAGGTTTTCTCGCCCTGCTGCTGATCATCGCCGCGCCGTTCGGTTTGGCGAAGCTGGACTGGTACGGCTTTGTCGTTAGCGTCAGTGGACCGCTGGAGTTTTCTGAGAACCCGCGGAAGTCGATTGCGGAGACTGTGACGTTCACGCCTGAATATACGACCGTCGAAATCCGCAGGGCATTTTGGGCAAGACCATTCGAGGGTTGGTGGATAAGTGAAAAACCGCCAGCCGAGATCGAAATGGATAGTGCCACGTCATGGCTGAGCAAGGATGACCAATCGAGAGGCGACAAGATCATCATGGCTTTGCGCCCGAAAGCACCTGCCTCGACGAGCGCAACACGCACTGTCCACTCGCAACTGACTTTCCGCAACAAGGACACGGGCGCGGTGTTTGACAGGCGCGATGTAAGATTGAGGTTGGCGGAACCAGTCGGAAACTTGAGCCTGGGAGGATCCGACCCCGTCGTCTTTGTCGGCTTCAGAGGTGGCTCTTTCAATCCCGAACTTACGCAAATCGCTCTGTCCGCGACTGGAAACGACGTCCGTTGGTCAGCGCAGGACATCCCGTCGTGGATTGCGCTGACTGGCGGGCCCACGGGAAAGCTCAACAAGGGCAGTTCCGTCACGCTGACGCTTACGCCTCGGGCGGCCAATCTTGCGCCCGGCACTTACGATGCACGGCTCGGCTTTCGTGATGAGGAAACCAACATCGCCGCGCACAAGTCTGTACGCCTCGTCGTCATGGATCCAGCCTACGAATGTGATCGACGCAGTGCGTTCCGGTTCGATCCAGATCGCCCTCGGACGGGTCCATTCCTAGCCGATCCAGCCCAGTTGTCAGCCGACGATCTGGAGCTCGCGACCCGCGCCTGCGCCGCTGCGTTCCAGGGCGATTCCTCTGCGGCTGGCCGGCGCTTTATTGCCGAGATGGGCCGCGCATTTGCCATTCGCGCAGTGCACTTGGCCAGATCGGGCGCTGACACCGAGGCGCACTCAGCAATGAGCAACGCCATGCGACTTTGGCAGGAGGCGGCGACCAAAGGATCGACGTCTGCAATGAGCCTTCTCGGATCCTATTGGGCGGGGCTCTATGATAATGAGATCGATCCTCCACCGGCAGGCAAGTGCCGAAGCGGGCCAGCCAAATTCTCCTTCACGGTCCCAGATCTTAGAATGGCAATGGATTACTGGGAGCGCGCTGCCAAGGCCAATCCACCAAGCGTCGAGGGGATGTCTGACTATGGAAAGCTGCTCGTCGCTGCTCCCGACTTCTGTCCTCCACGACCGGACTTGCAGAATATTCAGGAAGGCATATCGTGGCTGAAGCGGGCTGTCGACCGTGGCAATGTCGAGGCCGCGGCGTTTCTTGGCGAACTTTATTACCGCGGACGAGCTCCATCTTCGACTGCGACTAACGACAGCTTTCCTAAAGACGTCGATGAGGGATCGCGATGGCTTGCCATCGCATGCAAGGGCGGCGACATCCGCGCCAAAGACTTTGTTAACAGAATGATTAGTTCAACAAAAGAAATGGACCAGGCAAGGCGTCCACCAGGCTGTTGAAATCGTGATTCAAGCCCAGACTGTTTGCGACCTATTTTATCGGTCTGCGTTTGAGGCACGTGTATTCCAGTTGGTGAACAGCTAGCCCAAGACCCTTCTGATGCATGTTCATTTGTGTGCAGGCTCTCAATGCGGCGAAAGGGGCGT
>DASRBG010000184.1:0-2104 GCA_035653735.1 Gemmataceae bacterium
GTCGGCGACGTGACGACAGAGCGGCCCGCCTTCTTCGTCGATGCTCTGATCGAGCAACTTGGCGGGCGAGAGCCGGCGCTTCTCGTCGAAGTAGTTGATCTGACTGATGAGTTCTCCGCCGAGCAAGAACAGGTACCCTAGGTGCCGGTTGATGCTGGAAGCCGAGAGCTGCTCGACGCTGATCAGGTGAGTGACGAAGGGCTTGAACTGCTCGAGCAACCCCTCTCCGTAAGCAAGGTCCGGTTCGTCGACCTGCCAGGTGTTCGGCCACTCGCTCATTTGCTTCATGGCGCGCTCGAGGATGGCGGCCGCCGTGGCCGGCGGTTTCTTGCGCGAGGGCTGCGGTTGCGGTGTAGTTCGCGCCATGCGACTGGTGACGGTACTGAACCCCTGTTATCACTTCAAGGGCTTGTCTACGAGGAGGCCCACTTCTGCAGAGAGCGGAAGGATGCCGTGGAGGTGCGGGTGCGCGCGCGTGAGGGCTCGCGGCCGTACTGCTCGGGGTGCGGCAAGCGCTGCGCCGGCTACGACCGGCTGCCCGAGCGGCGATTCGAGTTCATTCCGCTGTGGGGATTTGCGGTGTTCTTCCTCTACGCCCGCCGGCGGGTGCAGTGCCGGGACTGTGGGATTGTCGCGGAAATACTGCCCTGGGCTGAGGGCAAGCAGACCCTGACGAACGCCTATATGCAGTATCTGGCGAACTGGGCACGCAAGCTCTCGTGGCTGGAGGTGGCCCCTACCTTCCGCACGAGCTGGCAGAAGGTGTTTCACTCGGTCGAGTGGCTGGTCGCCTGGGGACTTGAGCGGCGGGTCCTGGGTCCCATCAAGGGCGTCGGCGTCGATGAGATCGCCTATAACCGCGGGCACAAGTACCTGACGCTGGTCTATCAGATCGAGGCGAACATGGTGCGGCTGCTGTGGGTCGGCAAGGAGCGCACGGTCAAAACCTTCCACGGCTTCTTCGACATGCTGGGGAAAGAGACCTGCGGGAATCGAGTTCGTCTGCTCGGACATGTGGCGCCCGTACCTGCGGGTAATCCGGGAGCGCTGCGGGCAGGCACTGCATGTCCTCGACCGCTTTCACATCGTCTCGAAGATGAACATGGCGCTCGATGATGTGCGGGCGAGCGAGGCGCGACGGCTCGCCGCCGCAGGGCGCCGGCCCCTGCTGAAACACTCCCGCTGGTGCCTGCTGAAGCGCCCCGGGAACCTCACGAGCGGGCAGCGCGGACGGCTGCGGGATCTGGTGCGCTGCAATCTGCGCACCGTGCGGGCGTATCTGCTGAAGGAAGACTTCCAGCAGCTCTGGGACTACCGCTCTGTCGCCTGGGCCGGCAAGTTCATGGATCGCTGGTGCACGGCGGCGCTGCGCTCGCGGATCAAGCCGATGAAGTCGGTGGCGCGTATGATCCGCCGTCATCGGGAGCTGATCCTCAACTGGTTCCGGGCCAAAGGCGAGATCTCCAACGGTGTCGTCGAGGGATTGAACAACAAGGCGAAACTCACCATGAGAAAGTCCTACGGCTTCAGGTCCCCTGAGGTCCTGGAAATCGCGCTGCTTCATGCACTTGGGAAACTACCCGAGCCGAAGCTCGCCCATGAATTCTGGTGACGAGACGAACTTTATGAGGGCGAAGATCTTGGTCTTTCTCCGCGGTTCGTCAACGGTCAACAGGTACATAGCCATTCTCGCCTATTGGGCAGACGCTTCATTTCCTCGAGCTAAACTAGATCAATGCGGTGAGCCGGACCCATGCTGCAGCGTCATTTGACCAAGACCGAAGCCATTCTGAATGTCCGGAATCAGGGTGGCAAATCCATTGCCGCTCAGATCGCTTCTGGCCGGACGGGGTGAGCCGAAACGTACCCAAACTAGTCGAAGGTCGAAGCGGCGAGGCGTAGCTCGCGACTTTACATCGGCCTCGTAAGAGACGAGTTCAGAAGAAAGCTTGCCGCAGGCCCACACATCTCGTGTCCAACGATAACGATGCGAAAGGGTCCGGCCAGCGCTCCGCGTCAAACTCGTCTTCGGCCTCGCTCATGATCGCCGCCTGCACCGAATCGCGACACACGCATCGCTCCCGCCCATAAGATCAGCATCCAA
>DASRBG010000185.1:0-11009 GCA_035653735.1 Gemmataceae bacterium
TGTCGTCTTGCGCGCCGAGTGAAGTCGTCACCGCTGAGCCCCAATCGCCCCCTTGCGCGCCATAACGCGCATAGCCAAGGCGATCCATCAACACGGCCCATGTCGCGCCAATGCGTTCGACGCCCCAGCCTGTCGTCCTCGGTTTTGCCGAGAAACCAAACCCCGGCAGCGACGGACACACGACATGAACCAAGGGTTCGATCACCTTCTGGAATTCGACGATCGAGCCTGGCCAACCATGGGTGATTATAAGAGGCAGCGCTGACGGCTCTTTCGAGCGCACATGGACGAAGTGGATGTCGAGCCCGTCGATCTCACTGGTGAATTGGTCAAAGCGATTAAGTTGGGTCTCGCGGCTACGCCAGTTATACGTGTCCGTCCAGTATTGGCAGATATCTTTAATCCATTTCAGCGGAGCGCCTTGGCTCCAGTCCCTGACCAGTTCCGCATCCGGCCAGCGGGTGCGACGCAATCGCTCTTTGAGGTCGGCGAGCACATCGTCGCTGACATCGATACAAAAGGGCCTTATCGCTCCAGCCATCGGTCGCTCCCAATTTTGAGAGCCATTTATAGCAGCTATTTTCTTGGACGGACGACGTGAATGAAGCCGCTCGATCAGTCTGGCAGCTTTGCTTCACGAGGGTTCATTTGGCGCCGCGCCTACCATGTCGGGACTATCCCTAACACCTTGACGCGAGACGGCGTCAGGAACCATTGAGAAGGACCATGAAGAAACGTCGCCCCCTCAAATGACAGCGCCGAAAGGCCGACCGGACCGACGCGGATGTAGGTAATCGAACCCCGACGTTTCTATCGGGCGGGCTTATAACCTTTGACGACGGACTCCGACTTCTTCAGCGCCGCCACAAGTTCCGCCCCGGTCATCAATGCGGTGGTTTGGCTGGACTTGATTGCCCCACCCGCCGCAATGGCTATGGCGATCGCAGCCATGCTCTCGATGTTCGGCACGTCCGCGATCAGAATAACTTCATAATCGCCTAAGCAGTACCAACCACCGATCATCTTGCCTCCGACGGCCTCTGTCACCTGCCGTCCAACGGATTCAACGCGGTTTTGCGGATTCTTCATTTGCGCTGCCCATGATTCTGCTGTGTAGGCTGCCTGATACATATAGAGCGGCATGTTCGAACTCCCTTAGCAGATTATCCAGACCTTTCACCGGAAGAAGAGCGCGAGCGTCGCCGTTTTCACGGCACGAGCTAACTTTATTCGCGCGATGACGCCGGCGGCGATCTGCATGGTAGCGCCGATTGCCCAACCCAAACATATGATCCCAGCCGTGCTGGCTTCCACGGCTTCACCCAGAACGATACTTGAGATGGACACCACCGCCGCCACCGCGGTGAGGAAAATGCCGGCCGCAGTTAGCAGCTCCAACATATCCGCACTGGTGCCTAGCCCGCGCCGTGGCGGCAGGTGCATGTAGTGACCGGGAGGAACCTGGGGCAGATCGATCCCGAGATAGAAGGCGGCGGCCCCGTAAAGCATCATGGCGAGCATGGCTTCGACCGAAACCAGGTCGATGCTGCGGGCGCCTAGCTCGGAAACGAACAGCCCACAGGCGGTCCCGATCAAAGCGAGTCCGATCCGTCCGATGACGTGGGCCGACCTGCTCAGGGTCGAGCGCGCATGCCATGGAACGCTGCGTTTGATGATCATCTGATACTCCCCTTCCGTTAGCTTTTTGCGTGCGCAGGGGCCGTGGGCATTTCTCAAACGTGCCAAACTCAGACATCAATGCAGGCAGTACTTCATTGCGTCCGTTCCAACGGCACGCAGTCAACTTTTCCTTGAACGCTTCTTTTTCGGCCAGCAGAGGCGCATGGGCGTAAAAGCTTAAAATCGAACTGGCCTAAAACCCGAGCAACCCAGGCCAATCCAGACGGCTTTGCCTGGACAATTCCAGAGGGGAAATGTCCGGTGCGGTATTACTAGCTACGCTCGCGCGCCCCTCATATGAACCATCTCACAGACGCCCAAAACCTTTTTTGGATTTGGGGCTTATAGCCGCAGTGAATCGCTCGGACTGACACTTGCCGCGCCGCCGATCGCCTCCAAAGCGGCGATATGACAAGGAATGACTGTTTGCATGTCCTGATGGACAACGAAAACCGAGTTCGGTCCGAAACTCTAACGGCCGCGCAATGAATCGCGGGATGGTTGGGGCCGAAATGGGACCCAAGCACTACGCCCCCGTCCGGAATGCGTCAGGCTGCGGCCGCTGTACCCCAAGCAGCTGCCGACTTGCCGCAGCACCAAAGTTCGGCAGCCCCGGGCCACAACCCGGTCGACGGCTCGGACCTGCTAAGCCCCGGCAAGCGGGATCCAGCCACTTGTAGGCGACCGTGGGTCGACGCGACTGAGCGAACGTCAGGGGGCCTGACATGAATCTAGTCGCAAAGCTGTAGTGAACTTTCTAGCGAGCTCAGCTACTTATTGCTATGATACTGGGGGCCATTGACGTCGATGGTGCGTTTCGCTTTTTTCTGTTCTGTGATCTGAGCCATAGTAGTTCGATTTCAAACTGAGCAAGGTAATTCGAGTATTCCAGAGCAAGTCGGTCTAGGCGGCTGAGGTTGCGACATGCGCGAGAAGGTTCGCGACATCAATTCTGCTCGAAGAGGTGGTCCGCCGTCGCGAAGTCAACCGCCGCGTCGTCTCGCTGCGATCGTCGCCGGTGATATCGCGGGCTATAGTCGCTTGATGGAGCTCGACGAAGAAGAGACGCATGAGCGCGTCAAGAGCATCCAGCGTGATCTAATTGAACCCACCATCGCGGAACACCATGGAAGGCTCGTCAAGACCACCGGCGACGGCTTTTTTGCAGTGTTCGATAGCCCGGTCGAAGCCGTGCGCTGCGGGATCGTCATCCAACAAAACATGTTTGGGCGCAACGCCCTGCTGGAGAGGGAGCAACGGATTGAATATCGGATTGGCGTCAATCTGGGCGATGTCATCATTGAGGCAACCGACATCTATGGCGATGGAGTCAACATTGCCTCGCGTCTTGAAAGCATTGCCGAGCCAGGCGAGGTCTACATCTCCGGCGGCATTTACGAGCAAATCAAGAACAAACTGGTTTGCGGGTACGAATCGCTTGGAGACCGCAGGGTCAAGAACATCACCGACCCCGTAAGGGTCTATCGCGTGCTGGCGGACCCGGCCGCGCTCAATAGGAGAAGGCGACGAGAGAACGTTCTGATCTTTTCGTTGGGTATCATCTTGATGGGGATCGGAGCTAGCGCGCTCTGGCATTGGCTGCCAGTCCTTGACGTCAACCTGAGACATCAGATTTCGAGCTCGGTTTCGTCGCCTACACCAGATTTGCCGATGCCGCAGTCGCCCGCCATGAAGCAGGCACTGCAACAGGCTCAGCCGTCGCATTCCGCAGCGCCTTCCGTTCAGCAGGGCTTGCCCTCCGCGCAGCAGGCACCACCTCTAACCCCGCCAGCTCCCGCCATCCCAGCGACAAAGCAGGCGGCACTGCCGACTACGTCCCCTGCACAGCAGATGCGCCCGATCGTCGAACCGGAAATGAACCTACTTCGGGGCGGTGCATTCATGATGGGCAGCAACGATGATCCGACCGAGAAGCCGGTCCATCAGGTGACGATCAAGCCGTTCGCGATCAGCCGCTATCCAGTTTCCATCCGCGAATGGAACCAATGCGCGGCGGCAAAGTCCTGTGCCTTCACGGCAACCGGCAACGATGATGCCCCCGTCACGAATGTGAGTTGGACGGACGCCAAGCAGTTTGCCGCTTGGTTGACGGAGACCACCCACAAGTCCTATCGGTTACCGAGCGAAGCCGAATGGGAATACGCGGCGCGCGGAGGAACGCAAACGCGTTACTGGTGGGGCGACGAATTTCAACAAGGCATGGCCAATTGCAAGAATTGCGCGGATGTCGTCGGCGCCGAACAACCGATCAAGGTTGGAAGTTTCAAGCCAAATCCATTTGGGCTCTACGATATGGGCGGCAGCGTCGACCAATGGGTCGAAGACTGTTGGCACAAGAGCTATCACGGCGCTCCGTTGGATGGTTCGGCATGGACCGAAGCTGACTGCGGATCGCATGTGATCCGATCAGGGTCCTGGAATAACGACTCGCGCTATGTGCGATCGGCGAATCGTGACAGCTACGACACCAACGTTCGATATCCGACCCATGGATTCCGGGTTGCTCTTTCACCTTGATTGCTGCGGTGGAGTGGGCCTATGAGAACTGTCCGGCTGATCGCGCTGGCCCTGCTGCTCATACCTCTCTCGTGTTTCGCTCATGCGCAGGGCAAGCCGGCGGGCAAGGACGCCCTGCTCTATTTTATCTGGCCTCAGAACGGCGCAGTCATCAAGGGTGGCTTCTGGTGTCGATTTGGTTTGCGCAACATGGGCGTCACCCATGCGGGCGACGACTATCAGAACAGCGGCCATCATCATCTGCTTATCGACGTCAATGAACCACTCAATCCGAGCGAGCCGATTCCGCAAGACAAGAACCACCTTCATTTTGGCGCAGGTCAAACCGAGACGCGGCTTGAACTGCCGCCCGGCAAGCATACGCTTCAACTCGTGCTCGGCGACGCCAAGCATTATCCGTTTAGTCCGCCGCTTGTTTCAGAGAAGATCACGATCACGATCAAGTAGAGGTAGATCGCACCTGTCGGGGGGCGGACTGTCGTCAATGCGTGTATAGCTCTGTAGGCTTAGCTCCGCGCTGGCGGGCTTTGAAGGCATTCTGCAGGTCGACGGCTGTGCCGCCTATAATCTGTTCGCCAAGCCGGCGGGCGCCAATGAGGGAAAGGTTGGCCACCTGCTTTGCCCACATCAGGCGGCGGTTCTACGAACTGCACGTCAACGAGAGTTCGCAATTGGTGATGCAGACCGCGATGACGATGGCGGGTTCTGGGAGATCGAGGCCGACATCCGCCGCCAGGATCCCGCAACCCGAATGAAGGCGCGCTAGGAAAGGTCCGCCGCCATCGTGGCGGCGCTCTTCGATCTCTGGGAGAAGGAGCTGCGGCGCCTGTCCCGGCAAATCCCAACTCACGGAAGCGATCCGCTGCGCCACGTCGAGACGCATCGCTTTCGAGCGCTTACTGATCGACGGCCGGATCGAGATCGACTCGAAGATTGTCGAGCGGGCAATAAAGCTGCAAGCAATTACGAGAATAATGCGCTCTTCGCGCGGGTCTCATGGTGGCGGTCGAACCTGGGCTACCATCGGGACGCTTTTGCAGAGAGCGAGATGAATGACGTCGATCCGTACGCCAGGTTCACGCAAACTCTGGAATGGATCGCGCACGGCTGGCCGCTCTCTCAGATCGACCGCCCCGGCACTGCGACGCCCGAACGGCCTCGACTACACGCTTACACATAAAGAGCACTTGACCGCCTATCGGAGGAAGTCGCTCGGGTCCGCGGTATCACCGAGGGAGAGACCGTCAATGAACTCGAAAGTTTGGGATGGCTTGAACCAGGTGAAGCGTCGATCCGCTATGACCGGATGCTATTGTTGCGGCTGAGGTACATTTCGAGCAGATGCGAGCGTTACGAAACGATGGGACCGCGTTTGCTCGTCAAGCTGTCCCAGTCTCTGTGCTTTGACCCGGTCTCGAACGATTGGTTGTGCACGCTTCGTAACGTCACCCCGGGCACTCACTTCCATCTGGGTGACAGCAGGCGGATCTGGTGCACCAAAAGGTCGCCAATTGATGCGAGGCACACCGCAGGCTCTCTCGTTGCTTCTTTAGCTTGCTCCGGTTCCTTTTTGATAAAATGGTGCCGCGCCGGTTGTGCTGCTATATCATCCCATCTGAACGGAGGCCGAATTGGGGGTAGATTCAGGCGCATGAACCTGCAGCAAATCCGCATTCTGGGCGAAGCGCTTCAGCGCGATCTCAACCTCACGGAGGTCGCGAAGGCCCTCAACACCTCACAATCCGGCGTCAGCAAGCACATCATGGATCTCGAGCAGGAGCTTGGGGTTGCCATCTTCGTCCGTCACGGCAAGCGCATCGTCGGGCTGACGGAGCCTGGCAAGGAGCTCGCGCCGCTGGTGGAGCGCATCCTGGTCGACCTCAAGAACATCCGAAGCATCGCCACGCATTTCAGCCGGCAGGACGTCGGCCGCCTGACGCTGGCCACGACCCACACTCAGGCGCGCTATTCGCTGCCCTCCATCGTCTCCAAATTCAAGCAGGAGTTTCCAGGCGTGGAGCTCGTGCTGCATCAAGGCGGCCCCGCCGAGATCGTCGCTCTGATGACATCAGGTCAAGCCGATATCGCGGTCGCGACCGAAGCCCTCGACGGCATCCCCGAGCTCGTCACCTTCCCCTATTATCGCTGGCACCATGCGGTGATCGTCCCTGACGGACATCCCCTGCTCGGGGTCGATCCTCTAACCATCGAGAGCATCGCCGAATTTCCGATCGTCACCTACAGCGAGGGTTTCACCGGCCGCGCCCGCGTCGACGAGGCCTTTGCCAAGGCTGGCCTCACGCCGAACCTTGCGATCTCGGCCATCGATGCCGACGTGATCAAGACCTATGTCGAGCTCGGGCTCGGCGTCGGCATCGTCGCCGCCATGGCGGTGAAGCCGGACGGCGAAGATGGCCTTCGCGTCCTGCCAAGCGAGCACCTGTTCGAAGCCAACACGACGCGTCTTGCCGTCCGGCGCGGCACGTTCCTGCGCGGCTATGCCTGCCGCTTCATCCAGCTCTGCGCGTCCGCGCTGTCGGAAGCCGATATCCGCAAGGTGGTGCAGGCGCGGGAGTGACGGAGACAGATCGCCTCAACCCTTAAGGCGACGCCAGCCGCCGCTGGAGTTCGATCAGGTCTGCCGCGAGCACCGCGCCGTCCGACCCTGCCGCATTCGCCAGCGCCGCGCCGAGCAGCGAGCTCGCGATCAGCACGGGATTGGACATGCCGGCCCTGGCGGGCAAGGCCATCTGAGACTCGGCGGCGACGAAGGCGCGGACCGTGTGCCGTCTGATCTGATGTGGCACCGGCTGCCATTTGCTGCGGAACCAATTCTTGCTCCCCGCTTGCAACAGGCTCGATCTCTGTTTGATGCAACGAGCAATGTTCCGAGACCGGCGACGCCGATTGAGCCGCGGCCGTGTCCGCCATCGGAGCCCCCTGCGGGCGCAATCTCGCAAGGCCGGCTTCGATTGCGGAAATCTCCTCGACGCATTGGCTTCGCAAACTCCTGAAGGAGGGATCGCTTTCGCTGATCGCAGCCAGCAGCTTGAGCCGATGCGCCCTCAGTGCCAGCAAGGCCATCCGCGAATCTGATGTAAGTGTCTATGATCGTCTGAATGGCGGACATCTACCGAGGTCTTAAAATGGTCGTGCGCTTCTCAAAATCGTTAAGGTTGATAGGTTAGGCTAACAACAGGCTTGTGTTGCGTGAATTGATCGATCGGCTACCGGTAAGAGGCCGGGTGCATCCCCAAAACATCCGGTCCCACCCAAGGCGAAGCCGTCGAGCGAGAACCGCTTGGCGGCTTTTTCTTAGTCCCTGCACTTCACTTCAACAGCGGATAGGGTCCTGGCTCTCAAAGCCGCGCTCACGCGCTTGATCCCGCTGTCTCGACCGTGAGGGCGACGACGGTCTTGCCAATCTGCCGGTTGTCAAAAGGCTGTGTTAAATGAAGCGCGATGGGGCCGCACGAGGAAGAGCGTGTCCACAATGCTATCAGAAATCCCAGGGCGAGATCAGCTCAACGCCGGCGACTTTGAAATCCGTCAGGTTGCGAGTAGCAAGGCGGCCGCCATTGACACGTACAATGGCGGCAATCATCCCATCGGGCGCCGATACGCCAAGCCCTTGCCGGAAAGCATCACCCATGATCTCGCCATAGGCTAGAGCTGCCTCTTCCGTTAATCCAAAAATTCGACCAGCAAAACGGTGCCGCCAGTCAGCCAGCCCATGCTCTAGTCGCGCAGCGCGCTCGTCGGGCCGAACCTTCGCGATGCCGAAGGCGATCTCAGCGATCGTTATTGTCGGCAGAGCTAGTTCGGCATCGTATCGGACAAGCCAAGCGATCACCGCCGGGTCCGGCGCTTTTCGCAGTGTTTCCGACACGACATTGGTATCCAGGAAAATCAAAGATCCGGACCGGGATCGGCGCGGCGGGCCTCTCGAATAGTGGCCTCGATATCGATATCGGTCCCATAATTGGCGGACAGCCGGGCATAGAATGCGGCGGCGGGCTCCCGTCCGGCCTCGCGGATCTCGTAAGCTTCTAGCGCGCGCTCGACAATATCGGCGATCGAGCGCTTCTCTCGCCGCGCAAGGCGGTGAGCCAGATCGCGCGCCTTCGCGCTGCGGACGGAAAGCTGTGGTTCGGCCATAGGAAGCTCCTTAATACAATAAAATAGCATCCAAAGTTCAAGCCATCAAGATGGCACTTGCCATCTTGATGGCTTGAGGCTTCGTGGTGCGCCAGCCACCAAATCGTCCAGCCCGTGCGGCGGGTGCATCCCCCCGGCGTCCGGTCCCACCCAAGGCCAAGCCGTCGAGCGAGAACCGCGTGGCGGCTTTGTCGTTCGCGACACGAGAAGTCGTTCCAGCCGCGATTACCAGCGCAGCGCGGCCGTGTGGACCGGCGCGTCCCACAGCGCGGTCAGCCGGTCGTCGAGCGTGGTGAGCGTAATGGAACAGCCCGCCATTTCCAGCGAGGTCACGTAGGAGCCGACCAGCGAGCGCGCGATTGTCACGCCGCGCTTTTCCAGGATGCGCCGCGCCGCCTGATACATCAGATAGAGCTCGAGCGAGGGCGTGCCGCCAAAGCCGTTGACCAGGAGCAGCGCCGGGCCGGAGGCACCGCCCTCGTAGTCGCTCAGGATCGCGCCGACCATCTGCTCAGCAATATCGCTCGCCTCCGTGAGCTTCACACGCTTGCGCCCCGGCTCGCCGTGAATGCCGACGCCCATCTCCATCTCATCGTCGGGCAGCGAGAATGTCGGCGTGCCGGCGGCCGGCACCGTGCAGCTCGTGAGAGCCACTCCGATGGATTTTGTCCGCGCATTGACCTCCTCGGCGAGCTTCGCGCAGCCTGGCAGGTCCGCGCCCTGCTCCGCTGCGGCGCCGACGATCTTCTCCACGACCAGTGTGCCCGCGACACCACGCCGGCCGGCGCTGTAAGTCGACTTGTCGACCGCGACGTCGTCATTGGTGATCACGCTGGCCGCGGGCCCATCGTAGATTTCCGCGGCCATCTCGAAATTCATGCAGTCGCCGGCGTAGTTCTTGACGATGAACAGCACGCCCGGCTTGCCGCCGACGGCGGTCGCGGCTTCCACGATCTGGTCCGGCGTCGGCGAGGTGAATATCTGTCCTGGGCACGCCGCATCCAGCATTCCGCGGCCGACAAAACCCGCATGCAGCGGCTCGTGGCCGCTGCCGCCGCCGGAGACAAGCGCAACCTTCTGCAAATTCGGCGCGCTGCGCCGCACGAATTTGCGCTCCGCGCCGAGCGCCACGATGTCGGCATGAACAGCGGCAAAGCCGTCGAGGCTCTCCGCCAGCATGGTGTCGACGGAATTGATGAATTTCTTCACGCGTCCCTCCAGATCTTCCGTTGCTGCGATGCTCCTTTTTCGGAGCTATTTTTCGTCTTGCATGATCGCGATCAATCGCCGCGTAAACTCCTGCAACAGCGTATCGAGCTGCGCGTTTTTCTTGGCGCTGCCGAGATCGGGCAGATGCAGCGTCAGCATCCGCTCATGCGTGCCCTGGCTGAGCCGGCCGATGCGGCGCGGATGCGCCCGCGCATAGGCGCGCAGGAATTGCGACTTGGCCTGAGGCGGAAAATGGCAGACATCGAAAATGGTCGCGAGGTGCTGCACCGGGATCGGCACCGGATAGGCCGGATTGGAAATCTGGCTGACGAAGCTGCGGTTCTTGCCCATGGCATGCGCTAAGCGTATGCGCATGCCGGAGGGGCGGCTGTCCAGCACGTCCTTGAAGATGCGCTTGTAGGCCGCGACCGCGCCGGCATCGCCCTCTGCATCGAGTGCCGTGTCAGCCACCGCTTCCTCCGTGGCTCAGCCGGTCAATGGTCTGCTTGATCTGCGCCAGTGACGGCGCGTTTACCGACAATTCGCGCAAGCCGCTATGGAGCAGCTGTGGCACGCAAGCCGGATCGCTCGCCATGTCGCCGCACAGGCTGACGGGGACGCCCGCACGTCGCCCGTGCTCGGCCGTGCGCGTGATCAGTTCGATGACGGCCGGATGCAAAGGATCTATCAGGTTGCCGAGAGCCCCGTTGGTGCGGTCGCAGGCCAGGACATATTGCGCCAGATCGTTCGAGCCGATCGAGAAGAATGCGGCCTTGAAGTCGCCGATCGCCATCGCGGCGGCCGGCACCTCGACCATGATTCCAAGCTCCGGCAGCATCGCGCCGATGCCCTCCGCCTGCAAGTCGGCAACCGCTTGCGCAAACAGCGCGCGCGCCGCCTCCAGCTCCGCCGGCACGGTAACCATCGGAAACATCACCTTGAGATTTCCGCGGGTCGCGGCCCGCGCCAGCGCACGCAGCTGCACCTTGAACAGATCCGGACGCGCAAGACACAGCCGCAAGCCGCGCAGGCCGAGGAATGGATTCGCCTCGCCATCGGGCGTGAAGCCCGCGACCGGCTTGTCGCCGCCGGCATCGAAGGTTCTGATCGTCACCGGCTTCCCGTCGGCCCAGCGCAGCACCGCCTCATAGGCGCGATATTGCGTGTCCTCGTCGGGCATGCCGCCCGGCCCCGACAGCAAAAATTCCGTCCGCATCAGGCCGATGCCGTCGGCATATTGCGCGTCGGCGTGGTCGAGGTCTTCCACCTGTTGGATGTTGATCAGGAGCCTGATCTGCTCGCCGCGCCAGGTCGCGGCGGGGCGCCGCAGGATGGCGCGCGCAGACGCTCGGCTCTTGCGGTGCGCCTCGCGCCGCCGTTCGAACAGCGCGATCTGCTCGGCGCCGGGATCGAGCTCGAGCGTG
>DASRBG010000186.1:0-22460 GCA_035653735.1 Gemmataceae bacterium
CGCCGCGGGATGCCGCCGACGAGATGGCGTCCGCGATGACCTCGATCAAGGGAATCGGGAGATCGTGCCCCATCCCGGGTAGGATGCGAAGCTCTGCGCCGGGGATATTTCGCGCCGTATCCTTGCCGCCTTCCACCGAGATCAAGGGATCCTCGGCCCCGTGAACAACGACGGTCGGCGCCTTGATAGTCTTCAGTTTCGCCCGCCTGTCCTCGAACAACCCCAGGGCCGAAAGGGCATTGTGCCGCGCCATGCCGGCTCGATCGCTGGAACGGTTCATGCTGTGGATTACGAGATCCCTGACCCGCTTCTCATCGGGAGGATAGACTGGACCGGCCAGGATTTGGATCATCTTGACCGCGTTGGCGATGTTCGCTTCCCGATCGTCGGCGGCGCCATGCGGCATCTTGGCGATGGCCTCGGGCTTGGCCGGGAACGGTATCGACGGGTTGCCCGAAGTGGACATGATCGAGGTGAGCGAGAGCGTGTGTTCGGGATGGTCCGCCGCCACCAACTGAGCGATCATGCCGCCCATCGAAACGCCGACGATGTGGGCCTTCTCAATGGCGAGCGCGTCGAGCAATCCCACGGCATCCTTGGCCATATCATCGAGGGTGTACGGCAGCGGCGACGGTTTGCCGGCAATCCGCGCCTCAACAACCGCGTTTACATCGGGCGTCCCCGCTTCCGTGAACTTGGTCGAAAGCCCAACATCGCGGTTGTCGTAGATGACGACCCGGTAGCCTCGCTTGACCAGTTCCTCGCAAAGTTCGATGGGCCAGGCGGTGAGCTGCGTCCCGTTGCCCATAATGAGAAGCACTGTTTCCCGATCCGAGGGTCCGAAGCTCTCATAGGCGATCGTGATGCCGTTCGCCTGAACTTGACCTGTTTGCTTCATGGTCTCGGGGGTGGGGGGATCGCTCCTTCGGCCGCTTGAGCAGCCGAGAAGAGCGATCGAGGCAACGAACGGAAAGAGCGCACGCGCTGGGGTATTCATGGAGCCTCCAAAATTACGCCGAGGGTTTGCCGGCCGCGGAAGCTTCCGGTTGCTCGCCCAGCGGGGAGGGCGGAGCGCCGTTGCCGTTCATGCTGGCCAGACCGCCGATGGCGCCGAGGTTCATCGACTCCACCGCCGATGAGGGCACCACCACGATCGAGCCTTTCTCCTTCAGCCCCTCGTAGAGCATGTTCATGGCGCGCAGGTGGACCGCCACCGGGTTGCACTGGTACGGCCGGGCCGCCTCGACGAACTTGGCCGCGATCTCCGTCTCCGCCGTGCCCAGGATGATGCGTGCCTGCCGCTCTCGCTCCGCTTGTGCCTGCTTGCTCATGGCGTTCTGCAGGTTGCTCGGGATAATCACGTTCCGAATCTCCACCGACTGCACCGTGATGCCCCAGGGATTGGTCTTGGCGTCGAGCATCGTCTGCAAGGCACGGCCGAGTGCATCGCGCTGCGTGAGCATCTCCTCCAAGGTATGCGTGCCGATGATCTCGCGCAGGGCCGTCTGCGTGGACAGGGAAATCGCCCGGTAATAACTCTCGACTTCCAACACCGCTTTTTGAGCGTCCCACACCAGCCAGAAGCAGACGGCATCGACATCCACGGGAACCGTGTCGCGGGTGAGCGTGCTCTCCGAGAAGAACTCGGCGGCCCGGATACGCATGTCCACGAGACGGACCACACGATCCACGAACGGCACCAACCAAAAGACGCCCGGCCCCCGGAGAGCGTGAAAATTCCCAAATCGCAGCACCACGGCTCGGTCCCACTGCAAGGCGATGCGCAAACACAAGAGCACCGCCAACGCCGCGACGATGGCGATGCCGGTCACGAACGGGTCAAACCGATTCAGGAGAAGCTGCACGATAGCTCCGGCGGCCAGCACTAGCACGGCGAGAACCACATTCAGCAGAAAGACGCTGGCGCGCCGCACTTCGCGCGCGACATGTTCTCGGGCCAACGCGTCCTCGGTGTCAACGCGCTTGAGCGCGCCCTCGGTATTATTGCGCTTGATCATGGCGAACCTCCGTTTGGCGACAATCCTGAAGTGCATGCAGCACGTCGGCGAACGAATAGCCGTTCTCGGCCGCCCACCGCAGGAGGACCTCACACTGTTGTTTCAACTCGGTGTTGTCTTGGCCGCCCGGCGGCGCGGCCACGCGAGGGCTGCTGCCATCGGCCCGCGTCACCCAGCCCGCGCGTTCGAGCTGGTCGTAAGCCTGCTCGACCGCATGCGGATTGATGCCCAGCCCCACGGCCACCGCACGGACCGTGGGCAGCTCCTCGCCCGGCATGAGAATGCCATCCTGGACGAGCCGCTGGATTTGCGATTCAATCTGTTGGCCGATCGGCCCACCGCCGTCGAGAACCAGTTCAGCAGACGTATTCATGGACTGCCCTCCTGTTTCAACTTCCGGATGGTCCGAAGCACGTCGTCCGGCCCGAAGCCATACTGGGCCACATGGCCCAAAAATTCCGTGCAAAGCGCCAGGAGCTTGGCTTGCCGGTCCTCGGCATCCAGCGCCAAGGCCGGCAGCGGGGCAACGAAGGTGCCGCTGCCTTGTTCGGTCGTCAAGATTCCTTGCCGCTCCAGTTCGCCATACGCCTTGATGATGGTGTTCGGGTTGACCGAGAGATCGACGGCAAGGGCGCGCACCGTCGGCAGCTGCTCTCCGGGGCGCAGCTTCCCCGAGGCGATCCCATAACGGATCTGATCCTGGATTTGCCGGTAGATCGGCACGCCACTCTTCGGGTTCAGCGACAAGGTTATCATTGCTCTACTGTTCTATAGTAATAGTACAATAGAGCAAAGTCAAGAGGATAGCATTGTTTTCCGACAACATGGGTTTGGGTACTCAGGCTAAGAGGAAAGGCGATAGATGGCGGTTAGCGATCCTTCCGCGAAGCGTTGCTAACCCGTTTTTCGGATGCGGGAATCCGTTATCGCGGAACGCCCGTTGATCGGTTGGCATCCCGGCGCGCATCTCCCGATCTCAGTTCCTCTGGCCGCCTGACCAGGCCGCTGATACACTCTTGGGTCGTTCCGAACCTATGCAGCTTGCCCCGTCACTCGTCGTTTTTTGGTCTTTTTCCGCGACGCGCCGGGCGACTTCCTGCCAATACTCTTCGTGAGCCGTGGTGGTTCACCCGGAATCTCGAACGAGCTGGCAGGAACGCCTCGTTCGCATCGGTCCTCGAGCCAGGAAGGCACTATGACCAACGTCGGCCTCTCGGCATTCGTGACATCGCTCAAGCGCCGCACCCTCGGCAGCATATCGGAGGCGATCGTCTCCGATAGTTGTCTCTTGGATCGGTTCGTCACCAATGGGGACCAGGATGCCTTTGCGGCCCTGGTGCACCGGCATGGGCCGACGGTCCTGGCCGTCTGCCGGCGTCTGTGCGGCGACGAGCATCTTGCCGAGGACGCGTTCCAGGCGGCATTCCTCGTGCTGGCCCGCCGAGCCGGCGATGTCAAGCCGCGCGAAGCCGTCCGTGCCTGGCTGTATGGTGTCGCGGTCCGCACGGCTCGTGGAGCGCGTGCGCGAGCCGTCCGGCGCCGTTTTCGAGAGGTCCCCATGCCGCTGGTCCCAGACCGCCCGATCCTCGCCGCCGTGGCCGTCGATAGCGATGCACTCCAGGCACTGGACGAGGAAATCGCTCGTTTGCCGCAGCATTTACGAGCGGCCGTGTTGTTGTGCGAACTGGATGGCATGCCTCGGAAGGAGGCGGCGGCCCGGCTCGGCATCCCGGAGGGAACGCTCTCCAGCCGGCTGGGGAAGGCGCGCAAGCTACTCGCGCTCTGGTTGCGTGGCCGGGGCATCGCCCTGTCGGCGGGTGCGCTGACGATGCTGTTCGGCAGTGCCCGGCGGGCAGCTGGCGTCGACGCGGCCCTGGCGAATGCAGCGACGCGGCTGGCCGGACTTGGTCCGGTGCCGGAAACGGTTGCCACATTATCGCGGGAGGTATTTCGAATCATGTTGTTGAACAAGCTGAAACACGTGGGGTTGCTGGTCGTCCTCGTAGCGACCGTGGGTTCCGGCACGCTCTGGCAGGCGCGGAACCTCACCTGGGCCGAGGACCCGCCCGCGAAACCTGCGCCGGCGCAGGCAGAAGTGCCGAAGTCCGCGGGTCCCGGACACATCCTGTATGGCTGCGATGGCAAACTGTACCTGATGGACCCCGACGGTAAGAATGAACGCCGCATCGAACTGCCGCCCCTGGGAGGCCGCCCCCCCACCGCCTGCCTGTCACCGGATGGACGGTCGCTGGCCTTCTGGACCTCCGGCGACAACCTTTTTCAGCCGGTCATCTGCGTGCGTGCGCTCGACGACAAGGGCTTTGGCACAAAATTCGAATTGAAGGAGGCATGCGGTTTCAGCAACTTCTTCTGGTCGCCGAATGGCGAAGAGCTGCATGTGAATCTCGGAGGACCGACCAAGGAGGCACGTCACTTCCGAATCGACGTGAAGACCCGGCAAGTGACTCGCCTGAACGTGCTGAAACACTACCTGGTCTCGGATCAAACGCGAGACGGCAAACTTTTCCTGGCGACATCGATCGGCACTAAAGACAGTTGGAACTCGAAATCCATCCATCTCATGACGGCCGCGGGCACCGAGGAGAAACTTCTGGCGGATCTGAAACTTCTGGCGGATCCGGACGGCTGGGTTGTAGCCGCAAGGCTATCGCCCGATGGCCGGCGCGCGCTCGTCACGCACAATGGTAAACCATGTGTTATCGATATCGACGAGCCTGGCGTGCTCAAGCCGGTGGCCGGCATCCCGAAGGATGCCGAAGTACCCGTGTGTGCCTGGGCGCCGAACGGCAAGCACATCGTCTACATCATCGGCACCGTTCACTGGCTTGCCCCGGAAGACCTGAAGAAGTTTGAATCGCGCCTCATCGTCGCCGATCCGGACGGCGGCAATGCCAAGGTCGTGCGTTCGGTGAAGGGCAAGATGCTCACCGGCGTGGACTGGCGCTGAAGCGCCGTCACAGGAAAACGCAGCTCACGTGCTTGCTGGTTTCTCGACCCTGGTTGCGGCCCGGTCTCCTGACCGTGTCACCCGTCCGACCGAAGGTCTCCAAGTAGCAGGAGACCTTCGGTCCAGCTCTGTGGCGGGTCGGGAAACCCCGCGACAACGAGAGCCGTGGGGGTGGCATCCATTTCCGCGGGTGTACGTCGGTGATGCCACCTACGGGGAGCCTCGTCGATGGACGTCGGCCGCCGTCAGCGGTTGCTGAGGTCCGATCGCGGCAGGTCAGGTTGTATGTTACGACACCTCGAACGTACCTGAACGGCTGGCACGCTCGACCTGTGAGCGGGTACGGATTACCCATGCAGCGGCCACGACAACGAATCCCTTCGCTTACTCTTGCTCTTAATCCTCTTCCTAATCCTAATCTTCATCTTAATCTTGCTCTTCTTCTTTTCTCTGCTGCTTACCGCCGCATGTGTCCCCAGGTGCCGGGGATTTGTCAGAGCCTGTAATCGCCTTTTCATCCGAAGATGCCAGCACCGGCAGCCCCAGATAGCGGCGGCATTCCAGACACGTCTGCATTAAATAGCGACGAGTGGCATGTTGATCCGCGAGAAGCGTCTTATTGAGGACGCGCGGCTCGTCGATAGCGATGTCGATGTGCCGCCGCCAATCGGGCCATTTGCCGCGCAGCGGTAGGCCGTTGTAATAAGACGTGAAGCTGCGCCAGCCGCCCTCGATCCAGCACACCAGCACCGGCGCTTGCGGCACTTCTTGCAGGATGCGCCAGACGCCTTGGCCGAACATCCGCAACGGTTGATCGTCGCGGCGGCGCAGCTGCGCCTCCGGGAAAATCAGCACGCAGCCGCCCTGGCGCAGCACGTCAACGGCCTCGCGCAGCTCCGGCACTTCGCGGCGGAAACGGGCCACAGGCACGCGGATGGCGTTGACGATGTGGACCATTGCCCAGCGGATAAACGGCAGATCGAAGAAGGCGCTCGTCATCATCGGTGTCACCTTCCGCGGCACCACCTTGCACAGCCAAAACGGATCGCAATACGCCGCGTGATTGGCGATGATGATCAACGGCCCGCCGCGTTGCATGAGGTCGCGGCCGGGACCATGCACGCGCACTCGATACATCGGCGTCAACAGGATCTCCACGATTTGCTCGACCGCTTGCGGGTATAGTTGCCGCCATGCCACGATTGCAAAAACGGCCGCCAACACGGCCAGCAATCCTAACTGGGCCGCCGGCGTCGGCAGCGCTCCCGTGCGGACCAGCCCTGTCATCAGCAAGGACAGAGCGGTTGTCAGCACGTAGATAGCGGTGTTCATGACCGCCGTGCCGTTGCCGCGCGCGTCGGCCGGCACGGCAGCCAGATAGGCCGCCCGCAGCGGCACATTGATCAGTCCGCCCATGAATCCTAGCGTGAAGCACGGGATGAGCGGCAGCGCCGACTCGGCGGGCGGCAAGAACGTCATCCAGGCCAAAGCCAACAACAGCCCCGTGGCGCCCAGCGGCACCAGGCCGAGGCTGCGGCGCGGATGGCCCTGCCATGCCGCCATCAAGCAGCCCAGCCCCGCGCCGGTGCCAATGAGCACCATCGCATGCAACAAGCCGTTCGACGCCCCTCGGTCCAGCGTGCGCAACACCACCGCTCCCGAGCCGGCCGTGATGATGGCCTGGAAACTGGCCAGGCCAAGCAGACTTCCCCATGCCGCCTGTTCGCGGCCGATGCGCAGGCTATCGCGGAAGAAGCCGGCGACCGCTTGCGTCGGCGGCTCCGGCCGCCGCACGTCCGAAGGAAAATACGCGGGAAGCGCCGTCGCCAGGCTCAGCACGTTCAGCCCCAACAGCACGACGATAAAGTACCCGGCCAGCGGCATGCCGGAGTCCGCGCTGACCGCCCAGCCCAGCGCCACGCCGCCGACAATGGCCGCCGCCCCGCCCATCTCGATCCAGCCATTGACGCGCGGAAGGGGGACATGCGTATCCTCTGCCACTGCCGGCAACATGGCATAGCGTGCCGGACTGTAGATCGCCGAACCCACGGCGACCAGGCCGAGGCAAATCATCCAGTGCCCGTGCATCGCCGCGAACACCGTCACAATCAGCAGCATGAACGCGGCCGAGCCGGCCAGCACCCAGCGCCGCGGCAAGCCGTTGTTGATGCAGCCATTGAGCGGAGCCAAGAGCACGAACGGCGCGATGAAAACGGCCGTGGCAACGTGCCAGGCATCGCCGGCCGATGCGGCCGAACGATGCCGGTCGAGGAATGCAGCGATCCTCAAACACCAATCACCCAAAACACGAGCGACCTGCGATACCCACAGCGACGCCAGGCGGATGCGTGCGACGAACACAAGAATCTCCCCCCGGGGAGGATAAAGGATGAAAAAAGAGCATCTTGATTCATCGTTTATCCTTCGAGATCGTATCCGGCAAACGCCACGCCGGGCAAGACGATTCTGGCAGCGCCGAGAATACCCACACGCCTTCTTCATGATGTGGCCTCGGGCAATATGAATCATCCACAGATTACGCAGATTACACAGATTAAAAAAGAACAAACAAGGATCACCCGAGGACAAGGCGCTTGTACTGGAGAGAGCGCGAGCCGAAGTTGAGGAGTTCGCCGCTCGCCATTGCTACCTCCGGGTTTTAAATCTGTGTAATCTGTGGATGATATTTAGGACTTAAGGCGCGACGTGGAGCGAAGCGCGAGTGATTTCCGCGCTTCGCTCCACGTCGCGGTCAAACCGAATTGAGGCGATTTATCTCAACACGTAGAATTGACGACGCCGAAGATGTCGTCGTTGCTTGTCGAGGCGGAGTTGCCGAAAATCAGCGTCTTCGTCTTGCCGACGACGGCGCTGGAGACCACATAGACGCCGCCGCCGATTCCCTGACCGTCCGAGCCGCCATCGCCTGCTTCGCCGCCAAGAGCCAGATTGCCGGCTATTGTGGACTGCTGGAAGCAAGTGGTCGTGCCGGCAGAGGCGTAGAAACCGCCGCCCAAACCATCGCCGCCGTTAGCGCCCGCGCCGCCGGCGCCGCCCTCCGCCAGGTTGCCCACCAGAACGCAATTGCTCACTGTAAGAGCCGAATTGTCCGGCACGTTGGGCAGTCCGACCGCATGCCCAATGACCAGCGCGCCGCCGATGCCATTGCCTCCCACGCTGCCGGCCCCTCCCGCGCCGCCGATAGCCGCGTTGCCGGCGAAAAGACAATTGCTGAGTGTCGCCGTGGTGTTGAATTGAGCGATAATGGCACCACCGATGCCGTCGCCGCCCTGCGAGCCGGCAGTCCCCGCGCCGCCGATAACGCTATTGCCGATGAACGAACTGTTCGACACACTCAGCGTGGTGCCCACGTCGCTGTCGATCGCGCCGCCGACAGCCTGAGCGCCGGGTCCAACCGCGCTGCTGCCTGAGATAGCCTGATTGCCCACGAAGGTGCTGCCGCTGATGCTAAGCGAGGAGTTGGAAAAATTGAAAATCGCCCCGCCGAAACCAATACCGACGAAAGCCGAGTCCGGAGTGGGCGCGCCGCTGTTATTGGCCTGGTCGCCGCCGTGGGCCACGTTGTCCAGGAACGTGCTATTCGTGATCGTTAGCGAAGAATAGGTATCGTTGATCATTGCGCCGCCGTTGGCCTGGCCGAACGAGTTGACGCCGTCAGCTCCATCGCCGGCCTTGGACACATTGTCGCTCAGCGTGCAATTGGTCATCGTCATCTGCGAATAGTAGACATTGCTGACGCCTGCCGCTCCCGTGCTGGCTCCCGCGGTGCCGATGTCCTGGTTGTGCTTGAAGGTGCAGTTGGTCAGGGTGGTTTGGCTTGCCTGGGCCTCGAATGAGCCGCCGTCGCTGAAACCGGGACTGCTGACCTGATTGTCGGTGAAGCCGCAATTGGTGAAGGCCATCGTGCCGCCGAAGGAGAACACCGCCCCTCCGGTCGCGAACACGCTGCCGGTTGCCGTGTTGCCGGTGAACTTCGAGTTGCTGACCGTCAAGGATGCGCCGTTTTCGTTATCGATCGCGCCGCCAATGCCGTAATAGGCCTGCCCTTGCTCCGCCTGATTATTCGTGAATGTGGATCCGGAGATGGTTATCACGCCGTTGTTCATGTTGTCGATGGCGCCGCCCTGCCCGCCGTCGCCCAGGGCAGGCGCTCCCAGGCCGCCCAGCGCGACATTACTGTCGAAGGTATTGTCCGAGATGTTGATCGTGCCGAGGTTGAAGAGGCCGCCGCCCAGGCCGATGCCCGTGCCCCCGACAGCCTGGTTGCTGAGGAACTTGACGTGAGCGAGGGTGAGCGATGCGCCGGCGTCGTTGAAAATGCCGCCGCCCACGCCTGAAAAAGCGGAATCGCCCAACGCCTCGTTGTTCGTCAAGACAACGCCGGACAAACTCAGAGCACCGGAGTTCGATACGCCGCCGCCCTGATCGGCCAGGCCGTTGGCGATCGTCAAGCCGCTGATGGACGCGGTGACTCCGCCGGCAACATCGAACACCCGGCTCGTACCGCTGCCGCTGACGGTCAGCTTTTTCGCGCCCAAGCCGGTGATCGTGATGTTCTTCGTGAGGTCCAGTTCGCCGCTAGTCAAGGCGATCGTCTGTCCCGCCAAGCTGGGGGCGAAATTGATGGTGTCGCCGTTCTGAGCGTTGGCGAGCGCGGCCCGGAGCGAGCCGTTGCCGCTATCGGCATTGTTCACGACCGTAAGCGTGCTGAGACAGAAGCGATCCTCCAATGCCTCCAATCGAGGCACGAAGGAAGCTCGCGGGCGGAATTGAACGCGGTTTGCCTTGCGACGAGATGCGGAATGCAGAATCGAATAAATCATCGCGGACGTCTCCTGAGGGCGAAACAAGGGTGTTGGAAAGGGAAACACAATGGCCACGACTCGCGGCGCGCGGGATCTCCGGCCGCATCGGTTTTTTCTTGCGAAGCGATCTATTAAGTCTTGTTTTTCCGAATGCTGAAAAGCTCTGACGATCACCCGACTAGCCTAACGCGCCAGCGACGGGGCTTCGCTGGCGCTCCGGGCTAGAGCCGATTACCGGTGGCCGTAGCGTCCGGGGTAGGGCAGGCCGAGTCTTCGAGTCCCCCACTGCAGCCCACAGGTGGGCCTCCTTCGTCGGCCCACCCTACGCACCAGACGCTGTACGGCCGGGTATTGCGCTCTCGTCGTTCGTTCGTAGTCTCCTACGGACCAAGAAGGGCGTCTGCTTCCGCGCGGTAGCGCAGCAATTCTTCGGGTTTTCCTTCCTGTGCTTCCAGCCAGCGAACGGCTTTGTCGCGCCACTCGCGGGCGTGTTCAACATCGCCCAATCGGTGATCCGCCATTGCGAGGAAAAACCAGTCGTGGGGTCCGCTTCCGCCTAGTTTCATTGACTGCTCCAGGGACGTGCGCGCTTTCGTCCAGTCTCCCTTCCGATAGTAGGCGACCCCTAATGTATTCCAGAATTCGGGCTGCTGCGGCTGCATCGTCACGGCCTTCTCCGCCAGCGTGAGGGCGAGGTCCGGGTCGCGCAACGACTCATCGGGGCAATCGACCAAAATGTGGCTACAGCTATTCATCGTTTTCGCGCTCACGTTCAGCTCCGCTGTCAGCCGACAAAGTTGAACCACCCGTACATACTGTTCCCGTGCCTCTTGCCGATAGCCAAGCGACTTGTAGAAGAGGCCCATCAGGTAACGCTGGTAAATCAGCCTCCCGCGATACTCGTCGCGCTCGGGATAATCCGCCATCAGGCGTTCGAGCAGAGCAAACGATCTCTCCATCGCGGCGCGACATTTGGCAGCGTCGTACTGCGAGCAATGCACGCAAGCAATCTGTTCATAAGCCTTGCTCGATTGAAAACGCACCGCGGGATCAGGATTCTCTTCGTCAATAAACCTTTCAAAGAATTTCACGCCGCGCTCGATGATCTTTTTGCGGAGGACGGGATCAATGTGAGGAGCATCGCCGAGTGGAGGATCAAGTTTCGTGAGCATCTCGGTGGCGCCTCTCAGGGCGCGGTCAAAGTTCGCTTCCGCGCGCTGCCGCTGTCTTTGTCCTTCCTCCTTGCTTTCCCTCGCCTCTTTCAACGCGTCTTTGGTGCGGGCCTGCTCGCTCCAAAGAACGATGAACGCCGCCAGCAGCCCGGCGAAACCCAACAGCAGCATGGCCAGCGTAGTGCCCAGCGCCGCGCGATGACGCCGCGACCAGCGAACCGCTCGCTCGCGCAAGCTGGGCCGCCGCGCCAGGATCGGCTGGCCCTCCAGGAAACGCCGCAGATCGTCGGCCATCTCCTGGGCCGTCTGATACCGTCCTTCCGGCTCGCGCGCCATCGCCTTGAGCACGATCGTCTCCAGCTCAACGGGAATCGACGGCTCCAGGCGGCGCGGCGGCTGCGGCTCGCCCTCGGCAATCTGCCGCAGCAATTCCTCGCGGTCTGCCCCGGCATAAGCGGGTTGCAGCGTCAACGCCTCGTACAACGTGATGCCCAGCGCGTAGACATCGCTGCGATGATCGACCAGGGCGCGTTTGGCCAAGGCTTGCTCGGGACTCATGTAGCGCAGCGTTCCCACCGTCGCGCCCGTGGCCGTCATCCCCGGCCCGGTCGGGAAGCGTGCCAGTCCGAAATCCGCCACCCACAGATGGCCCGCGGCATCGAGTAACAGGTTCGACGGCTTCACATCGCGGTGGATAATCCCCTGCTGATGAGCATGATCCAGCGCTTCCGCCGCTTGCACTCCCAACCGAGCAATGGCCCGATAAAACTCGCTTCCCTTCCCCGAGCGCGCGGTAGACAGCGCCGCCAACGGCGTATTGTCCGCTGGCGAGATCTCCCTGTCCTTGTCGCTCCGCAGCTGGGCAATCGCCTCGGCCAGCGATTGGCCGTTGATAAGCTGCATGGCGTAATAATGAACGCCGCGCTCGCAACCGACCGAGTAAACCGGCACAATATTCGAGTGATGCAAACACGCGGCCGCCTGGGCTTCGTTCTTGAAGCGCTGGAGTTGCCGGCTGTCCAACGCCGCCGCGAACGGCAGCACCTTGAGCGCGACGCGCCGATGCAGCGACAGCTGCTCGGCCTCGTACACGACTCCCATGCCGCCCTTGCCGATCTCGCGCACAATCCGAAAATCGCCCAGCGCGACGGCCCCCCGGCCGGCGTCGAATCTTTCTTCGATCGCGCCCGCATGCTGTGTTGTCTGACCGGCTTGGCGAATGAGGTCGAGGCAAGCAAGGCATTCCTGCAAATCGCCGGCCAAGTCGGGATGCTGGGCCATCAACTCCGCCGGCGCGGGCGCCGAACCGGCTCGCATCTGGGCCAGATATTCGTCCAGCACCTGCGCCAAGCACAGATCTCGATGGTCCGCGTCGTTGCTGACTTCGCTCATAATTTGGCTTCGAGAATCGGACGCAACGCCTTCAAGGCCCGCGCCCAGAGCATGCGCGTCGCGCCCACCGTACGGTTCAGGCAACGCGCCGTTTCATCCCAATCGCGCTCCTCCAGGCTCCGCAACACGAGAACTTCCCGATAGTCCTCGTTCAATTCATCGAGCGCCTCGGCCAACACCAAGGCCAATTCGCGCCGTTCCGCCGACTCGCTCGGCGAGGGTCCGCCGCCGACCAACAGACCGACCAGCGCCGCCGACGAATCGTTGAGCAATTCATCCAGCGAGCGCTCACGGCCGACCTGCCGCGCATCAGTCTTCTGGTAGCCGCGCACGAAATCGTTGAGGTGATTGAGGAGAATGCGCCGCAGCCAGGCGGCCAATTCCCCCTCGGTTTGTCCGTGAAATTGCCCAAAATTCCTGTGGGCCTTGAGCAGCGTTTCCTGCACGAAATCGGAAGGATCGGCCTTGCCGCGCAGGGACGCATCGAGTCCCGTGCGCGCCAGGAGCCGCAGATAACCACGAAACGACTCCAGCAAATGTTCCCGCGCGGCGGCGCAATCACCGCGGGCTTGGCCCAGCAATTGGCCCAAATGCGTCGGCTGCTCTCTCATCGACACCAGTTAGTCTCTCGTAGGAGCATGTTTGTGTCTCTAGGATAACAGACGGAATTGCAGGCCGAAATGCACGCGAAAAAATGACCAACCACGAAACACACGAAATACACGAAAAAAGATAAAAAGATCACCGATTTAGGACATAATCAATTATCCTTGTCCGTTTTGGTCCATTTTGTCCTTTTGGTCTTTTTTCGTGTATTTCGTGTGTTTCGTGGTTCCTCACTTTCTTCATCTCCTCGATGACCGTGCACGCCATTGTTCCTCCGCCGAACTGGGCCGCAGATAGAGCGGTTCCAGAGTCCACGGATCATCTCGCTGGCCCGAGCGGTACCGCGCCAGACCAAGGCGCAGCAGACTCGCCGGCTGCGGCTCCCACAAGCTCGCATCGAGTTGAGGAACATCCGCGGGCAGATGCGATACCCACTTCAGAAGTCCCGGTCCCGTCACCCAGGCGCTCGGTTCGCGTCCGGCCAACCAGTCGGCGAATTTGCGGATCGCCAGCTCGGAGGCAGGCTGCCAGTCCTCTGCCGAGCGAACGAACGATTGTGCATACACCTTGTCTTGCTGGGCGTCGGCGAGGACATCCACGCGCGAGACGGGCGAAGGTGCTTGCAGAGCGAGGGCGGCGAAAGTGTCCACCGCGATCAGGGCGCAGCCGGCGGCGTAGGCGAATGTTTTCGCGGACATGATGCCGACGCGAAGTCCGGTGTAGCTGCCGGGACCGCGGCTGACGATCACCGCCTCGATGTCGCGCGGCCGCCAGCTCTGCTCGGCCAACAGTTCCGCCATCGCCGGGGTCAGTTCGCGCGCGTGCCGTCGCGCTTCGTCCAATCGGCGAACGCCGCGCAGCTCATCGCCCAGCGCCACGGCCACATAGCCGATGCGGCCCGATGTCTCCAGGATCAACACGCGAGGAACAGCGACGGCATTCACGCGAACCACCTACCATGATTGACGGCTCTCTCTGAGGATTCTACAATCCCATCTCCTTTTCAGGCAGGAGGTCCGCGGCGCGGATCCCATTCACGGAGACATCACATGGCTGAAGCAACCGTCCTCACCATTTACACCGATGGCGCCTCGCGCGGCAATCCCGGCGCTGCCGCCTTCGCCTACGTCATCAGCCGCGACGGGCAGCCGCCCATCGAGGAGGCCGACTGCCTCGGCCAAATGACCAACAACCAGGCCGAATACACCGCCCTCGTGCGTGCCCTTGAGCACGCCCTGGAATTGGGGACGCAGCATCGCGTCATCGTCCACAGCGATAGCGAGCTGATGGTCAAGCAGATGAACGGCGAGTATCGCGTCAAGAACGGGGACCTGCGCAGCCTATACGAACAGGCCTGCTCCCTGCGCGATCGTTTCGACGGGCCGGTAACAATCCGGCACGTGCGGCGAGAGCACAACAAGCGTGCCGATCAGCTGTGCAACGAAGCGCTCGACGGCAAGCGCTGATGGACCTCGCTTATTCTTTGCTTCTTACCGTTGACTTTCGGCGGGAATGCGAGAAACTGGTAGACATACCTCGCTCGCCTCGACCCCACCAATTTCCCCACCGGGAGGAGAACATCGTGACCGATATTCCCAAGCGCGGCCTGACGCGCCGCGACGTGATGAAGACGACCGGCACAGCCGCCGTGGCCTCGGCGCTGGCCGGGCTGGCCTTGCCGGCGGTTCATGCCGGCGAGAACAACACGATCCAATTAGCCCTGGTCGGCTGCGGCGGACGCGGCACCGGCGCCGCCGAGGACGCTTTGGTCAGCAAATACGGCCCAACCAAGCTCGTCGCCATGGCCGACGTTTTCGCTGACCGGATCAGCGACTGTAGCAAGAACCTGAAAGTGGCCCTCCGCGAAAACTTTGACAAACAGGCCGCGGTGCCGGAGGACCATAAATTCATCGGCTTTGATGCGTACAAACAAGCGATGGACTGTCTGCGGCCGGGCGACGTGGTCATTCTGACGACGCCGCCGGCGTTTCGCTGGGTTCACTTCACCTACGCCATCCAGAAGGGACTCAACGTCTTCATGGAGAAGCCGATCACCGTGGATGGCCCCTCCACGCGGCGGATGCTGAAACTGGGCGAGGAAGCCAAGGCCAAGAACCTCAAGGTCGGCGTCGGCCTGATGTGCCGGCACTGCCACGCTCGCCAGGAACTGTACCAGCGCATCCAGGACGGACTGATTGGCGACATCACCCTTTTACGCGCCTATCGGCAGCACAGCCCCGTTGCCTTCTTCGCTTCGAAGCCGAGGTCGGAGTACGCCGACACGAGGAACGTCAGCGAGCTGCTTTATCAAATCCGCCGATTCCATTCGTTCTTGTGGGCCAGCGGCGGTTGCTACAGCGATTTTTACATCCACAATATCGATGAATGCTGCTGGATGAAAAATGCTTGGCCTGTCGAGGCCCGCGCCGCCGGCGGCCGTCATTACCACCACCACAGCGGCGGCACCGATGTCGATCAAAACTTCGATGTGTACGAAGTCGAGTACACCTTCGCCGATGGAACCAAACTGTGGCTGCACGGCCGCTGCATGAATGGCTGCGAGCAGGAGTTCGCCAGCTACGCGCACGGCACAAAAGGCTCGGCCGTCATCTCGGTCAACGGTCATTGGCCGTCGTATGCCCGCGCCTTCAAGAGCCAACGCGCCCGCTATAGCAAACGGCCGCAGCCGGACAGCATCTGGCAATGCGGCAAGGAGCCGGACGCCGACAACCCCTATCGCGTGGAGTGGAACGATCTGCTGCGAGCCATCCGCGAGGACAAACCGTACAGCGAGGTCGAGCGCGGCGCCATGGCCAGCCTGGTCACGGCGATGGGCCGGATGGCTGCACATACCGGCAAGGTAATCAGCCACCGCGATGGCCTTCTGGCGATCGGCCCGGCCGGCAGCAATGAGGTAGTGCTGTGCCAGCACGAGTTAGCGCCGGAGGTGGATCGCTTCAAGATGGACTCGCCGGCCCCCGTCCAGGCCGGACCCGACGGCAAATACCCCACGCCGCAACCGGGACGTACGACCACCCGCGAGTACTAATATTGGTTGTCAGGTCCGAGCCAGAAGCGTCAGCGAAGAACCGTCTTCGCTGACGCTTCTGGCTCGGATACAAATCTGTCGCGATGGGTCTTCCAATGCTGCCCGCGGGTCGATTACTTGGAAGACTTTTCTTGGCCAATTCCTCCCAACAGCTTCCGCGCGGCAGCGATAACGTAAAGGGTCCGTGCCGAATCGATGCTTGGTGGTTCCAGTCCATGCACAACAGCATTGCGTAGGCGAAGAAAGTCATTGAGCCGATCGAATTCCTCTCGATCCAAAAGACCATTGGAATAAAGCGTGCGCAGAAGAAAGAACGGCGAGATGTTCTGAAGGTCCATTCCCTCTGCACGAGCAACCCGCCGCATCACGGCTTCGAGAGAAGCCCATGCGAGGATGAACGAAGTTGCATGGTCTCCCACTTGCGCCGTTCGCTCGGCATTCTCCAGGTTGCGAAGGATTGCATCGATGGAAGGCTCGGGCGCCTCCGCTGCCAGCTTCTCCGTCGAAGAATGACCGTTGAGCACGACGACATCGAACCGCCAGCCGGGCTGATCCTTGACCGCCTCCGCGATACGAACGGTTTCTTGATCTTTCCGAAGCTCTTCCGTACTTTCCTTGACTTGAACCAGGACGTGTTCATTGCCCTTGGTGGCCAGCAGATCCACGGGCAGACCGGCGGCAAACGAGGGGACCTGGCTTTCCTTCGGCTGGACCGTTACTTGATACCCCTCGGAGCGGTATCGTCCAGCAACGTTCTCGATGGCTTGTTCTCGATCCATGGCATCACGTGGGAAGTTGAGTTTGAGGCGGGGCGTCCTCGATGCGGATGTAAACGAACTCTTTGCCGACCGCAAACGCGTTCAAGATCACCTTCGACACACCTCGAATCCGGAAAGCGCCGTCGATGCTTGTTTGGGTGTGTTCCGAGTGCCGTATCTGGCTATCGTCCTCATAGACGACCCCGTTCAGGGCATCGCGGATGGGTTTCACCATGTTATCGTCATCGAGCGGCGCGTCCGAACCCTCGAAGAAATTCATAATGGTGCATTTCAGGAGTCCTTTCAGGGGTACTCGGGTCCAAGCCTTTGCCGCTTCTCCTCGAACCTGCGCCTTCCACGCCGCGAGGGCAGCTTTGTTCTTCGACTGGTGTGAGACGGGCGGCCCCTCGACCGTGAATTCGACGATAGGCATACGAGTCGGCTCCTTCCGCCTCTTCGTCCATTGGCGCGGCTGGCCGCAAATAAACCATTATACCCACCTCGAAATACCTAACAAGAAGTGAAGGAAAAGTGTTCGGAAGAGCGGAGAGCTGCGGCAGGTGATGTTCTATCGCCCGTCGCCTCCTCCATGCAACGGCGAACCTTCACGGAAATGCCTCTACATCAGCCACCTTGCCACCCTGCCACCATTCTTGGGAATCTCGTGCCAAATCGTGCCAGATAGCTACACCTGGCACGACTTGGCATGGCTTGTCGTTGCCACATCGCCAATAGCCCCCCACAGTTGGCAACGTCCATCGTGCCCTCGCGGATCGGGGAGATGTCGCGGAGCATGTGAACGCGTCGGTGCGCCTGGACTGAGGCGTTCACACGCTGGCTCGACGATTCGACGTTAAATGTTGCCCTCCTCATTAATGGCGTTGTAGACGTTATTGGCCTCCTTGCGCAAGGTATCGTCGCCATTGTAAAGCAGGCCGCCGACCGCCTGGGCATCGGTCGCTTTCAGCAAGTCGAGCACCGTCAGCACACTGTTGTTCGCCACGCCAAAGGCAGCCCCATTCGAGCCGACGTTGACGCTCGCAGTGCCGACGCCATCGCCGCTGACAATGAAGCCGTAATTGGCGGCCACGCCGGTATTATCGAGCGTGGCGTTTGTGGCATAGACCGACAGCGCCGTTGCCAGCACTTGCGCATCCAGCTTCACGCCCTTGAGTACGAAGTCCTGCTGGAACCGGGCGGCCACTTCTGCGTTCGTGAAATAGGAGCCGTCCGTATGGATCAACGCATTGTTGCCGGCATCGACGCCGAAGATGTGTGGCAATGTCGCCGCCAGCCAAGAGGCAAGCTGGGTGGACGTTGACCCGCCGTTGAAGCTCTTGATGAGTGCCTGGCCATTTTTGTTGTTCCAGAAGCCAATGCCAGCCGTCTGGCCCTTCTTGACTGAGCCAGTCGCTTGCGGCTGCTCGCCGAAGTTGTAGTTCAGACCGTTGAGGCCAATGGCGTCTTGGGCCAAGGAGACAGAGAATTGGTCCGTGGCGGTGAGACTGCCGCCGGCCGTGCCGACGGTGTCGATGCCCTGAGTATAGCCGGCCGGCTGCGTCTCGGTGATGGAGTAGCTGCCGGGCAGCAGGTTGGCAAAGACGTAAGCGCCATCGCTATCGGTTGTGGTGGACATGCTCACGGCATTGCCCAGGAAATCGGTGCCTGTCAACGCTACCGCCACGCCCGCGATCCCTTTCTCGCCGAAATCAACCTGGCCGTCATCGTTGAAATCCTCAAAGACGATGCCGGACAGACTGTCCGGGGCGAGCGCAACGCCGTTGACCAAGAAATCGCTGCCGATCGCGGTGACGGGGGTAGAAGTGGTGTTCTGAATAAAGGAGCCGTTGCCATTGATATTCAGTGTGTTCCCGCCGGGACTTGTCGCCGTGCCCAGATCCACCGCACCGCCAGTGATGGCGATGGCTGCGTCCGAGTAGCCGGTGGATTCCTGCACTACATCGTTGCGGAGCGTCAGGCTGCCGCCGGTGACGAGAATCGTCGGGGCGTCGCCAGTGGTGACGAAGGTGACGTTGGAAACGACCACGTTCCCGGACGTAACCGTGAACGCGGGCGAAGCCGGGTCGATGGTTGTGCCCTGAACGCCGTTGATGTACAGCGTCATCCCCTGGGGAACTTGTACCGTTTGCTGTTGATAGGTACCCGATGCCAGATTCAGATGGACACTGACGGGAACGACTTGTGAGCCGAGGTTACTCGAGCTGAGACCGGAAACCACATCATTGATAGTGTCGGGGTTAGCCTGGATAACCATTGTGTTGCTGCCCGTGGTACTCTGCGGCAGAGCTGCTGCTAGGTTCTGGGCAAAGGTCTGGCTGGAGGGTGAGGCTTGTACATCCTCTGAGAACTCCGATGTGTTTCCTTGCGGGTCTGTAGCCGTGGCACTGATGTATTGGTTGGCCGTTGCGACGGCGAAATCGGCGTTGAAAGGCGCGTACCCACTGGAATCTGTGTAGACTGTTCTTGAGCCAAGGTAGGTTTCGCCTTGTCCGTGACCGGAGGTGTCCTCGGTCGGGCTGACGTAGAAGTCCAGTGTGATTGTGGTGTTCTGTTCTATTGCTTCACTGAAACTGCCCGAGATGAATGTACCGGTGCTGGAACTGGTTGCCGAACTCAACACCGGAAAGTTCTGAAAACTGTTGGGGCCGACATGGCCTTGCGAATCGTTGATAGTCACGCCATCGGGTCCAGGGATGGGATAGGTACCTCCCAGGTCGATACCCAGTCCGCCGTTATCGTGGATGGCGTTGCCCTGGACACGAATGCCTGTGGCATACTGATTCCGCAAATACCCCAACCAAACTCCGGGGCCGGTATTATAGGAGATGGTGTTCCCCAGAGCTTGGCTGATGCCGCCGATGGTAATGTTGCTAGAGTTCTCGGCTGCGCCAACTCCCGTTACGATATTTCCCTTGTACGGTGTTCCATTGGCATTCCAGTCCAGTTCGCTGCCATTCACGTTTGGGCCGATTAAATTGCCTGCTACAAGACAGCCCTGCTCGGCAGCGATAGTGGTGTCCCCACCCGCGAAGATAATACCAATCTTGTTTCCGGAGATGACGTTGCCTTCTCCGGCCACATCCGTGTCCGTACCGTTCGTGCCGATCCGATCATTTCTGGAGTCTTGAATGGTGGCGATGCCTGACCAGTTGCCCAGGGCTTGGAGGCCGGTTCTATCGGTGCCAATGTAATTGCCCGCGATAACGGTGTTATTGCTAGTGCCTCCGGCCGGAATAAAGTAAGTCCCATTGGAGGTGTTCACGCCCTCGCCTCGAAGGGCGACGCCAACACCCGTTGCGGAGATGATGTTCCGTTCGGCCGGATCGTTGACGCCATCCCCATCGGTACCGATCCAGTTATTCTGCGCGCCGTCGGAGACATGTACGCCGTAGCTCATAGGACCGGCAATGGTATAACTGGAGTAGTTTGGGAGGCCATCTGGGGCGTAGATGCCCGAGATATCCGTCCCGATGAAGTTGCCCTGGATGTGGTCATTACTGCCTCCGCGTATCCAGATGCCCATGCTAGGGAATCCGTTTGTAGAAGCGAGGAAGCCGTGAATATCCAGGCCTTCTACCACGCTGTTGTCCGCGGTGATCGTCAAGCCCGCGAGCCACGTGGTGTTGGCAATTTGATTGCCATTCAGTTCGATTTTCAGGACCGCATTGTCTCCTTCGGTGGACGTGTTTTCGCTGGCGCCCGGCTGGCTGTATCCGTTGAGGATAACGGCGTTGGTAATCGTGGGGAGGGCCGAAAGTGGTTTGATGGCGGCGACGCCCGTGGTGGAGTTGAAGCCGCCGCCGGTGTCGGAGGCGGCAGTGATGTTGAAGTCGATTTCATCCACGTTAGCGTTGTTGGGGCTTGCATACAGAGCGTGGCTAGTATCGGCGTTGATCTGGTTGATGGCATCGCGCAGCGAGCCGGAACCGCTGTCGGCTGTCGTCGTCACGATATAGGCGGACAGCAGCGTCCGATCTTCCAGCACTTCCAGCCGCGGCCTGAAAGCGATACGGCGGATGGGCGGTCTCGGTCGCCGCGTTTGTTTCCGTGCCGATTGGCCTTCGAGGGAACGTTTCCAGTAGCGCAGCCAAGTTGAGAACAACATTGTTCGAATCTCCCTTGTGGGTTTGGTCTGCGGTATACTGGTTGCAGACAACGCCGTGCGCGCGCAGACCGAGCGCTTAGGCGCTGCCGAGGCCGGTGAGGACTGCTTGGCGGCTACGACCTCACCGGCCGCCTTCTTTCATACCTCTTGCCCTGCTCCGATTCGTCTAACAAGGAGAACGCAAACGTCTGTCACGATCTTTGCCGTTCGCCTCCTCGTTTGCCGATTCCTCCCGAATACCCAGAAGCGCGGCGGCTTCCCGTTGGATCGCTTGCAGCTCCGCCACATGGGCTGGTTCATTGATCGTTTGAGCCTGCCACCGCTGCAAGGCCCGCCGGTAACACTCACTGGCCTCGTCTTTCTTGCCCAAGCGGTACAGGCACATCGCCGTGAAGAACCCATTGAGAACGAGCGCCGCCCGTGCCTGACGCTCCGCCATGCGCTGCATCACGCCGTCGGCGGATACCCAGCCTCTCAGCAGCTGATCGTTTGATTCGTTCTCCCGTACGACAGCTTGCAAGACTTGGAGCGATTTCGTCCATTCTCCCAGGCGATAATGGACGATGGCCCGCACGGTCAGATAGGCGCCGTTCTCCGGCTCCAACTCCAGGGCCTTCTTGATTTCCGTGCCCGCACGTTCGGTATCGCGTATCGGAAGGGGGCTGAGAATCGTGAGCCAGGCCAGTTCACTCCGCATGACGCCTAAGTCCTGTCGGAGGCTGGCGTGTGCCGGGTTGTCCGCTACCGCCCTTTGCTGGTATTCGACGGCCTCCCGATAGGCTGCCACGGCTTCGCGCTGCCGGCCCAGTTCCCGTAAGACGCGTCCTTGCGTCGAGAGGCTCATTGCCAGGCCATGCCAGCAATACGGCATCCCGGGAAAGTCTCGGTCTACTTGTTTACGTATCTCGACCGATCGCCGGATAGCCGCGTCGGCCTCGCTCGAACGTCTCTGGTCCAGGAGGACTTCGGCGAGTCCGTTATAACCGCCGCCGCCCACCGTGGAGACGAGCCAGGGTGGCAGCGATGCCTCCTTCCACCGAGCTTCCAGCAAAAGGACCGCCTGCTTGAAAGCCTGCTCCGTCCCCTTGAGACGACCCCTCGTGCGAAGCAGTCCAGCCAGGTCAAGGTGAGCAAACGCCAGCTTCTCTCTGTAGTCGCCCACCTCTGGGTAGGCCCGAGCCAGCTCTTGCCGAATCGTCAATTGCCGAGTGAGCGCCGTTTCCGCCTTTTGCAGGTCGGTAGCTTTCCAAAGAACGCCAAGATTGCCCTCGCAATCAGCGAGGGCCTCCCGGCGCTCCGGATCGTTGGGCGACTTGCTCGCCAACTCTTGTGCCACGATCCGGGCTTGCAGAAGGAACGGCTCCGCCTCGGTGTTGCGCTGATGGTCGCTCAAGAAGCGGCCTAGCTTCAGCAGACTGCGAACTAGCTCCGCTTGATACGCGGCGTTGACCGGGAATTCGTCCGCCAGCTCGTCGCAAAGTGCCACGGCTTGCCGGTAATTCTTCTCCGCTCCCTCCGACCGATGGAACCCGCCGCCCCGGATGT
>DASRBG010000187.1:0-14739 GCA_035653735.1 Gemmataceae bacterium
CTCGACGAACTCCTCCGCCAGTTGCTCCAGCAGTGCATCGCGGGACGAATCGGACGAGGGCATGGGACGCCTCCAGTTTTCTTAGGCAAAGAAACCCGGAATCTGATCGAGGATCGCCTTGAGTCGGCGAATGGCTCGCAGATAGCGTTTGCTGGCCGCCGACGGTTCGATGCCGAGCGCGGCCGCCGTCTCGATATTGTTCAGTTCCTCGAAGTGACGCAGCACGACGACCTCGCGGTCCATCGGGTCCATACTGTTCAGCGCGTCTTGCAGTCTAAGTTGCATTTCCGCGCGAACCGCAGCCTGGGTCGGCGAAGTCAAGCCCGCGAGGAGCTGCTGCGCCAGGGACGCGGACGATGCCTGGGGCAAAGCTCCCCGGTAGAGAGAGACTTCCTGCCCAGCATCGCGCATCTTGGCCCCCAAGTGCTGGCGATGCAGGTCGATCAGCCGCTGTCCCGTCAGTTCCCTCAACCAGACGTAGAACGGCACCGCCGGCGCGGCGGCATACGCGGGGAAGCGCCGGGCCACGTCGAGATAGGCTTCCTGAAGAACGTCCGAAGGATCCAGACGCCCTGCCACACGCCGGTCGAGACGGAGGCGGACCATCTTGCGCAGCCGGTCACGGTAGTGCGCGAACAGCGCTCCCAGGGCGGCCGCATCCCCGGCCTTGGCCCGCCGCAGCAAGTCGTCGGTCGTTGTCCGAGTCTCGGTCATGACCTCTCCCTAAGATCTATACCGGACGACGGCTCACGCTGAGGACAGGTCCCGTGCAAGATTTCTGGATAAGATCCTCGTGGGATTGGGATTTTTCACCTTCGTTCGAGTCAAACGTGGTGAGCCGCCCGACCTTTTCCGTCCCACGGAGAACGCCCATGAGTATACATCTACTCGGCCAAAAGGAAGAAAGGAAAATCATGTTATCGAGGAGATCATTCCTGAGCGCGGTCGGCGCGGGAATCGCCGGATCGAAACTGCGAGCGAGTGAGCCGAAGCGGGATGCTCGCAAGAAGATGGCGATTGTGACCACGGAATGGCGTTACCACTCGCACGCCTGGCACATGGGGGAACGCTTTCTCGTCGGCTATCCCATCAAGGGAAAATGGCATCACCCGCCGCTGGATGTGGTTTCGGTATACATTGATCAGACTCCGGCCAACGATCTGAGCAGAAAACGCGCCAAGGAGTTCGGCTTCACAATCTATCCCAAAATCGCCGAGGCGCTGCGCTGCGGCGGTGACAAACTCGCCGTGGACGCCGTGCTGATTATCGGAGAACACGGGGATTATCCCACCAACAAGATTGGCCAGAAGGAGTATCCCCGCTACCAGTTCTTTAAGCAAGTGGTCGATGTCTTCAAGAAGGATGGCCGAGTGGTTCCCGTTTTCAACGATAAGCATCTGTCCTGGAATTGGCAGTGGGCCAAGGAAATGGTCGGCACCTCGCGGTCGATGGGCTTTCCGTTCCTCGCCGGCTCGTCGCTGCCGGTGACCTGGCGGATGCCGTCAATCGATATGCCGTATGGGGCCGAAGTCGAGGAAGTGATGTGCGTGGCGATAGGGGGCGTGGACAGCTATGACTTCCACGCCCTGGAAACCATTCAATGCATGGTGGAGCGGCGCAAAGGCGGCGAAAGCGGCGTTGCAAGCCTGCAAGCGCTTCGTGGCGATTCCGTATGGAAGGCAATGGCAGCGGGTTCATGGAAGGCGGGCGGCTGGGATCCGCAACTGTTCGAGGCGTGCCTCTGTCGCAGTCAGACATTGACCCAGCCGCCGACGTTCAATCACCGCTATCCGTCTCCCGAACAGATTCGAGAATGGGTCAAGGACCCTGTCTGTTACCGATTCGAGTACATCGATGGTCTCAAGGCAACCATGCTGCTGATGAATGGTCTGGTTGGCGACTTCACCTTCGCTGCCCGGCTCAGGGACCGAACCGAGCCGCTGTCCACTCTGTTTTACCTGCCGCCCAATCCCAATGTTGTCTATTCGGCGGCGCTCATGGCGACGGTCGAGGAGATGTTCCTGACGAACAAGGTTTCCCACCCGCTTGAGCGCACACTGCTAACGACGGGCCTAGTCGCGGCCGGAATGGAATCGCTGGCGTCCGGGCAGAAACGCCTCCAGACGCCGCATTTGGCGATCCGCTATCCCGCGCGTCACGAGTCCGAATTCTGGCAGAATTGAATCGTCACTGGCTGCCCGCGCCCTTGACGCGCATCTTCAGGCCGTAGAGTCCCTTGCTGGCCGTGATGAACAGCGTCTTGCCGTCCTTGCCGCCGAAGCAGACATTGGCCGTCCACAGCTCCGGCACCGCGATCTGCTCGATCTTCTTGCCGGATTTGTCGAACACGGTCACGCCTCTGCCGGTGAGGTACACGTTGCCCTCGCTGTCGAGCGTCATGCCGTCCGAACCCATCGCGCAGAACAGTCGCTTATTCTTCAGCGCACCGTCGTCGGCGATGTCGTAGGCGTAGGTTTTGCTTGCCCCGATGTCGGCAACGTACAGGGTCTTGCCGTCCGGAGTACCGATGATGCCGTTGGGCTGTCGCAGATCGTCCGCAACCCGCGTGAGGGTCTTGTGGTCGGGATCCAGGTAGTAGACCGCTTCTCTGTCCTGCTCCTTCGCCCCGCGCTTCCAATAGTCGCGTTTATAGAACGGGTCGGTGAAGTAGACGCCTCCCTTGGAGTGAATCCAGAGGTCGTTGGGTCCGTTGAGCAGCTTGCCCTGATAGTCCTTGACGACGACGGTCGCCTTGCCTTTGGGATCGATGCGCCACAGCTCGTTCTTCTCGTCGGCGCAGGCCCAGAGATTCCCCTTGGCATCGAAGCAGAGTCCATTGGCCCGGCCGCAGGGACTTAGGAAGGTGGAGAGCTTGCCGTCGGTGCTCCACTTGAGGATGCGGTCGTTGGGCTGGTCGGTGAAGAAAACGTTCCCGTCTGCATCGGCGGCCGGACCTTCAGTAAATTTGAAGCCGCCGGCCAGTTTCTCCACGCGAGCGCCCGGCGCGATCACTGGACTATCGGCGGCGAAGCTGGAAACAGCACAAAAGGCCAGCGTCAGAATGATGGCTGCAAGAAACGATCTCCACATAGTGATTGCTCCATTGCCCTGAGATTCGGTGAAGCCGGTCGGAGGCTTGTGGCCAATATAGACGCACTGAGGAGCAGCCTCAAGCGTCCTTGTTCCTTGGCACCACGTTTGCGAGCAATAAGTTCAGTTCCAATTCCCGGCACCGGCCGCGCCGCGTCGGATGCGGCTGTCCGGAGTCCACCCCACAACCAGGAGGGAACGCATGGCACTTTTCAGCAGTACGGCGGCATTGAATTCGTTCGACGATCTGTTCGTGGAGCAATTGCAGGATCTCTACGATGCCGAGCAACGTCTGACCAAGGCCCTCCCCAAGATGGCGGCGGCGGCCCACAACCCCACCTTGAAGTCCGCTTTCGAGGAGCACCTGCGGCAGACCGAGAATCAGGTCAGGCGTCTCGAACAGGTCTTTCAGACCCTCGGCAAGACCGCTCAGTCGAAGACCTGCGAGGCAATGAAGGGACTGATTGAGGAAGGTTCGGAAGTCATCAACGGCGAGGGCGACCCGGACGTGAAAGACGCGGCGCTGATCGCCGCGGCCCAACGAGTCGAGCACTATGAGATCGCCGGCTACGGCACCGTTCGGACATTCGCGCAGCGTCTGAACAAGCATGAGGCAGCTCGTCTCCTCCAGGAGACGCTGAACGAGGAGGCCGAAACCGATAAGAAACTGACGGGCTTGGCGGAGAAGGCCATCAATCCCAAGGCTGCCGCCCATGCGTAGCCTTGTTTCTTTCGAAGCGCAAGGATATGCCCATTTCGCATTCGAGCCGCGCACGTAGCGCAGCGGAGTAAGCGGCTGCGCAAACGGCCGCTTACTCCGCTGCGCTACGTGCGCGGCTCGGATAGCAGCTCGCACTCAATTCTTTGCCGCCTGCAATTCGTGCAACAGGTTTTTAAGGGCGTCGAAATCCACCGGCTTGACCATGTGAAGATCGAACCCAGCCTCTTTCGACTGGCGGCGGTCTTCTTCTAGGCCCCATCCCGTCAAGGCTACCAGCACCATGTCCTTGCCCCACGGCTGTTCACGGATGCGACGGCATACGTCGTAACCGTTCAGCTTCGGCAAGCCAATGTCGAGCAACACCACCTCGGGGTGGAACTTCGCCGCCGCTTCGAGTCCCTCCTGGCCGTCGTGAGCGACACAGGTCTCATTGCCGGTCATTTGCAATAGGATCGCCAGAGAGGAAGCCGCATCGCGGTTGTCATCGACAATGAGAATGCGGCGCCTCGTTGCCTGCATTTCCTTGAGGACCACGCTCGGCACTTGTGCCTGAGGCGCCTCGACGAGGATGGGCAAGCGTACCAGGAACTCACTGCCCCGGCCCTGCCCTTCGCTACATGCCTCAACGGAGCCGCCGTGCATGTCTATCAACCGTTTCACCAGCGTCAGGCCGATACCGAGTCCGCCTTGGGATCGCTCCAACGAGCGATCCAGCTGGGCAAACATATCGAAGATACAGCCGAGTTTGTCGGGAGGGATGCCCAGGCCGGTATCCTTGACTCGGACAACCGCTTCTCCGTCCTGTCGCTCGACGGTCAGCCAGATTCGGCCGCCCGGTTCGGTGTATTTGCAGGCATTGCTTAACAGGTTCCCAAACACCTGGGCCAGTCTCACCGAGTCGGCGTTCAAGTAGATCGGCTCCGGTGGCAGCGAGACGATCAACTCATGCCTTGCGCGTTGGGCCAGGGGGCGACAGGTTTCGACGGATTGGCGAAGGACGGACGCCAGATCGACACGCTCCTTGCGCAGGTCCAGCTTGCCGCGGGCGATGCGGTTCATGTCGAGCAAGTCATCGACCAGTCGCACCAGCTGGCCCAACTGTCTTTCCAACGTGGAGCGAACTTGCTGGATCAGCTTGCTACTGTCATTGCTGCGCTTCACGATTTCCAGCATGTTCAGGAGCGGAGCCAGCGGATTTCGGAGTTCGTGGGCCAATGTCGCCAGGAACTCATCCTTGCGGCGGTCGGCCTCTTTCAATTGGGTCATCAAGGCGTAAATGCGTTCTTCGGCCTGCTTGCGATCGGTAATGTCTCGCGCGGTTTTCGACGCGCCGACGATCCGGCCTGTCTCGTCCCGAATGGGAGAAATGGTAAGCGAAACGTGAATGGGCTGCCCGTCGCTTCGCACCCGCACCGTATCGAAGTGATAGACACGCTCGCCGGCCCGCAGGCGCGCCAGAATCCGGTCCTCTTCGTCGAGTCGGTCCGGGGGGATGATGAAGGAAATGTGCCGGCCCACGGCTTGCTCGGCCTTGTAGCCGAACAGCCGCTGGGCGGCGGCGTTCCAGCTCTGGATGATGCCGTTCAAATCCTTGCTGATAATCGCATCGTCCGACGACTCGACGATCGCCGCCAATTGCGCGCGGGCTAACTCGGCACGCCGGCGGTCGGTGATGTCCACGAGAACGTTGACGGCCCCAATCGGCCTGCCCTCTTCATCCAGGAAGGGGTTGGCGTAAGCCAGTACAATGCGCTGGCTTCCGTCCGGGCGTTCGATAATGATTTCCTGATCCGTGTAGGGTTTGGCGTCTCTTAGCGCCAAAGCCATCCAGCACATGCGGTGAGGGATCGGCGTGCCGGACGATGAAAAAAGCCTGAAGGATCCGCAGAAGCGGTCCACGGGATCGTTTAATTTCGGCGCGCGTCCCCAAAGCTCGACCGCGCGCTCGTTGAAGTAGGTGATGAGTCCTTCGGCGTCGCAGGTATACGCCGCCGCCGGCAGTTTCGCCAGTAACCGCTGAAACTCTGCGTCGCCTCCGTGCCGGCTGGATTGACCCTGTGGCTCATTACCGATTGTCGGCATACCTCTCCATTTCTCTCACTTCCCACGCGAAGAGAATCAACAACCGCGGCATTGGGGACTATTGGGAGTATGGGTTCGATGACAGTCTTATTCATCATTATAGCAAAGACGGCAAATAATAGCCGTCAACTGTCACTCGCCTTGACTTGGGTTGTCCTAGGCTCGGGGGGTGCCGACTGGCCCGCGAGGAGAGCTGTGCTGGCGTGGACCGAGCAACATCCTTTTTGAGAAAAGCAACTTCCGCGAAAAGCACTTCACGAGAATGAGAAGACCACTTTCTTCTGTCAATCTGACAGAAGTATGGCACTGCATTTGCCTCTTCCATCCCAAGTCATAACGCTTGTGACGCACTCACTCGACATCGCTCGTGGTGGCAAGAGGCAGGCAGCACATGAGATCAATGGTCATGAGGACAAAAGCCGTTCGTGGAATAGATACCCCTCCTCGCCGCGTGGTGGTGTTGCGTGCGCTCAAACTCGGCGATTTGCTCTGTGCGGTACCAACTTTCCGTGCGTTGCGCAGGGCGTGGCCGGAGGCGGAGATTGTCCTTCTTAGTTTGCCGTGGGCACAGGGCTTCGTCGAGCGTTATCGGTGCTATCTCGATGGCTTCCGCGAGTTTCCGGGCTTCCCTGGACTGCCGGAACGCGAGCCGGACATTGCTCGCATTCCCCACTTTCTGCGGGAAATACAAGAGGAACACTTCGACCTCGCCATTCAGCTCCACGGCAGCGGTTCCTTCGTGAACCCGCTGACCGTGCTGCTGGGGGCAAGAAGATCGGCCGGCTTTTACCTTCCCGGCGATTACTGCCCGGATACCAGGTTGTTTTGCCTCTGGCCAGCGCAAGGACGGGAAGTGAAGCGCCTATTGCGCCTTGTGGAGTTTCTCGATTTGCCGACCCAGGGGGATTACCTTGACTTCCCACTGCGCGGCGAGGATTTTCTTGCCCTGGAGCACATCGAAGGAGCGGAAGATCTTCAAGCGGGCGAGTTCGTTTGCTTGCATCCGGGGGCAAGCGTACCCGAGCGGCGTTGGCCGCTGGAATGGTTCGCCGCTATTGGTGAGGCCCTGGCACAGCACGATCTGCGTTTGGTCCTCACCGGCACCGCTCAAGAAACGGAATTGACAGCTGCCCTGGCGCGAAGAATGCGCGTGCCGGTCCTCGATTTGGCCGGTCGTACTGATCTCGGCGCCCTGGCTGCCTTGCTGTGCAGGGCACGGTTGCTTGTCTGCAATGATACGGGCGTATCGCACGTTGCCGATGCGCTACAACTTCCAAGTATCGTCCTCTCGACTGGGGGCAACGCCGAACGATGGGGGCCGGCCGATCACCGGCTCCATCGCGTGTTCACGAATACGGAATCGATCCATCCGAACGATGTCATCGCCCAGGCGGAAGAGCTGCTCGACGAGCCGATGGCAACTGACTCTTTGTCCGTCGCATCGTCGTTCCGCTCGGATGGATTCACGGATTGAAGAGTTTGGCGATTATGCCTCCATTGCGTGTCTTCACTTGGCACATTCACGGCAATTATCTGCTCTACCTGTCGCAAGCGCAGGTCGAGTTTTATCTGCCGGTCCATCCCTCGGGAGGCGAAGGCTACGGCGGCCGAGGCAAGACGTTCCCCTTCGGAAGCAACGTCCACGATGTGCCCGTCGAACAAGTGCGCGACCTGGATTTCGATTGTGTGCTGTTCCAGACGCGGAAGAACTTCGAAATCGATCAGTATGAGATTCTCACGGAATCGCAGCGGCGTTTGCCGCGCATCTACCTGGAGCACGATCCCCCGCAAGGGCATCCAACCGATACACGCCACTGGTTCGACGATCCAGACGGTCTGCTCGTGCATGTGACCGCGTTCAATGCCCTTATGTGGGACAACGGCGGTACTCCCACCCGCGTCATCGATCATGGCGTGATGATCCCGAACGATGTCCGCTATAACGGCGAACTCGCTCGCGGTCTCGTCATCGTCAATCACCTGCGCCAGCGCGGCCGCCGGCTGGGGTCCGACATCTTCGAGCAAGTTCGCCGGGACATCCCGCTCGATTTGGTAGGCATGGATGCGGAATCGCTGGGCGGCGTGGGCGAAGTCTCGCCGCCGGAATTGCCCGCCTTCGCGGCCCATTATCGCTTCTATTTCCACCCGGTGCGCTACACGAGCCTGGGGTTGTCTTTGCTCGAAGCGATGACGATCGGCATGCCCACCGTCGGACTGGCGACGACAGAGCTAGTGACCGTGATTGAGAACGGCGTCCACGGATTCATCGATACGGACGTGCGCCGTCTACGAGAGCCAATGCGGCAATTACTGGCGGAACCTGCCCTTGCGAGACGATTGGGCGAGAACGCCCGCCGCCGTGCTCTTGAACGCTTTGGTATCGAACGCTTTGCCCGCGATTGGGAGGAAACGTTCGCTCAACGAGTGAAGAATTGAGGATTATAAAGATATTTTTACGCCTTTTTTGTCCTTGCCCTGTTCTTTTCGGAGATCTCTAATGAGTCTGCGCATCGCCATGATTAGCGAACACGCCTCGCCATTGGCGGGACTGGGGGGAGCAGACAGCGGTGGCCAGAATGTCTACGTCGCTCAGGTGGCGCGTCACCTGGCGCGGTGCGGCCATCGCGTCGATGTCCTCACTCGGCGCGATGCTGCCAATCTGCCTCCCGTCGTGGAATGGCTCGATGGCGTGCGAGTCCTTCACGTTCCTGCCGGGCCGCCGGAGCGCTGCCCCAAGGAGCAATTGCTGCCGCTGATGGAGGAATTCACGCATCACGCGCGGCGGCACGCGCGGCGATCGGGTTATGATCTCGTGCATGCAAATTTCTTTATGTCCGCACTCGTCGGAGCTAATCTGAAAAAGGCCCTGGGTTTGCCGTTGATCGTCACCTTCCACGCGCTGGGCCGCGTGCGCCGTCTGCATCAAGGCAATGCCGATACGTTCCCGGAGGAACGTTTGGCTATTGAGGACCATGTCGTCGCCGTGGCGGATCGCATCATTGCCGAATGTCCGCAGGACCGCGAAGATTTGCTGCGGCTGTACCATGCCGATCGCCAACGCATTCGCATCATTCCCTGCGGCTTCGATCCGCACGAATTCGGTCCCGCGGACAAGACGCGGATGCGAGCTGGCCTGGGCTTGCTTGCCAGCGAATTTCTGATCCTCCAGCTCGGCCGCATGGTGCCGCGCAAGGGCGTGGACAACGTGATCCGCGCCCTGGCCCGCTTGCGCCGCGATCATGAACTCCACGCCCGACTGCTGATCGTCGGAGGAGAAACACACGATCCCGATCCAGCCCTGACACCGGAAATCGGACGCCTCCGAGACATCGCTCAGAGCGAGGGCGTTGCCGACCTCGTGACTTTCACCGGCAGCCGCGAGCGCTCGGAATTGCGCGCTTACTACACAGCCGCCGATGTGTTTGTGACCACGCCGTGGTACGAGCCGTTCGGCATCACGCCCGTGGAAGCGATGGCGTGCGGCACTCCGGTGATCGGCTCCGCGGTCGGCGGCATCAAGACCACTGTGCGCGATGGAGTTACCGGCTATCTGGTTCCCCCGAAGGATCCGGACGCCCTGGCGGATCGGTTGGCTCATCTGATGAAACAGCCGGCGCTCCTCCGGGAATTCAGCCGTCAGGCGATCCGCCGCGCCCGCGCCCTTTATACCTGGGAGCGGGTCGGCACGGCCATCGAATCGCTCTACGCATCCGTCGTCGAGGCCACAACCGTTCGGGAGTGGACGGCCCAATCGCTCCCGAACGGACGCGCCTCGGACCATGGATGCAAGGCTGTCTTTCTCGACAAGGACGGCACGCTGATCGAGGACATTCCCTATAACGTTGATCCGCAAAAGATACGATTGGTTCCCCAAGCAGGTGAAGCACTTCGGGCGCTGCACGAAAACGGGTACGTGCTGATCGTGGTCTCGAATCAGTCCGGAGTAGCGCGCGGTCTGTTCCCAGAAAGGGCGCTGCGCGAGGTCGAGCGTTCGCTGCGGCGGCAACTAGCGGCGTTCGGGGTCCCGCTCGCGGGTTTTTACTACTGCCCGCATCATCCGCAGGGCGCCGTCGAGGAATACGCCGTCGCCTGCCGCTGCCGCAAGCCCGCGCCGGGAATGCTGCACTGTGCCGCCGCCGATCTCGGCATCAACCTCGCCGAATCGTGGATGGTCGGCGACATTCTCGACGATATTGAGGCCGGCCGCCGCGCCGGCTGCCGTACTGTACTGATCGACAATGGCAACGAGACGGAATGGCGAAAGGGCCGGCGGCGTCGGCCGCACCATCGCGCCATGGGCTTGGCCGAGGCAGCCCGCCTTATCCTCGCCGCTACTCCCGCTGCCATCGGAGGAAGCGTATGACTCAAGCCCTGACGAACGATCTCGATGCCTTCCGCGGTCTGCACGTTGCCGTCATCGGCGAGGCCATGCTGGACAGTTATCTCGATGGCGGCAGCAGCCGCTTGTGTCCCGAAGCGCCCGTGCCGGTGGTGGCCGTCGCCGCCCGTCGCGATGCCGCCGGCGGAGCAGCCAACACTGCTGTCAATCTCCGCGCCTTGGGGGCCAAGGTCGAGTTTCTATCCGTGATCGGCAACGATGCTGAGGGAATGCTGCTGCAACGCTGCCTCGAACAGCAGGGCATCGCCGCCGAGCATGTCCTTACACACTGCAAACGGCGAACATTATCCAAGCAGCGGGTCTGCGCGTGCGGCCAGATCCTCGTGCGCTTCGATCAGGGCGATACAGGCCCTCTGGATTCCAACTACGAAAAGCGGCTGATCGAGCGTTTGGAAGCACGGTTCTCTGTCTGCGACGCCGTGATCGTCTCCGACTATGGATACGGAGTGCTGACCCCGGTCGTGATCGCGGCGCTGAGCCGGCTGCAAGCACATTCACCGCGTATTCTCGTCGCCGATTCGAAACAGTTGCGCGCGTATCGCCGCGTGGGATTGACCGCGATCAAGCCGAATTATGCGGAAGCGATACAAGTCCTCAACTTGACAAGCGAGAGCGAGCCGGACAATCGGGCCGCGCAGATCATCCGCAACGAGAAGCGCCTGCTCGATCAGACCGGCGCACGCATTGCCGCCGTCACGCTGGACCGCGATGGGGCCATCCTCCTGGAGCGCGACCGCGTGCCCTATCGAACCTTCGCCCGTCCTGCCTCGCGCGGTTGTCCTTCCGGGGCCGGCGATACCTTCCTGGCCGCGTTCGCGCTGGCTCTGGCGGCCGGGGCCGATACGCCGGCGGCAGCGGAGATTGCTTCGGCGGCGGCGGCTGTCGTCGTCGCCAAGGAGGGCACGGCCGTCTGCTCGGCCGCGGAGCTGCGCGAGCGTCTCTTGGCCGATGGCGCACCCAGCGCCAGCCGCGCCCGACTTGCCGCGGAGTTGGCGGAACATCGGCGTCAGGGTCGGCGAATCGTTTTCACCAACGGCTGCTTCGATATTCTCCATCGTGGCCACGTTAGCTATCTGCGGCGCGCCCGCGAGCTGGGCGACATCCTTGTCGTCGGCGTCAATTCCGACGCCAGCATCCGCCGGCTGAAAGGGCCGAGCCGGCCCATCAATACTCTCGAAGACCGCCTGACGGTCCTCGCGGCCTTGCGCTTCGTCGATTACCTGGTGCCGTTTGACGAGGACACGCCGCATGAGCTGATCCGCCTCGTTCGCCCCGACATCTTCGTCAAGGGCGGCGATTACACCCGCGATCGGCTGCCCGAGGCGAGCCTGGTGGAAGAACAGGGCGGAATCGTCCGCATTCTGCCGTTGGTTGAAGATCGTTCGACGACGAGCCTGATCGATCGCATTCGCGGCGGCTCGCACGCCGCGCCGTCAACGGCTTTCCCTGTGTTAAATGGACAGGCGACGTCATGAATGCTACGGCGGATTGGCAACGAGCCGAGAATGTGCTGTGCGTACGGCTGGATGCGCTGGGCGATGTGTTGATGACCACGCCGGCCCTGCGTGCCTTGAAGCAGTCGCACCCCGGCCGCCGTCTCACGCTGCTGACCTCCCCCGCCGCGGCGGCGCTGGCGCCTCTAGTGCCGGAGATCGACGACTGTATCATCTACGACGCGCCGTGGATGAAGGCCACCGCTCCGCGCAGCGACAGCAAGCCCGATTTCGCCATGATCCACCGTCTCCAGCGGAGGCGATTCAATGCCGCCGTTATCTTCACGGTGTTCAGTCAAAACCCGCTGCCGGCGGCGATGCTGTGCCTGTTGGCCGACATCCCGCGCCGTCTGGCTCACTGCCGCGAAAATCCCTACCAACTGCTGACCGATTGGGTACAGGAGCCGGAGCCGGGACAATTCATCCGTCACGAGGTGCGCCGCCAGCTCGATCTTGTCACGACCATCGGCTGCCGCACGACAAATGAACGATTGTCCCTAAGCGTACCCCTCGGCGCGTCTCGGCGCATCCGGAGCATGCTGCATGAGCTGGGTTTGGCCGGCGGCCGTCCCTGGATCCTTATTCATCCAGGGGCGTCGGCGCCATCGCGGCGTTATCCCGCCGAGCGCTTCACGGAGGCGGCCGAGTTGCTAGCTAGCGAACACGATTTGCCGATCGTCTTTTCCGGCTCAGATGGCGAGCGCGAGTTGATCGAGAGCATTCGTGCGGCGATGGGCGCTCCCTCGCATTCCTTGGCGGGACGGCTCAGCCTGGCGGAGTTGGCGGCGTTGGTGGAGCTAGCGCCGGTGCTCATCACGAACAATACCGGGCCGGCACACATTGCCGCGGCCGTCGGCACGCCGGTTGTGGATTTGTATGCCCAAACCAATCCGCAGCACACGCCCTGGCAAATACCGCAACGAGTCCTCTACCACGATGTGCCCTGTAAGAACTGCTTCAAGAGCGTCTGCCCTCAAGGGCACCATGACTGTCTGGCGCGCGTGCCGCCGGACGCCGTGGCGCGGGCGGCGCTGGAACTGTTAGCCAGTCGTCCGAGTCAGCAAAGATTGCCCTTGTTGGCTCGGACGACCGGCAGCGTATGAGGGGGATTATCATGCACACTCTGGGTATCAACGCAGCCTTTCATGATCCGGCCGCCTGTCTTGTTTCCGATGGCCGGATCGTCGCCGCCGCGGAGGAGGAGCGTTTCACGCACATTAAGCACGGCAAGCGTCCGGTGCCGTTCTCGACCTGGGAGTTGCCCTTCCACGCCATCGACTTTTGCCTGCGCCAGGCCGGATTGACGATCAAAGACATCGATCATGTCGCTTATTCATTCGATCCGTATCTGCTGCTGCCCAAGGGTTACGATAAGAGTGTGCTCCTCCCGCTGAAGGTTGGACCACAGCCGCCGCCGCAGGGGTTCGATACGGTGTGGGATCCCCTGTTTCTGGCGTCGATCCTGCACGCGCCCGGCCACCTCTGCGATGGTTGGCCGCACCATCTACAAACCCGGCTGCGCGGCCTCTCGGTGCAAAACATTCCTTTTCGCTGGCACTGGGTCGCGCATCACCTGGCGCATGCGGTCAGTGCTTTTCACGTTTCGCCATTTCCCCGTGCCGCCGTCTTGACGCTCGACGGCCGCGGCGAAAAGGCGACGACCGGCTACGCCGTTGGCAACGGCAATCATTTGGAATGGCTCGGCCAAGTGCAAATGCCGCACTCGCTGGGGCTGCTTTACGAGACCGTCACTGGCTACCTCGGCTTCCTGCACTCCTGCGACGAATACAAGGTCATGGCCCTAGCGTCCTTCGGCCAGCCGAAGTATCTGCGCGAATTCCGCGAGATCGTCCAGCTTGGAAAGAAGGGACAGTACACCATCGGCGAACTGAGATTAGAAGAGCGTTTCGGGCCGGCAAGGTTGCGCGGAGCCGAGATCGAGCAGAGGCATTATGACATCGCCGCTTCACTCCAGGTCGTGCTGGAAGAAACGGTGCTGGAGCTGGCTCGCTGGTTGCACGAAGAATCGAAAGAAACGGATTTATGTCTGGCGGGCGGCGTGGCCCTCAATTGCGTCATGAACGCCCGGCTGCGCGATGATGGCCCGTTTCAACGCATCTGGGTGCAGCCGGCCGCCGGCGATGCCGGCACCGCTCTCGGCGCCGCGCTGTGGGTGGACGCCCGCGAGCGCGGCGCTCAGGAGCGATCTTACACGATGAACCACGCTTACCTGGGCCCGGACTACGACGATGTCGAAATTGAGAAATTCCTCCTGTGGACAAAAGTGCCGTTCCGTCGTTTGAAGAACGTCGCGGAGGAAACGGCCGACATTCTGGTCAAAAACAAGATCATAGGCTGGTTCCAGGGGCGGATGGAGTTTGGCCCCCGCGCCTTGGGCGCGCGTTCGATCCTCGCTTCACCGATCCATCCCGACATGCAAGCTCGGCTCAACGAGATCAAGGACCGCGAGGATTTTCGCCCCGTCGCCCCGGTGGTGTTGGAGGAAGAAGCGGGCAACTGGTTCGTCGGCGCGGATGTCTCGCCGTTCATGCTCTTCGTCCATCAGGTGCAGCCGGAAAAGGCCAAACGCATTCCCGCCGTGCGGCACGTGGATGGCACGGCGCGCATCCAGACCATCAACCGCGAGCAGTGTCCGCGTTATTATGACCTGCTCAAGGCATTCCAGGCACGGACCGGCGTACCGGTACTGGTCAATACCTCGTTCAACACGCGCGGCGAGCCGATTGTCTGCACGCCGCGCGATGCGGTCGAGTGTTTCTGGACTTCGCCGCTCGATGCGCTGGTGATCGGCTCGTACTTGCTGGAGAAACCGTCGGCATGAGCCTTCGTGTGTCGGTCGTGGTGCCCACCTATCGCCGGCCGGAGCTACTCGGCCGTTGTCTTGGCGCTCTCGCCGTTCAGACGATGGCACCAGACAGCTATGAAATAATCGT